>CAKZKQ010000301.1 GCA_937123825.1 uncultured Pseudomonadota bacterium
CTGGGGGGCCAGGGGCCCGGCACCCGGCGGGCCCAACGGCCACATAACGCCCGGAGGGCTGCATCCAACCACCCCAAGCCTACCACAGACACCGACACGCATGACCCAACTGACTCCCACAACCCCCACCAACGTCCCGGCAGACCGCCCCCTGGGAGGCCCCGAGCGGCTCTTTGAGTGGCTCAACCCCTTTGGAGGGGCCACGCACGTGGTCATCGCCGCCATCGACACCGCCATTGAGGACGAGCACCTGCGGGCGGCGCTGACCCACCTCCAGCACAAACACCCGACGCTGCGCGCCCACATCCGCAGCGATCGCCAGGGGACGCTGCGCTTTATGCCGCAGCAAAACCCCACGGTGGACTTCAGCAGACGGGACGAAGACCCACTGGAGATCGCCCACCAATGGCTCGACGCCGGCTTTGACACCCACACAGACGCCCCGCTATGGCGCGTGGCCGCCTGCCGCGGCCAGCCGCTGACGTTGGTGATGGCCTTCCACCACGCGCTGGAGGATGGGCGCTCGTCGGTGGCCTTCATCCGCCAACTGTTGACATGTTGCGGCCTGCTGGCGGCGAGCAAGCCGCTGCCGCCCGCTTCGCCCAGGCCGATGCTGCCCGCGCTCGACGACATGCTGCCGGGGAAGCTGGGTTGGGGTGCGCGCCTGCGCTTCATTGTCCGGGAGGCGTTTCGGCGCTTTGTCCCGCCGGTCATGCTCACCGAAGACCCCGAGGCGACCTGGTCACAGCGCCGCACGCGCCTGCGCACGCTGAACCTCTCAGAAGAGACCACCGGCGCCCTGGTCGCCGCCTGCCGTCGCCATAAGACCACCGTCCAGGGGGCGCTCTCGGCGGCCATGCTCATCGCCGCCGCCCAGACCCACCCCAGCGGCAAGCCGCTGTGGATGAGCTGCGACGCCAACGTCGACCTGCGGGCGTCGTGCTCGCCGCCGGTCTCGGGCGACGCCATCGGCTTGCTGATCGGATCGGTGTCGTGGATGTTCCGCGTGGCGCCCTCGGAGCCATTCTGGCCGCTGGCCAATATGGTGCGCATGCGTTTGGCCCAGATGCTGGACCGAGGCGACCCCATCGACTCCATGCGCCTGGTAGACTGGGTCAACTTCAAACCCGAGTGGATCGCCACCAGCGCCACCGTCAGCCACGGGCGCCAGCAGACCACCTTTGTGTCCAATCTGGGGCGAGTGCGCCAAACGCCGCACTTGACGCACGTGCATTATGCGACGGCGCAGCATGGGTTGGGGGCGTGTTTTTGGGTGGGGGCGGCCACGGTCGAGGGGCGCTTGAACCTGACTTTTGCCTATGTGCCGCCGCTGGTGAAGGACATTGACGCGTTTGTGGGGCGCTTTGAGGCGGCGCTCAAGGCGGCGCTGAACAAGGGCTTGCCTCCGCCGGTCAGCGCCGCGAAGTCCAGGATGCTGCCCGCCGCCGAATCGCAGTCTGACGACGCGCAGGCGGACGACGCGCAAGCGGACGAGTCGCACAATGACGCGGCTCAGCGCACGGCGGGGAACTCTTCGCAAGGCTGAACGACGACGCTGCGCTCGTCAAAGAGGCCGCTTGGCGGCACCGTCCACATGCAGATCTCCCAGAAGCTGCCGGGCAGCAGCCCCCTGGGCCAGGTCAGGTCGTCGTCGTTGAAGAGACCGCAGCCGACCACGCCCCGGGCCGCCGAGAGATCCCGATCGCCGCCCACAAAGTCCTCGGCGACGGCGTCGTCGCAAATGTGATCGCGCACCTCGTCTTCGGTCAGCGGGTTGAGCAGCGCCACGGCGTCCAGGATGCCGCACAAGGCCACCTCATCGTCGCTGCCGCCCAGGAAACAGTCGGCCAGGAACTGGGACATCTCCGTCACGGCAGTCTCTTCGGTGGTCAACGTGCGGTCGGCCACCACGTTGCAGGTAAAGCCCGCGCACAACTCCACGCCGGGACACTCAAAGTGCTCGATGCACTCCACGCAGGTCGCTTGCTCGCGCAAACACACCATCTCCCCGGCCTCACAGTCCAACTGCTCGCAAATGTCCACGTCGGGATCCGGGATGCACCGCCCGTTGTCGCACACAAAAGAGTCGGCGCACTGGTCGTTGTTGTCGCAATCGACCCCTTCGGTCCCCAAACAGACCATGTTCTCGCAGACCAACCCCGTCAAACACTCCGAGTCACGCGCGCAAGAGGCCTCCTGAATCCCACGACAGTCCAGCACGTTGCGGTCACAGACCTCCAGCGGACTGGCGCACTCGTCGATCTGACCGTCACAGTTGTCGTCGCGCTCGTTGCAAAGCTCGCTGGCATCGGGGTTGATGGCTGGGTTGGTGTCATCGCAGTCCGGACCCAGACAGCCATCGCCCTCACCGTACTGGTCGCCGTCTTCATCGACGCAGTTGACAGGACAGGGCTCGTCACCATCGGCGCAGTCGTCATCGACCTCGTTGCCGCAGATCTCTCGCGCACCGGGCCGCACGTTGCGATCATTGTCATCGCAGTCCGGCCCCAGGCAATCGTTGCCCTCGCCGTAGCCGTCGCCGTCGTTGTCCGTGCAGGCCGCCGAGCAGTCCACGTTCAGCGTCGGATCTGTGTCGTCACAGTCCGGCCCCAGACAGGCCGTGCCGCGCCCAAAGCCGTCGTTGTCCCGGTCAAAGCACTCGGGGGGAGGCGCCGCGTTGTTGGCCGGCGGGCTGGTGTTGTTGGCCGGCTCGTCCAGTTCTTCTTCTGGGGGTAACTCACTGGTGGCGCACGCCGACACAGCCCACAACAACCCCACCAAACCGACCCATGCAAACCATCTGCGCATACCCAAGAACTCTCCATATCCACGACGGATGATGATTACACCCCCCTCTTCTGGCCACCCCACCATAGCACAAGTCCAGGCAACCAAAAGAGCGACCCTTGGGCTGCCCCAAGAAGACATCCCCAGGGAGACCAATCTCCCCAGGGACATTCAACGATCCAACCCACCAAGTCTTCACACCAAAACCCCTAAAAAGGCGGGTTGCTCAGCAGCAGGCGCGCCGCCTCGGGCAATGAGCGCACGGTCTTGAGCTTCTCCCAGAGCTTGCGCGCCGAGTGCGTGTGCACCGCCACCGGGTGCTGACTCTCCAGCTTCTCCACCAGACCATAATCAACCGCCTCGCCCTCGGGCTCGTAGGTCCCAAAGAGGCGATCCCAGACCATGAGCACCCCGCCGTAGTTCTTGTCCAGATACTGGGGATTGCGCCCGTGATGCACGCGGTGGTTTGAGGGCGTGTTGAGCCAGCCATCAAACCACGGCAGCCGATCGATCAACTCCGTATGGAGCCACTGCTGCCAGGCCAAAACCAACCCCAAGCTCGCCAGGACCAGCAGCGGCTCAAAACCCACCAGCACCAGCGGCGCGTAGAACCAGGGCGAAAAAAAGAAGTCCACAAAGCTGATCCGACCCCCAATGGTCTGATCATAATGGTTGGCCGAGTGGTGCACCGAGTGGTAGAGCGCCCACAACACGTTGACCTCGTGCCCCAACCGGTGCTCCCAGTAGTAGAGGAAGTCCACCAGGACCAGACACAAGAGCGCTGTCCCCCAAGTGGTCGGGATCGACCAGGGCGCCAGGGCACCAAGCCCAAAGGCGATCGCCACCAACCCCCCCGTCGCCAGCGCCTGCACCACCCACGCCGGCAGCAAACAAAAGACGCTCGTCAACATCCCCTTGATCCGCACCCAACTCAAATCCCCACGGCGCCACAGTTGCCAGACCTCCAAAATCAGAAACGGCACCGCCAAAAAGACCAACGCCCCGGCCAAAAGCTCCAAGACCGCCCCCAACCCCGCCGGAGCCCCCGGCAAGGCCGCCTCTCCTGCACCCAACAACCCCTCCAAACCCTGCATGCACACCTCCCGACCTTTGATTTGTCTGCAAACCCACCATTTAAAGCATATGATTTAAAACCAATGCTGGCCAATATTTAAAACACATGATTTAATTCACAAGGGGCACAGAGACGATTTTTCATCGCCCCACCCACACGGGAGGCAAAGGCATGAGCCGAGGTCGAGGTTCAAACGTGGAAGAGACGCGCCGGCGCCTCATCGAGGCCGCCATCAACTTACTGGCGCGAGACGGCGCCCAGGGCGCCAGCCTGCGCGCCATTTGCAAAGAGGCCGGTCAGCGCAACACCGCCGCGGTCCAGTATCACTTTGGCAGCCGCGAAGGGCTCTTCACCGCCGCTCTGGACCACGTCCTGTTGGCCATCGACCAACCCATCGACGTCACCCCAGCGCTGAGCCGGGAGCTGGGCCTGCACCCCAACCCCTCCAAGCTCCAGGCCTTTGTCTACCGGGCCTTCTTGCCCATTGTGCTGCTGGAGCGCCGCCACCCCACATGGGGCGCTGCGGGCCAGGGGCTTCTGGCCAGGGTCATTTTGGGGGAAATGGAGGCGTTGACGGCCCACATGGAGGCCATGGTGCAGGCCGAACACGCGGCGCAGGTCGCCCAATTGGTGAGTTTGTGCCCTGGCGTGCCCGCCGCAGTGATGGACACGCGCCTGGCGATCGCCAACCCCGCCGTCATCATCTACGGCATCGCAGCCGCCGGTCCCAAAGTCGGGCTCCTGCTGGACTTCGCCGCCGCTGGCCTTGCCGCCCCCGCCTCGGCATGAATCAAGCGACCCCTTTGCGCCCACCACGGTCCATCCGGTAGGTTCTGCCCCGACCCAAGGCCAGCACATCCGCGGCCACCACCAAGCCGCAGAGCCCCAATGATGTCTCAAGACGACCCCAAAGACCCCAGCAGCACAGACGACACCGCTGAACCGGTCCAGCAATGGCCCCGCAGCTACCTGCGCCGCCAGGGACACATCACGCGCGGTCAAAAGCGCGCCATTGCGCGGCTCTGGCCCCAGTTTGGCCTCACCTTCAAGTACGGCCAGACCCTCGACCTGGAGGCCGCCTTTGGCAACGACCACCCCGTCACGCTCGAAATCGGCTTTGGCAAAGGCGACGTGCTGGCCCACATGGCCTCACAGGCCCCACAGCGCAACTTCCTGGGCATCGAAGTCCATCGCCCAGGGGTCGGCGCGCTGCTGGGACACGTCGAACGACTGGGGCTGACCAATGTCCGGGTTCTGCGCGGCGACGCCATGATCGTCCTGGCCGAGCACCTGCGCGGCCGCCCCCTGGACCAAACCTGCATCTTCTTCCCCGACCCCTGGCACCGCACCAAAGACCACAAGCGCCGCATCGTCCGCCCCCAGATCCTCTCGCTGCTGGCCGAGCGCACCCGGCCCGGCGGCCAACTCCACCTGGCCACCGACGTCCAGGACTACGCCCGACACATGCAAGAGGCCCTGCACGACAGCCCCCACTGGCAACCCCAGGGACAAGACGGACGGGTACCAAGACCGTCCTGGCGGCCCATGAGCCTCTATGAGCACAAGGGATTGGATGAAGGGCGCGCCGTCTTCAACCTGCGCGCCACGCTTCAGGAAATGCCTGAATAGGCCCTGCCAACAGTCTGCTTAAGAAAGCCGCTCAACGCGACACGCAGGGGTTGTCCGACTGGTCCGCGTTGGCGATCAGAATGCAGTTGTCGGCACCATCATCCACGCCGTCACCGTCGCTGTCGGCGTCCAGCGCGTTGATGGAACCGTCGCCGTCCATGTCGACATTCCAATTGGGCTCGTCGCCGTCTTCGATGCCGTCGCCATCGGTGTCTCGATTGCCGCCACGGGTCCCGCGAAAGACCTCTTGCTGGTCCGTCAGCCCATCGCCGTCCTCGTCCGACGGCGGCAGCCCATCGTTGCCGTCATCGTTGTTGTCGTCGTTGTTGCCATCGTCGTCGTCCAACTCCACCGGGTCGTTGCGGTCGTTGGGATCAGACTCGCCCGCATCCACCCGGCCATTGCCGTTGGGATCCTCGGCCCCATCGTCAATCCCATCGCCGTCGCTGTCGGGGTTGAGCCGATCTGTGGCCGTGGCGTCCTCATCGGCGTCGGGCACAAAAAAACCTCGGAGAAATTCGGTGTCGTCGTCCAAATCTGCGATGGAGCGACCCCCTTCGGTGCCATCAAGCACGCCGTCGTTGTCACTGTCGGGGTCCAGCGCGTTGATCAGCCCATCTCCGTCGGTGTCCTGCAGGCCATCGTCGCCATCAAAGACGCCGTCATCATCGCTGTCGATGTCCGCAGGATCGGTCCCGCTGGCCAACTCCTGCGCGTCGGACAACCCGTCGCCGTCTTCGTCGTTGAGGTCCACCAACTCAATCCCATCGGTGTCCCGAAAGGTGTTGCAGCCCGGCAGGGACGGCACCGCAACCAACAAACCCAGCACACACAAGAGCACGCGCACGCCTTTCATCGGCCACCCTCCCCTACCAACGGCCGCGCAGCTGCACACCGCCGCCGTCACCATCCACCCAGCCGCCCAGGTCCAACGCCCTGGCGTCCTGGGCAGACTCATCGTCCCCATCAAGCAGAATCAAAACCAGCCCCGTGGCCGCCAGCGCGCCGCCCACCACAAAAATCCCCAGGTTGACAGCCTGGGTCTCGGCGATGTCGCTCTCGATTTCGGCAAATTCATCGGCAGCGCCACGCTGACCAGCGTCTTCCAAGTCAGAAAAGAGCGCTCCCAGGACCACAATGTCCACTGTCGTCCCCAAGAGAAGCGCTGCACCGCCCACCGTGGTCAAAACCCAACCTGCCGTTGAAAGCCCTCCCGGGCCCCCACCGTCGGGTGTGGCCACCACCGCAGGACCACAAGAAGCATCAAAGGCGGCCTTCACATCCCCGGTGGGCTCATCGGCGCCCATAAACTGCCTGGCTTTGTCGCATTGACCGCCCTTGAGCAGCGCCAGAACCACCGCGTCGCGCTCAAAAGCGACCTCCACGCGACTGGTCTTGAGCGGCTCGATCGACACCTTGCGCTCCTGCGACAGACCGTGGAGCGTCGCCCGCAGCCGGTGGGCGCCCGGCGCAATGGACATCGGCGCTGCCGAACAGGCCTGCTTTGGACCCTCGTCAATCTGGATCTGAACCTCGGGCTGGGCACAGACGACCTTCAGCTTGCCGTCGCAAAGCTCGGCCATCTCCAGGCGGTAGCGCTCCAGCGCCGCCTCCACCTCTTCGGGCGACGGCTTGGGCACGCGGGGCGCCGTCATGACTTTGTCGAGGGCCTGTGAGGCATCCGCGCACCGACCCATCTTAAAGAGCGCCCGGCCAAGGCTCAGCCAGGTGATGTTGGCCTGCCCCGACTCCAGCGACGTCTCATAGAGGCTCACCGCGCGGCCATAGTCGCCCTTGAGATAGGCCTCGGCCGCCTTCTTATCAAGCTCCAACTGGAACGGGGTCAACTCCACCGAGGGCGGCGCCGTCTGGGCCATCACCGCGGCCCCCCACACCAGCACCACCAGGGCCACACACACCCCGGATACAACGCGCAACACAGTCTTGATCATGGCAAAATGGTCGGGTGCTGACCCGCTTCATCCTTCTTCTTGTCACCGCCAGACTTCACCGGCTCAGGCTTCTTCACCGCAGCGGGTTCCTTCTTTGGCTCGACGTTCTTCACCGGACGCACGGGCGGCTTTCGGCCCTTGTCAACGGCGCGCTGAATCTTCTCCAAACGCACCACAGGCGGCGTCTCTTGTCCGGGGGCAACCTTGACGCGCTTGCTGACGTAGCCGGGCAAAGACACCGTCACGTCCACAGGCTCGGCCTCGGCAGAGGCAAACTCCACCACCGCCTGCCCCGTGCCCAGCAACTGACCACCCTGCTCAATCCGCGCCCCCTGGGGACTGGCCTTGAGCGTCACCTCGACCTTCTCAAGGGCGGCCTTGTCACTGGTGAGCACAAGCGTCGAAGCCCCTTGGCCCTTGGAGTCGCCCCGGTTGGCCTCTTGAGACTCATCCCCTTTGGTCCTCGCCGGTTTTCGGGGCTCCACAGCGGCCTTTTGAGCCTCGGGTGCCCCCCACATACCAAGGAGCATCGAGCCACCGGCCAACAACACCCCCATCAACACCGCCGCCACCACCAGCACCGCCAGCTTGCCCTTGGAAAGCCCGCTGCGGGGCAACGGCGCCGGGGATTCTGAGATGTCTTCAGGCTCGGGCGCCGCTTCAAAGACCGCTTTGGGCTTTGACGCAAGCTCAACCGGCGCTGGCGCAGGTGGCTCGACGCTGGGGTTCGGGACGGTCACCCCACCGCGCATGGACGCCGAAAAGTCACAGAGCAACTCGGTGGGGCCATCGTACGCCACCACCGGCAGCGCGCCCGCATCCACCGCCATCAACGCATCGCGAAAGGCCCCCGCGTCGGCATAGCGCTCGGCGGGGTCGAGCGCCAGCGCCTGGGCGATGACTGGCCCCAGCGGGCTCTCCACCAGGATCTTTGGCACCGGCAAGCGGCCTGTGGCGTGGATGTGCACGCAGTGCACCGGGCTTTGCCCCTGAACCACCGGCGAACCCGTCAACGCCTCCACCAAAATGAGCCCCATCTGGTAGACATCCAGGGCCGGGCTGACGATCTGATGCTCAATATACTCGCGCGGGCTGTAGCGGATGGTGCCCAGATACTGGCCAGTGCCCGTCAAACGCTGCTCCTGGTCCCCCAAAAGGGCCGCGATGCCAAAATCCAGGATCTTGAGCGCCTCGACCAGCGTCCCAGGGTTGGTCAAAAAGAGGTTGGAGGGCTTTAAGTCCTTATGCACCACGCCTTTGTCATGGGCGGCGGCCAGCGCATCCAGGCAGCGGCACATCAGCGGCAGCAGGCGCTCGGGCTTCATGCTGCCGATCTGGTGAAGCTCATGGCTCAGGTCGTGGCCCTTGAGCATCTCCATGGCGATGTACGGCGCCCCACTGGGGGTCACGCCCACGTCATGGATGCCCACAATGTCGGGGTGTTCGATGCTGGCGGCGCTGCGGGCCTCGCGCATCAGGCGCATCTGCATCTTTGTGCTTTGCTGGGAGTCGTTCGAATCCAGCGAGAGGATCTTGATGGCCACATCGCGCCCGATGTTGACCTGCCGCGCCCTGTAAACGGTCGCAAAGCCGCCCTTCCCAAGCACCCCCAGGATCTGGAAGCGCTCGTCGATGAACGATCCTTCAGCAATGTCGTGCGTCTTTGAACGCATGGCGCCTCTGTTGCACCGCTCCAATCACCACGCAGCCAGCCAGAAGCATCCCTGACGGCCTGAACCAACGCACTTGATTGCACAAAACAATCTGGAACCGCTCTGATCGCCGTGGGGTTCGGTCTTCCGATTGATGACAAAAACTACCAGCCAAGCGTGGGGCTGACAAATGCCGTCCACCAACACATCACACAACGCCCAATCCAGACTTTAGGATGGCTCCAGACTGTGCCGCGTCACTTCCAACTCAAAGGTCTCGTCGTTGGCCGTGATATAGAGCTGCCCCTCGGTGTGCACCAGGACCCATTGATTGTTGCGCTTGAGGCTCTGGCCCAACGCCTCCAGCCCCTCGGGCGGCAGCGCAAAGGCCTCCACCTCCTGGCGCCGGTGGATGGTCTTGCCCACCACCTGCCGCAACCACGGTTCCACAGCCTTGTGCACATAGACCCGCACCGCCCCGGCCGCCTTGGACGCCTTGTGGAGCCGCTCGGCGCTGGGACAGCCCACCTCGATCCAGATCTGACGCTGACCGGTCAGATCATCCACAAAAAGGGCCGGGTCCTCCACCTGACACAGGCCCTCTTTGGACATCGCCAACCCCTCTTGCAGGTTGAGCGCGTAGGCCACCAGGCGCGTCAGCAAATACGGCACCGACTCCGAGGGGTGCTGCACCACGCGCAGCTCCACCACCTCGTACACACCCCGGTCGGTGTCGCTGACGTCAATCTCAAAGCGGTACAGGGTTCCAGGCAGCGCCATCGTCTCTCCAGTGCAGGCCAAACAAGCAAATCATCAAGACACAATTATAACCACAAGGCGCACCGATGGCCCACCATGGCCTCAAAATGAATTTTACCCTGTGAATGTGTATGCCTCTGAAACACCTGAAGCCCCCACACCATTCCCCAAAGAGACCACTTTTTCAAAGTTCATTTTTCTGCCTTGACACCCGCCATCACGAGGTCCATATACCCACTCCCCAATCCCCACAACCCAGGGAGGTGACCTTGATTCACGACGTCAGCCGCACCATCGAGACCATCCGAGGACTGCTGCCCAACACCCAGCGCGCCTGGGCACACGTGACCCTCGAACACCACGATGACGACACACCGCTGGACCCCATCATCGCGGCCTACCTCCACGACCACCACATCACCGAACCGCTCCTGCCCATGCTGGCCGCTCCAGACGAGCCCGAACTGGACGAGCACGCCCTGATGGAGGCCATCGCCAAAGTCCGCCTCAGGCCCGACGCCGCCCGCGCCTTGATCTGGCAACATGGCCGGGACCTGAAAAACATCCACCGCGCCTGGCTCCAGAGCCACGACATCGACCCCGGCACCTTTGTCGTCGAGCGCTACCCCTTTGATCCCGCCCCGCATCGCCCCAGGCGGCGCCTCCCGGTGGCCTCGGGCTACGTCCACAACGGCAAGCGCCAGGGCCTGTGGCGCTGGTGGACCACCCAGGGCACCCTTTGGCAGGCCTGCAACATGGTCGATGACCAGCCCCACGGGGTCCACAAGCTCTGGTACACCAACGATCCGCGCGCCCATCACTCAAACCACCAACGCCGCCCCAGTTGGTTTCACGTCGAAGTCGAACCGCTGGGCAATCCCCCCGTTGTCAGAATGCCCACCATCCCACGCGCCTGGGATCCACTGGCCATGGGACATTTTGAGGCCGACGCGCTGGCCTCTGTCTGTGTCTTCTGGCACGGCAAACTCCACGGCCCCTACCGGAGCATCAGCGTCGATGGACTGCCCATTGATGAGGGGGTCTTTGAAGCGGGCGCCATGTCAGACCTGTGGCGCCACCACTACCCCAGCGGACGCCTGAGGGAGGAGGTCCAATACCTCAAAGGACAGCGCCACGGCGTCTCGCGCCTCTACCACCCCAGCGGGATCCGCGCCGGAGAGTGCTGGTGGCATCATGGAAAACGCCACGGCGCGTACATCAGCCGCAGACGCCAGAACGGCCAGATCGATGAAGAGGGGCACTTTGAACACGGGGAGCCAAACGGTCAGTGGCGGCGCTATCACCCCAACGGGACACCTTTTGAGGAGTGGCGCCCAGAAGGCTCCCTGGTGATCCCCAACCCCATGTGGACACGCTGGCACGACAACGGCGCGGCGGCCATCACCCACCGGCGCAGGGGCGACCACATCGTGCGCCTTGTCCGCCACCGCAGCGGGCGCCTGAAGACCAAGCTCACGCTGCCAGACAGCAACGCCTTCAACGACGGCAACCAGCCCAAACACCGGGCCTTGATCGACCAGCGCCTTCCCACCAAGGCCCACCTCGGCCCCGACGCCACCGGCCTGCGTCGCTGGGAGCGCCGCTTGCCCTTTGAAGCCCACCAGCCCGGATAGGCCGCCTGAATTCAAACGGCTTCAAACCACAAATTGTTGCATCAAAGCCAAGAGACAGAGCCGGGCTTGGGTGCCGATGAAAGGTGCTTCATACCAAAATGCAGATAAAAGGCTTGTTTTGGGGCGAGCAATAACGGATGTCAGCAGCCTCGGGACGAACGAAGCTGTAGCAGCGCTACCGCGAGTAAGTCACGTGGTTGCTGACGCCGTTAGGGCCGTCACAAAATAAGTCGGACGTCTGCATTTTGGTATCAGTATTCGGCGATGACCTCTTCAATCAGGCCCAGACCGTGGCGCATGTCTTGCTCGGAGATGCACAGCGGCGGCGAGAGCACCAACATGCCGGTGCCGGGCTTGGGGTGGGTGTAGACGCGGCGGCGCACGAGGCCGTCGACGATCGACTCCCATTGCTGGGGTGAGGCGTTGAGTTCGAGCGCCGCCAGCAGGCCCTGGCCTCGGGTGAAGGAGACCTTTTCGGGGTGGCGCGCTTTGATGGCTTCGAGTTCGGCCAGGAAAAGCGGCGAGAGGGCCTCGGCGCGGCCGATGAGGTTTTCCTCGCGGTAGACCTTGATGGCCTCGACCCCGGCGGCACAGCCCAGCGGGTGGGCGTAGTTGGTCAGGCCGGCGTAAAGGAAGTTGTGGTCAAAGTGCGAGGCCACCCGCTCGTGGACCAGCACCGCGCCCAGGACGCCGTAGCCGCCGGTGAGCCCCTTGCCGCAGACGATCATGTCGGGCACGGCGTCGGGGAAGTGGTTGTGGCCAAACCATTTTCCGGTGCGGCCAAAGCCGGTCAAGACCTCGTCGCAGACCAGAAGCGTGCCGTGGCGGTCGCAGGCCTCGCGCACGGCGGGCCAGTATTCGGGCGGCGGCACCAGAACGCCGTTGGCGCCGGGGACGGGCTCCATGAAGACGGCCGCGAAGCTCTCCGGGCCGTCCAACTGCATCAACTGGCCGATGTGCTGGGCGCACTCGCGCTGGCAGGTGTCGAGGGTTTTGCCAAAGGGGCAGCGGTCGCAGTAGCAATCGAGCGCGTGGACCACGCCCGGGATGCCGGGTTCGAGCGGCGGACGGCGGTAGTCTCCGCTGAGCGTCAGCGCCCCCATGGTCGCCCCGTGGTAGGAGCGAAAGCGGCTGATGGCCTTGTAGCGGCCGGTGACCATCCGCGCGATCTTCAGCGCGTTTTCGTTGGCCTCGGAGCCGCCCAGGGTGAAAAAGACCTTGGAGAAGCCCGGCGGCGCCAAATCCAGGAGCATCTGGGCCAGCTCCACCTTGGCCGGGTAGACGGCGGTGGGCGTGGCCAGGCAGAGCGAGTCGGCCTGGCGTTTGACGGCCTCGATCATGCGCTCGTGGCCGTGGCCGACGTTGGCCTGATAGACCAGCGCCCCCATGTCCAACCAGCGCCCCCCATCGGCGGTGTCAAACCAGGCGCCGTCGCCGCCGATCAGCTCCAACGGGCGGACCTTGTCCTGGCGCGACCAGGTGAAGAAAAACGGGTATTCGTGGGTCACGGGTGACCTCATCCATTCAAGGGACCACGGCGGCAAGGGCCGCGGCCAAAGGTGAAGGTGGTGTGCGGGTTGTCCACCATGCAACCGGGGGCGGCCCACAAAAAACCGCCCGAGAGGTTCATCACCAGTCCGCCGCAGGTCTCGGGGCCGTGCGGGTCTTCGGGCGACGACAAATGCGTGCAAATGCTCCTGGGGTAGCCCTCGTGGCTGGCCAAACGGCTCCACATGTCCGCCACACCCTCAATCGGGCGCGACTCAATCGAGCGGCGCGCCATCTCCAGGCGATCGTAGGTCGTGCTGGTGTCGGGCACCGTGGTGCATGCGGCCACAGCCTCATCCAAACAGTGGTTGGTGTGCACGTAGGTGCCCTCTGGACCGCTGAAAGTCACCTTGCGGTGGTGTCCCGAGGTCTCCACGGCAAAAATCTGCTCGGCATCGGCCACAATGTAATGGTGCCCCGACCCAATCGGCGCCTGCATCAAGAGGTCAAACGCGGACTTGGCGTCCGACTCGCGCAGCAAACGCCGCACCAGCGCGGGCCACAACACCCCCACCTTGGCGTCGGTGCTGTTGAGGTTGTTGATCGTCACCCCCACGCCGTGGGCATTCATCCCCGTCATGCCCACGCACCCGGCGATGGACAACAACCAGGCCTCGGGCGCAAGCTCACCCTCAGGCACGTGCACCATGGCCACATAAGGCAGCGCCGACCCATGCATATCCCAGGTCTGCGCCAACAACATCCCCTCATGCGTCCGGCTCACCACCGCCGTGCAATCATCCTCGCCCGGCCCATCGCCCGGCGACAGATCACGCAGGTCGGTGTAGTGGTTCAAGACCACCACCTGCCCCACGCCCACCCCGGCGCCCTGAGCGATCCCCATGACCTCGTCATAAAGATCGCGGTCAAAGGCTTCCAGAACCGGCATGTGGCGCCTGGCAAGCTCCAGGAGCGCCTGCGACGACTCAAACCCGCTGTACGCCATGCACAGCTCCACGCGAACCTGCGCCGCCTGGCGGATCTCGTCTCGAAAGTGCTCGCCGTGGGCCTGACCCCACCGCAGCGCGCTGGCTCCGGCGGGCAACTCAATGACCCTCATGCATCCCCCTGCTTGCCCAGCGCCGCCGCCAACGCCCGCAGGTCGCCCGCAGCGCTGTCCAGGTGCGGCGCCACGCCCAGACGACCGCCGGGATAGACGCGAACCTTGATCTCGGCCTCGGCCAGCGCTTTGGCCAGCGCCTCGGCGCCCTCCCCGGCCTCAATGACCCGGTAGAGCCCCTGACCGTGGCAGGCCATCCCCTTGGCGGCGCACGCCGCGTCAAGCTCGGCGGCGGCGGCCAGCGCGTCGGTCTGATCCAACGTGCGGGCGGCGCGAAGCTGGTGGTGGAGGCGAATCATGCTCAACTCATCGCCGTCCCAGGTCGAGACCATCATCAGCGGTTTGGGGATGAAGTAGCGGCTGGTCAGGTGGACAAAGCCGGTCTGACCGCCGCCCCACCACGCCACCAGCTCCGGTTTGACCGGCAGGGACTGGAAGGCGAAGGCCGTCCCATTGCCGCTGCGCCACATGGCCGAGGCGGTCTCAAAGAGCACCAGCGGCAAATCCATCTCGGCGCGCAGCGACTCCAGCGCGGGCCAGAAGTCCGCTGGGGGCACCTTGCCCGTGCGCTCCTGCATCGGCTCAAAGAAGAGCCCCAGGATGTGCTCGGGGCCTCCGGCGGCCTCGACACAGCCGCGCAGGGCCTCGATGGTGGCCTCGGTCCCCACGTCGGCCGGGTGCGGCAGACGCGGCCAGTCAAAGTAGGCCGGTCCCTGGCGGTGCACGGCTGGATCACTGACCGAGCGCGACCCGGACGAGGTGTGGCCCACATAACCGCCCTCAAAGCCGATGGCGATGGTGGCGCTCTTGCGGTAGTAGCGCAGCGTGCGGATGGCCTTGTCGGTGGTCTCGTCGCGGCCCGAGGTCAGGTAGACGTGCGGGTGGTCGGGGACCAGCGCGGTGGCAAACTCGACCGAGCGGACCACGGCGGGGGTGATGTAGTTGCAGATGGTGATCTTGGAGATCGTCGGACCGGTCAGGAGCCCGTCGCGCTCGGCGTTCACCAAAGACTGCGGCGGCGCGCCAAAGGGCCGCGCGATGCCCGAGGCCAGGTTGACGCCCACGGCAGGCGCGGCTTTGGCGTTGTCGGGATCGGCCCCGGCCTGACGCACCGGCTGACGGTAGTAGTAGGCGGCGCCTTCAGGGTCGCCGTACTGACCATCGAGCCACTCCACGGCGTGGGCGTGGTGGATGGTGTTGAGGCCCATCATGGCGTCGGTATAGCCCACCCGGTTGCGCCCGCAAACGTAGCGGTAGCGGGGGGAACCATCGGGGCGCGTCATCTCGGCCGCGCGGGCAAGCTGGGCGGCCTTGAGTTGCTTGCCGACGCCCTGTCCCTGGACGCGCGGCGAAACACTGAGCGCTTGGGAGTAGAGCGTGTTGTGGCGGCCGTTCATGGGGTCGTTTTTAAGCCCGTCGGTCGTGCCCGAGCGCTCCAGCGGGCTACCCAGCGCGCTGCCCACCAGGGTCCACTGGCCATTTTCGTGGAGTTCGGCCACCACGGCGATGCCGTCGGGATCTTCAAAGCCCATCCGCAGCAGGTGTTCGGGGTCGCGGCGCGCCGGTTCGTAGACCTCGGCCTCCAGCGCCAGGACGGCTGGCATCAAGGCGTCGGCCTCGTCGGCGCTGGCCACGCGCACGCGCAGCTCGTGCTCCAGGGGCGGACGCGGCGCGGGTGCGGGCTGGGCGGCCCAGACCGGGGGGGGGTGACCGGGGTGGGCGTCGATCCAGGACAGCGACCGGCGCATGGCCTCAAAGACCATGTCGATGGCGCGCTCATCAAAGGCCGACGACATGCGGTAGCGCACCGTGCGGGTGCCCGCGCCAAAGACCACCGCCCCGCGCCAGAAGCGCTGGAGGTAGTACGGCGCCAGCAGGTCCGACGACGGCAGGTCAAAGGCAAAGGCAAAGCCGCAGGCGCGCGGGTTGTGCACCAGATGCGGGTAGCGCCGGGCCATGTCCTGCAAACGCGGCCAGACCAAATCCTGAACCCGCTTGTGATCGTCGGGGTGGTCCAGCATCCACTGCAAGTGCAGGCGGCCGCGCACCAACGAGGCCGCGTGGGCCGAGGTCGGCTCCGGGTCCTCAAAGCGGCTCATGACCAGGCCCACCTGGGCGCGCTTGGCCACCACCACGGCGTCGGGGAAGTCCGGGTTGCCGTCCTTGTCGATGAGGTCAAAGAGCGAGAACCAGAAGATCGGGCCGCCGAGCCCAAACCCGCACTGCACCTCATCAAAAATCAGCGACACGCCGTGGTGACGGGTCAGCAAGCGCAGCGCCCGGAAGTAGCGCGCCGTGGCGTACCGATCCCCGCCCTCGCTCTGCATCGGCTCGATGCTGACGGCAAAGGTGCGCCCTTCGCCCAGCACCTCGTCCACCCGCGCCAGCGAGGCGACCTCGGAGGCCAACAACTCATCGTCGCTCTGACCCCACTGGGCCACGACCTGGGCCATTTGACCGCCGCCGACGGCCTCCAAAAACCCTTCGGGGGCTTCGGGTTCGGCCTCCATGGGCGTCTTCCACAGCGGGAAGGGCGCAAAGGTCGACTCATAACCAGGGATCTCAAACGGCGCGCGCTTGACCGGGTTCCACGTCGAGTGCAACGAGAGCATCGTGCGGCCATGCAAGCTCCCCTCAAAGACCAACACACGGTCGGCGTCGGGGTTGCTGGCGTTCAGGCGGCAGAGCGCAAAGGCCTTCTCGTTGGACTCGGCCCCCGAGTTCACAAACGACACATGGGGAAGCTGCGGCAGCACGCTGCGCAGCAAATCCGCATACGCCATCGCCGCCGGATGCTCACCCAGCGCCGTATCCCCGCCGTCCAAAGCCGCATCGGCAAACTCGCCCTCAACCCAGGCCTTCATCACCGGATCGGGCGCAAAACCCGTGGTCAGCGTGGCGGTCTGGCTCATGGCGTCGAGCGTCACCAACGGATCGGCGTCCACCGACGCCATCCACGGCCCCCAGGAGCGCAGGTGGTCATAAACCCCCGGCTTCTTCTCCTTGGCCATCCGCCCACGGGCATAAAGGCGCTGGCGCCAGTGCTCCGAGGCGGGCAGGTGGCCGCCTTTGGGGAAGTTGGGGCGAGTGGGCCGAGGGAAGTCGTGGGGCATGCGCGCGGCTTCGGCGGCTTCTTCGGTGGCGTGTTTTTGGGCCAGCGCGTCCAGGTCTGGGGAGACCAGGTGCGGGGCCAACATCGGGTGGGGCTCAAAGGCGCCGGGCAGCGCCGTCTTGACGGCCACGGGGACGACGGTGTTGCGGGCGGCGTAGGCCCCGGCGGGGCGATAGTTGCCGCTGCGCCCCACGCCACCAAAGGGCAGCCGGGGGCTGGCCTGGTTGGTGGTCCGGTTCCAGTTGAGGATGCCGGAGCGCGTGTTGGCGTAAAAGGCCTCAAAGCGCTCGGCGCTGGCCGTAAAGACGCTGTTAGCAAAGCCGTAGGTGTTGCGGCCCAGGATCGCGGCGGCCTCGGCCTCGTCCTCGACGATCTGGATCGACAGGTCGGGGCCAAAGAGTTCTTCGTCGGTGTAGCCGTGGATCTCGGCGCCGCCCTCGGGCAAGACGTGCAGCGACGCCGTGCGGAAGGCGCCACCGGGCAAACGCTGACCGGGCACCACGGCGTCGGCGCCGCCTGCGCGGGCGGCCTCCAGCGCCGCCTCAAAGCGATCGCGGGCGGCCATGGTGGCCATCGGCCCGGCAAAGCAGGCCGCGTCGTCGGGGTCGCCAAAGCGCAGGTTCTGGGCCAACGGACGCAGCGCGTCTACCAACGCCCCCAGCTTGCTGCGCTGGACCAAAACACGGTCGGTGCAGGTGCAGCGCTGGCCGGTGGTCAGATAGCCGCCAATGGCGATGTCGTGGGCGGCGTGCCGGATGTCGGCGTCGTCCAGAACCACCACGGTGTTCTTGCCGCCCATCTCCAGCGCCACCAGCATCTCGGGGCGATCCAAAGAGGCCCCCAGGATCCGGCGACCCACGCCCCACGAGCCCGTAAAGCACAGGCCCTTGACGCGCTCATCGGCCACCAGCGCCGCGCCCACCTGGCCCAGGCCGTTGACCACGTTGAGCACGCCCGGCGGCAAACCCGCCGCCTGCGCCGCCTGGGCATAAAGCTGACCGCAGAGCGGCGTGATGTCGCTGGGCTTGATGACCACCGTGTTGCCCGTCAAGAGCGCCGGGATCACGTGCGCGTGGCACAGGTGCAGCGGGAAGTTGAACGGGCCAATGACCCCCACCACCCCGTGGGGTTGGTGGCGAAGCTCCTCATCGGGGAAGCCCGGCAGCGGCCCCGAGGTCAGATCGTGCTCAATCTGCCCCTTGACCAGCCCAAAGCGGCCCACCAGCGCGCGGATCTCCACCCGCGCCTCCGAGCGCAGCTTGCCCATCTCCAGCGTGATCGCCTCCGAGAGCGGATCGGCCATGGACTCGATCGCCTCGCGAAAGCGCACCAGCGCCTGCCAACGCCCCTCAAAGCCAAGCGCGCGCCAGGCAGGCTGGGCCTCCTGCGCCGCCACACAGGCCTGCGCCACCCGCGACACGTCCCAGGCCGTCTCAAAGACAACCTCGCCGTTGCGAGCCGGATTGTGAGAGGTCAGCGCCTGACCCTGTGGGGCCACAAAGTGCCCGCCGATGAAATCCCCCAATGACTGCTTCATCAATCACCGTCTGCTTGTCATGCGCGTCGGCAACCCAGGTGTGCCCGCAACCAGACCCATCAATTCGGGCCCGGTGCGGTGCTGCGCACCCCCTGAAACGCGCGCTCTACGTGTGATGGCCCCAAGGTCCAGACTTGGGCCGCCCATTGTTCATAGCACAAACCCTGACACCACACCTGACTTTGAGCCCAATTAGAGCGTGTTTGCAAAATCTCCCATAGACATGCGGCCCGATGACAACGATCCCGTCGTCATCGATGCTCGACGAACCTCCAGTTCGTCTGCGCTCTCTTCCTCGGCCTCGATGCCATCGGGCTCGCCTGTCTCGGTCCCATTTTGCAAACACGCCCTAGGATCAGACCCGGGCGCGCTTCAAAAAAGACACCGCTTTGCAAAAAAATCCAAAGCGACCGCCGCCTCCCTGGCACCCCTTACCGAAGGCGTCAATCAGGGCGCCGACGGGAGGTGCACTTGAACACCACATCGCACAACAACGCCGCGCTGGTCAGCGCCAGCCTCCAGGGCCAACCCCGCGCCTTTGAAGAGCTGGTGCGCCGCCACCAGAACCTGGCCTACGGCTACGCCCTGTCGCTCCTTGGCGACTTTGCGCTGGCCCAGGACGCCGTCCAGGAGTCCTTCCTGGTCGCCCACCAACGCCTGGACTCGCTCCAGGACGCAGACGCCTTTGGGGGCTGGCTTCGAGGCATCGTCTACCGGCGCTGTCTGCGCTGCGTTCGCACGCGCAAACGCCCCTGGGTCCCTTTGGACGAACACACCCAGGCCATGACCGCCGAGCCCGAGGCCGAGCGCGCCGCCCTGGCCAAAGAGCGCCGCGACGCCCTCCTGGAGGCCGTCGCCGCCCTGCCCCAGCTCCAGCGCGCCGTGGTGACCCTCTACTACCTTCAGGAACACTCGCAAAAGACCGTCGCCGACTTCCTGGGCATCCCCGTCACCAGCGTCAACAACCACCTGCACACCGCCAGAGCGCGGCTCAAAGGGAGGCTCAAGACCATGACCGACACCACCAACGCTCGCCTTGGAGAATCCTTCACCCAGCGCGTCGGCACGCTCATCGAAACCACCGACGCCCTGGCCACCGGCCGCACCACCGCCCGCGCGGACGTCCAGGCGCTGGACCTGCTGACCACCGACGACGATCGCCAGGTCCTCATCGTCCAGCGCCTCTCGGATGGCACCTTCAAAGGGATCGCGCGCCAGCCGCTGAGCGCGGGCGACGACCTCCACCAGGTCGCCGCCCCCGACCCTTTCCCACGCTGGCTGGGCGACGATCACGTCCGACAGGCCGCCGCCGCCCTCAACGACGCACCGCGCGGCGACGTCATGTGGACCGGCATCAAAGCCGTGGATCTCTTCTGCCCAGTGCGCGCTGGCGCCTCGGTCGGCATCCTGGGCCGCCAGGGCGTGGGCCGGCTGGTCTTCACCAGCGAACTCATCCACCGGCGCAAGACCCTCCACAAACCCCTGACTCTGCTCTTCTTTGTCCCCCACTGGACGGTGCTTGGCACCCAGGACGCGCTGACCCACGAGCCCGGCTTCAAAAACGACGACCACGGGCACCTGCGCACCGCTTGGATCGTCCACCCGCGCGGCCAGGATCCCACCTACGCCCAGGAGGCCGACTACCTCGACACCGCCGTCTACTTCAGCCCGCTCAAGGCCGCCCAGGGCCTGTGGCCCGCCATCGACCCGCTGCACTGCCGCTCCAACGCGCTGACGCCCCAGGACGTCGGACGGGCCCACTTTGAACTGGTCCAGCGTGCCATTGAGCTGCTGCGCCGCAGCCGCGCCCTCATGCACGACGCCCAGTACCTTGAACACTTCATCCACGGCGCCCACCACCAGGCCAAAGCGCGCCTCGACGCCGTCCTACAAGAGCGCATGGAGACCCTCGACGAGGCCGACAAGACCACGCTCCTGCGCGCCCGGCGCCTGGATCGTTACCTGACCCAGCCCTTTGAGGTCGCCGCCGACTTCACCGGCAAACCCGGCGTCACCGTCTCTGTTGAGGAGGCCCTAACCGACCTGAGCGCCATCCTTGACGGCGCCTATGACCACGTGGATGAAGCGGAATTGATGTGGCGCGGCGCCGTCGATTCCCTAATTTGATCCGCTTCGACCCCCTCACCGTCGGTGTTTTGGGTGGGGGGACGTTTTTGTCCCCTTCTTTCCAGACCCAAGTGTAGGCACAATGGGCTCCATCAACGATCGGGCGCACCCCACGCAGGTGCTCGCCGTTAACGGAGCCGCCCCATGGACGCCAACCTTGTCATCAACGCCATCATCCGACACACCGTGGTGTTGATCGCGCATCTGGCCGTGGGCCCCCGCAAGCCGCTGGGGCACATCGCCGATCAGGTCCTGCTCCAGTTGGCCACAGAGCTTGAAGACCAGGGGCTGTCCAAGGCTGTCATCGCCGACATGTTTGGGATGACGCTGCGCAACTACCGCCGACGCTTCCCCGCCGAGCGCGACGCCGCACCAGGCCAGCAAGCCCAGTATCTGCTGCGCCACCAGATCTTTACCCACATCGAGACCCAGAAGCAGGCCACCCGCGACGAGATCGTGGATCGCTTTGCGCGCGGCGAGCCCCGAAAAGCCACCAGTTGCCTCAGCGACCTGGTTAAAATGCGCTTGCTCTCCAAGACCGGCACCGGCGGACAAACCCTCTACATCCCCACACCGCAGTCCGTTCGCCAGGACGATGACCTCACCCAGGCGCTCGACCAACTGGTCCAGGTCACCATCTTTCGCCTCACCCCCAGGGCCGAACCCACCACCGCCGCCATCCTCAAGGAACACCTCAGCGGACTGGCCGACGACACCCTCACGGCCTCGCTTCAGCGGTTGGTCGGGCAGGGGCGCGTGATGGTCCACGATCAAATGGGACAAGAAGAGGCGGCGTACAGCTGCGATCAGTGCGTGCTGACCATGGACGAGGACGCCGAAGGCTGGGAGGCCGCTGTGCTGGACCACTACCAGGCCGCTGTCACCGCCATGGTCACCAAGCTGCGGCGCAAAATGGGCGACGACGATGGCCCCCAGGACCCCGTCGGCGGCAGCACCTACACCTTTGGCATCTGGGACGGACACCCGATGGAAGAAGAGGTGCTGAACTTCATGGACCGCGTCCGCGCTGAAGCCAGCGCGCTGCGCCAACGCGTGCGTCAATCGGTCAAAGACGCCAAAGCAGACCACCAGATGCCTGCCCAGGGTCAAAAACGCGTGGTCTTCTACATGGGACAGATGGTCAAGAGGCTGGAGCAATGAAACCCGTGAACAAAACACAAGGGAAGGCCATGCTTCCGACCCACACAATCCGGAACACACCTCTTCCAGGCAACTTCAGCATCTCTCGTGGATGCCTGCGATGGGTTGGGGTGACGCTGCTTTTTTGGCTGATTTGTGTGGGTTGCGGTGATGTCGACTTCGGTGAGGACATTGCGCAATCTGGTTCTTGTCAGTTTGAAGCTGATTGCCCGCTGGGTATGGACTGCGTGTTCAACCAATGCGTCTCCAAAGAGGAAGAGCCTCTGCCACCGCTTGGCAACAATGACATCCCACCCGACGATCAAGAGCCAGACGGCGACGACAACGACCAGGCAAAAGATCCGGGCACTGGAGAGACCCACTGGATCGTGGTGGAGCTGGCCGCGCAGCAGTTTTTGGCCCCAGACGCTGCCGAAGCACTGAGCGGCTATCTGTTTGAAGACCTCCAGGCGCGCATCACCACCCCCACAACGCTGGGACTCCAAGCCCACTTCCTGGCGCTGGTCGCCGTCGACGCGTTCACACTTGAAGGGCTGGCTCCCCAGGACGCCACTGAGGCGCTCAAGACACTCATCAACACCCTTCAAACCCACCAACAAGACCCAGTGCTCTCCCAACGCGGACTTCTGCAAAGCGTTCTTCAACACAATGGCGGTGCTTGGCAACCCAGCGCAGACGCGCAGCGTATCGAGTGGACTCAAAACGCTTCACTGGGTTTGTCACTGGCGGCCGCCGCTGGCGCACTCCAGAGCATCTTGGAGGAACCTCCACCAAACGATGTCCGCGCGCTGATTGACGACATCGACACCATCTTGGACCGACAAGCCCCTGGCTTTGAACACCTGCTCGACTGCCAGACCGACGAAAACCTGCCCCAAAGCTGCGCCGTTCGCGTGGGTTGGGACGCCCAAACCGATGCATTCCTCCAAGACCCCATCACCCACCACCGAATCTATGGCAGCGGCGTGCGCGCGGGGATGGCCTTTGCGATCCTTCGTCATGGGCTGCCGGTTGAGACCATGGACTCGCTGACGCTCCACATGCGTACTGTCCAGGACACACCGACTCTGGTCAGCCCCCACGGCGGCGCCTTTGAAATGCTCGGCCCCGACGTGGACCTGCCCACCATAGGCACCCACAACCGGGGCCACCTTGAGCGCTTCGCCCAGACACTCTTGGCACACGCCACCGACAACAACCAACTTGGGCTGCTCTCGGCCTCATACCGCACCCCAAGGCAACGGGTGCAAAACGTGGGGCTCAAAGCGCTGGCTTTGCAGCAAGATCCGCCTCCAGACCAATCGCTTGTTTCGTTCTATGCACTGGGCGCCGCGCGTGCCGTGCTGCCCAACACCACCGACACCTTCATGACCGTACTGCTCCTAGAGGGCTGGTTTGAAGCCTTCAGCGGCGATGGTGGCCTTTTGGAAGGTATTGATGGAGACATGATGCCCATCGAAGTCCGCAGCCCTTCGCACAACCTTCAGTTGATCCGCGGCTTGTCAGTGAACGGCGAACATCACACAGCAGCCTATTTGCGCAGGCGCCAACTCGACCTAGAGGCCTTCTACCCCGCAGCGACCCTCATCAACGCCACCTCGCTCTTGCCCACTGAACCCCAAGCCATCACCACCGTCGGCATACAAGCCACCATCGACCCGCAAGGCGCCCTGGAAGGGATGCTCTCCAAGGACATAGACCCAAACGGCGCGTCCGTCACAGTTCAGATGCAAACGCTGGACGCCGCGGGCGGCACGTTGGCCATCACCCTGGAGAGCAGCGCACCACTGCCACCAGGACGCCTGCTCTTTCACCGAACCGACGGCGAGCCCGCACTGGTCATCCATTTTGAGCGCTGGCCAGCGGTCACAGCCGACGGCGTCCAATGGACAGCGGCGTTGCCTGAGTTTGTGGGCCTCCAGGGACTTGGTGCGTGGTCCATGACCTTCGACACGCCGCCGGATGAAGACATCGCCTGGAGAATGATTGCGCTCCAAGCGCGCTGACCCACACCAAAACATCCAAGCCCGTTCCAAACGTGCTCCAACACAACAAATGGAGATGTGATGAACACCTCACAAAGCCACACCTGCGTCCACCATCAACCCCAACGCAAAGTTTTGCGAACGCGCTGTGCCGCCGCCCTCTATCTCTCCGCCCTGCTCTGGTTCTCTCTGGGGTGCCTCAACGTCGACAGCGGCTGGAGTTGGAACGCTGCGCCAGGGCAAGACACATTTCTGGGCGATGAACCCCACTTCGACGAAGACAACACCAACTTTGGCAGCGGCGTCCCTGGAAAATGTGACTGGACCGGTGCCGTTGCCGTCGATCCAACGACCAACACCACCTTTGTCCAACAAACCGTGGTCGACGTACCGTGCGCACACATCCGCAACATGGACGATACGATCTACACCACGCGCCGCACCCTCTTTGCCATTCCCCCCGACTCACCAATGGCCGTCATGGTGCTTGACACCAGCGACACCACGCACCTGCGTCTGGCGTTTGGACAAGAGCGCATCGTGCTCGCCGGCAAGAAAAATGGTGCCGAACAACTGACCTACCTTGACCGCCACAACTTCAAGGTGCTGGCACAACACAGGCTCACACACCAGTCGGGTGCCCCACAAACCTCCCCCTCTGGACGCTATGTCCTGCTCAAGCCCATGATAATAGCTGGACCGGCCTATTTGATCGACACCCAGTCCATGACAGAAACGCACATTTTCAACAAATATGGAGCGCTCGAAGCCAGTTGGAGCCCTGTCGAAGACCGTCTTATCGTGGTGCACAGCACGACTGCGAACCACAGGGGAGTGGAGGTGCAGTCATGGGACATGGAAGAACACCATGCTGGGCATCAGGGGTTGCCGGATTTTGACCAGCAGCCAAGCACTCAGGTTGAGCTCAGGGGACTTTGGAACAATGTCGTTTTGGATTACACAACAATGCGCATTCGCCCTGACGGGCAAGAGGTCGCCCTTTACCTGTACAGTGAACGTGGTGAGTTGGTGCTCGTTCGCATCAACCCAAACAACGGCCATTTTCAGACCCACACTGATGTCTTAAGAGAGATGTTGCGCTACTCCAGCGACAACACGCACCTGGTCACCCAAAACGTTGATGGCCAGTTGATGATCATCAACACACGCAATAACTCAGTCCGCATACCGATGCAGGACCCCAGCGCCCACGACCTGCTCTATATCACCGCCGATGGAACCCGCGCACTGAGCACCAGCCCAAACGGCAAGGTCTTGCAAATCACAGAGCTGGACTCGGGCCGCGTTGATACCATCGCGCTGACCCACAACGGGGCGCTAAAACAACTTGTAGAGATTGAAGCACGCTCAGAGATCTGGAGCGTGGGTGGGGCGATGGGCGTCTTTCACCTTGAGGATGCCAAGCTGGAGACCTTCACCATGGGCTGGCATCCGGAACACATCAATTACCTGCCGGGTCAGGACCTGATGGTCTTGGATGACCGACAAAAGAACCGCCTGATTTTCCTCGACCCGACCACCAAAGCCATCGTGCGTGAGGTGACGCTGCCTTTGGATGGGATCCAGCGCTATCCCCTGGGCTCCGAGGCCGACATTGAGCGCACCACCGACGCTCGCCCTCAAACCTTCACCAAGCCAGAGACACGCCCGCGCCGCTTTTGAGGCTCAGACCCATGCGCGGCTTTGGGCGGTGTTCAGGCGGGCCGTTCAGAGGTCGGCCAGGGCGGCGGTGCTGGGGATGTTGATGATGGTCGCCTCGATGGCCTCGGTACAGGGCAGCGGGCCTTGTGGGCAGTGGCGGTACATGGGCAGCTTGTGCATGGGCACCCAGACGGGGCGGCAGAAGAGGCCCTGGGCGTTAAGGTGCTTGAGGATGGCGTCGCGGGCCTCCATCGGGGTCCCCTCGGGCAGGCGCGCGGCCACCAGCCAGCGGTTGGCTTTGGTGTCGGGGCGAGTGCCCACAAGCTCGACACCGTCAAGTTCGGCAAAGATTTGGGTCCAGCGCTCGAAGAGGCGCTCTTTTTGGTCGAGCAGGGCGGGCAGGCGCGCGGCCTGGGCCAAACCAAAGGCAGCGTTGAGGTTGGGCATACGGTAGTTGTAGGCCACCTCGTTGTGCCAGTACTGCCAGCCGGGGCGGTCGGGGTCCTTGGCGGTGCTGGTGATGTGCTTGGCCAGCGCGGCCAACTTTGGGTCGCCGGTGATGATGGCGCCGCCGCCGCCGGTGGTGATGAGCTTGTTGCCGTTGAACGAGGTGGCCGCCGCCACCCCAAAGAGCCCCGTATGGGTCTGGCCTGACCAGGACCCCAGAGATTCTGCGGCGTCCTCGACCAGGGGGATGCCCCAGTCCTGAGCGATCGCCGCCAGCGCCTCAATCTGGCAGGGGTTGCCAAAGATGTGCACGGGCATGATCGCCCCCACCCGAAAGCCCGTCTCTTTGTGAAAGGTCGAGGTTCCGCGCCGCTCACACTGGCTTTGCAGGAAGTCCAGCAGCGCCGCCGGGTCCATGCCCAGCGTCTCGGTCTCGGCGTCCACAAAGGCAGGCACCGCGCCGCGGTGCACGATGGCGTTGGCGGTGGCCACAAAGGTCAACGAGGGGCAGATGACCATGTCGCGCTGCTTCAGATCGGGCTGGCCGGGCAGGGTGTGCATCGGCCCCACACCGGCAAGCTGGAGCGCGATCTGAATGGCGGTCGTGCCGTTAACGCAAGCCACCACGTGGCCGTCGCCCATGAACGCTTCGAGCGCGCGCTCAAAGCGCGGCACGTCCGGCCCCGCGTTGGAGACCCAGTTGCCCGCCCCCAGGACGACCTCAGAGAGGCGCTGGGCCTCCTCCTGACCGATGGCCGGAAGCTGCAAATAGTGTTTGTAGGGGGTGCCATCGGGGCGCGTGGCAGGCAAGAGGCGCCGCAGCGCTGCGGCAAAGTCCTCGGGGGATACGGTCTTCATTCACTCTCCCGTGTCATCTTCGGCGTCTGGCGCTGCGGGTTCATCAGACCCGGCCAGACGTTGCGATCAGTGGCCCTGCGGCTGATTTTGACCCCAAGATCACACAAAGTCCATCAGTCGTCGGCCAAGCAATCGTCCATGTCGGCGATTGTGGCAAAATCGACCGCGTCAAAGGTGGCGCGCAGATCGGATTGGTTGCGGTTGGCGTAGATGATCGGGCCGACTTGCAGCCCCTGAGCCATGTCGGGGCGCTCGTGGGTGGCGGCGACCTCCCACTGCTGCGCTCCAGGCCTGCGCTTGAGCAGCGTGAAGGTCTGTCCCAGGCGACAGATCCGCAGCTCGGCGTCCCCGTCGGGCCAGGACGGCCCCACAAAGTCGCTGTTGGAGTCGTCGGTGCTCTTGGTCTCCACCGACAAATCGTTCACATCAAAACCAACCACGATAAAGACGTAGTCTTCGCCATCCTCAAAGGCCGGGTCGCGGGCGATGAGCCCCGCCAGGTGCACCACGTGGATCGGCGGCTCCAGCGGGTTCTGGGCCCGCGAGGTCTGCACCAGCGAGGTCACCTTGAAGTCCCCTTCGACCGTTTGGTAGAGCAGCGGCCCGGTCGAGCCCTCAAACCAGAGGCTGCGCCCCACGGCCGTCATCGACAACTGGCCGTTGACCTCGACATCCACCTGCTGGGGGTTGAGCGCCTGCCAGCGCCCATCGAGCACCTCGGCGTCAAAATCATCGCTGAGCGCCGCAAGCGGATCGACAGGCTCCTGCACGTCCTCCTGGGCATCGGGCAAGGGCACATCATCGTCGGAGAGGTCCGGGGGCACATCCTCCACGGCCACGTCGCCGGGCTCGTCAGCGTCTTGTGCGCTGTCGGGCTCGGCGTCCTGGGGTGGGGCGGTGTCTTCGGCGGTGTCCGTCGGCATCTGGACGTCGGCCAGCGCCTCATCCTCCACGTCCGGCGCCGCGTCCTGGCTCACGTCATCGGGCTCGTCAGCGTCCACGACCGCGTCACCGGGCTCATCGGCGTCCACAACCGCATCTTCGGGTTCGTCAGCGTCCACAAACGCATCTTCAGGCCCGTCAGCGTCTTCAAACGTGTCTTCAAACGCGTCGTCTGGCCTGTCGGCGTCCGCAAATGCGTCCGTCTCCGGCCCTGCGTCATCCACAGGCTCGTCTTCAGCGTCAAAAGCGTCGGGCTCAGGGTCCGCGTCGCGCAACGGATCGTCCTGGGCGTCTGCCTGGGCATCATCCAAGGCATCGGGCGTCTGCTCGGCATCCTTGGGCGGACCATCTCCAGCATCATCCAGCGTCTGATCGCCCATACCGGCATCCTCAGGCGCCTGATTCTGTGCCGAGTCTTCCACTGTGTCGTTGCAGGCCGACAAGACCAACAAAGACAACACCACCATCCTGCACAGCGCACGGCCCATCACACACTCCCCACTCTTTCCCAAATCCATCTTAGAGCATAAGAGAACCACGATCTCGCCACCACGCAACCCTTGACCCACTGCCCACCGTGCCCCAAAACATCGCCATGGACCTCAAACCGTCCTCCAACCTCGCCCAGAGGCACCCAAGATGCCCCACCACGCTCATCTCGCCCTTCTATGCGCCGCCCTGCTCCTGCTCACCACCGCGTGCACCCAGGAAAGCCAGCGTCCCACAAACGTCGACAACGCGCCCAACAACGCCGCCCAACAACCCGACGCCGACGGTATGGACGCTGAGCCCCCCGAAGACGTCTCAGACGCCGCCGACGAGCCCGGAGACGCCCTTGATGAGGACCCGGACACCGCCGAAGTCGAGGACACCGATGACTTTCAGGAACTCCCCGGCGATGAACCCGACGACGCTGGCCCCGCTGATGCGGACGCCCCCGACGCGCCCATGACAGACGCGGACCAGGCAGAAGACGCGGACGCACCCGACACAAACGCACCAGACGGCGCCGACACCGACGCAGACGAGCCCGCGCCCTGCACGGCGCCGACCGAGCACACGGCGCCGCCGCTGATCCAACTCAATGATTGCGGCCAGATCAGTTATGGGCTTTATGCCAACCGAGGCGAGGATCAGCCAGCCGTCAATCGGATGCCTGACTTCTCTTTTGCGGGTTACAAGGGTGGCGGCGTTCCCATCCCGAATGTCCCTGTGGTTTTGGAGCTTGACCAACCCAGCGGTCAGGATGATCGCCAGCGCATTCAGGACGCGCTGGACCAGATCGCAGGCATGGAGCCCGGCCCGGACGGTTTTCGGGGGGCGCTCCTGCTCAGCAGCGGGCAGTGGCGCGTCGATGGCACCCTGAACATCACCGCCAGCGGCGTCGTCTTGCGCGGCGAAGGCCAGGGCCAGGACGGCACCACCATCGTGGCCACTGAGCGCGAACAACACGACCTGATCGTCCTTCAGGGCCAGGGGCAGGGCCCGGGCTCTCGTCAGAACCAGCGCCAACCCATCACCGATGCGCGCGTCCCCGTCGGCGCCAGGCGTTTCACCGTCGCCGACGCTCAGGGCTTTGCCCCTGGCGACGTCATTGGCGTTGAGCGCACCCCAAACGACGCCTGGATCGAGGCCCTCGGCATGGACCAATGGGGCTGGACCGCGTCGAGCTACGCCATTGCGCACGAGCGGCGCGTGGTGGCCGTCGAAGGCAACACCATCACCATCGATGTGCCGCTGGTCGACACCATGGAGGAGGCTTTTGGCGGCGGTGCCATCTTCAAGGCCGACTACAGCGGGCGGATCGAGCAGGTCGGGGTCGAAGATCTGCGGCTGGTCTCGGAGTTTGACGGCCCCGAGGACGAAGATCACGGTTGGAAGGCGGTGCGCCTTCACCGGGTCCTCAACGGCTGGGTGCAGCGCGTCACGGCGCAACACTTTGGCTACGCGGCGGTGAGCGTGGAGCGCGACTCGAACTTCAACACCGTGCAGGAGGTCGCCATGCTGGAGCCCATCTCGCGGGTGACTGGCGGGCGGCGCTACTCCTTCAATGTTTCGCAGAGCACTGGCACCCTCTTTCAGCGCTGTTACGCCGAGCAAGGCCGCCACGACTTTGTCAGCGGCTCGCGCACCAGCGGCCCCAATGTCTGGCTCGACAGCCACTCCACCCAAAGCTCCAACGACGCAGGCCCCCACCACCGATGGGCCACCGGACTGCTCTTTGACAACGTCGTCACCGCCGAGCTGCACGTGGAGAACCGGGCCGATTCGGGCTCGGGCCACGGCTGGTCGGGCGCGCAAACCCTCTTTTGGAACGCCACCGCCAAGGAGATCATCAGCGACGCCCCCATCGGGGCCATGAACTGGGTGGTTGGCACCGCTGGCCAAGAGGCCGAAGGCGGCTGGGTTCCCGAAGAGCCCGACGGCTGGCGAGCCTCTCTTGGTGACCCCCTCAACCCGCGCAGCCTCTACCTCCAACAACTCCAGGACCGCCTGGGGGCCGACGCCGTGCGCGCCGTCACCACCGAGGCCCAGCGCAACGGCAGGATCTGGGGACAGTTGGCCGCCTGGGCGGGCGAAGGGCGCCTGTCCGATGCGGTCCAAACCAACGCCGACCCCCTCTGTGACGGCGGCATCGCCAGTTCGGGGGTTTGCTGCGACGCCGCCTGCGGCCAGTGCGGCGGTCAGGGTTGCGGTGGCCGGCCCGGCGGCTCCAGCGCGTGCTGCACAGGGGTCATCAAGCGCTCCGGCGTCGATTGCAGCTTTGCCCAGGCCCCCTGCATCCTCAGCCCCGAGTTTGCACCCCAGGGAGAGTGATCCCATCGAAGGCAGGAACGTCCAAAACCGTGAATGCCATTTACAAAACACTGCATATGATTTATGCATCATGTATGGGCAATGACCCTCTCCCTCTCTTCCAGCGCTCCTGCGCAGTTTCAAGGAGGCCTTTTTGATGAAGAAGACATGTGCCATCTGGCTTTTACTGGCCACGGCGTTGTTGGTCAGCGCCGGTTGCGGCAATGACACACAGTCGGCGCCGGAGCAGACAGCAGTTCCGGCGGGCTGTGAGGGCCAAGGGACGCCCGGGGCAACGGCCCAGTGCCTTCAGCCGACCCAGACGCCCGAGTATTATGTGCAGGAGGCCAACGCCTACTTTGACACGCTGGACATCGACGCGGACCGCCAGAGCGTGCCCAACTATTCAGAGCTGGTGGCGCGCTGGGAGTGGCCGCCGTGGCTGTGGCTGACGGGCTTTGAGCGCGACACGATGATCGCCACCGCCGACGTGCTGCGCGACGTGGACCCCTCCACGGTGCCGATGCGCGACTGCCGCTTCTTTGAGACCCAACCCTTTGCGCGCTGCTACGTGGTCTTTGAGTACGAAGGGGGTCTGTGCCCGATTTACGAAGAGTTTACCTTCAACGATCAGGGAGAGACGACCTTTATTGAGGCGTGGTCGGACATGCCAGGGTTCTTGCCGATGGAGGATCGCGAGGCCGACCCCTGGGCGGAGGGCGACAACATCACGCGCCTGTCAACGCGCGTGCCGGGGCTGGGCAACGAGACGGGGTTGATCGACCTGGACGGCCCGGAGATGGTCGCAGCGGCGATGAACGACCCGGAGCTGGCCGACTTTGCCCAACGCGCCAGCGATCAGTGGCGTTTCTGGTCTGAGGCGCTGCGCGAGTCCGACCCCAACTTCTTTGCCATCGGCTGCGGCTGGCCCATCGACGGCGAAGAATAGGCCCGCTCAACTCCCCCGCTCTCCACCCCCTCCCAAACCCATTGCCCCGTGATGGTCAGGCGCTGCACAGCATCTGACCAGCTGTACACTGCGCGCTGTCCAGCCCGATTGGCGCGTAACTGGTGGACACTCCAAAATCCATCCCACCCCGACACTGACGGGATCGTCAAAAGTCCCCTGGCATTGGCATGACCGGTGCAATGTCCCTGGCCGAACGCAAACGCAACCGACCGGGAGCACACCACATATGCCGACCTCAACCCACAAACGCGCCGCGCTGCTGTCCGGGGGCTTCTTTGGCCTCGTGGCCGCCTTTACGATGGTGTCGGTGGCCGAAGACACCGAACTGGACAGCGGCCCCAGGGTCTTCCCCTACCATGGCATCCTGGAACTCGACGGCCGCCCCGTGACCGCCTCCCAGGACATGGTCTTTACCGTCGAGAACGATGACCAGAGCTGCTTTTTTGAAGAGCGCCACCTGGGCGTGTCCTTTGACCAGGGCGCCTATCAGGTGGTCATCGGTCAAAACTCCGAGGGCGTGGACCCCTGCGTCTTTGACGACTCCGAAAACATCTACATCCGCATCGGCGTCCGCCCCGACGACAACGACCCGCGCAACAACCTCTTTGTGCCGCTCTCGGGCCGCCAGCGCATCCACCCGGCGCCCTTTGCCTACTGGGCCGCCAAGACCAAAACCCTGAACGTCGATGGCGACATGACCACCGGCAACTTCAGCGGCGATGGCCGCGCGACGGTCACCGGGGACTTGTTCGCCACCAACCTGACATTGAGCGACAACCTTGAGGTCACCGGAAACGCCACATTCGACGGCGACGTGGACATCAACCAATCCTTCACCACCACCACCATCAACAGCTCGATCATCTTTAACGGTGACACCTTCAACGGCGCCATCAACGCTCAAGGTGGCCTGACCGCGCAGCATGAAAACGGCTTGGCCAGCGCCACCATCCGCGGCGTCGGCAACCTCAGCACAGACAACGGCGTCTTGTCGGCGCTCTCGGCCGACCTCGACGTCCTGAGCACCAAGACGCTGACCATGACCGGCAGCGACACCGACTTCAAGGCCGACCACCTCAACATCACCACCTCCAACACGTCGGGTTTCTCGGTGTCGGACCTGGAGCTGGGCGACAGCGCGGACGACACCACGACCTTCACAGGCCGCGTCAACTTTGAATACTGCCGCATCTGCCTGCTGTGGGCCGACAACGGAGGCTCTCAAAAGGGATACGCCTGCATCCAGCCAAGCGACAGCCTGCCCTTTGCCCGGCTGCTTCAAACCCGAGGCGACGTCGACAACAACGACCTGTCGGGGCTGGCCTTTGTCTGCAATGACTCAGACTTCAGCAGCAGCAACGTCGCAGACAACGTCTCCTGGCCGGTCAACCCCATCGGGGACTGAGTTCGAACAAGGCACAACACACACCCGGAACACCACACCGAATCCAAGGCGCCTGGGCGCCTGACGCAAATCTCAGGCAGAGGAACCACCATGCAATACCCCAACAAAGCCAAGCTCTTGATCGTCCCGGGCGTGATCATCGGCTCCATCGCAGGCCTGGCGCTCAGTTCCATGGCCCTCGACACCGAACAGGACACCGACCCCCGCGTCTTTGTCTACAACGGCGTGCTGGACTTCCAGCAGGAGCGCTTCACCGGACAGGTCGACATGCACTTTGCGGTCAGCGACGACCTGGACAACCCAGGGTGCAGCCTGGATGAGGCCCACGAGAGCGTCCAGGTCTTCAACGGACAATTTCAGGTCAACATCGGCTCTCAAACCCAAGATGGAGTGCCGGACTGCATCTTCGATGGCACGGCGATGTTCATCCAGATCGGCGTGCGCGGCGCCAACGATGAGGGAGATTTTGAGGCGCTCGACGGCGCCCAGCGGATCTACCCCACCGCCGCCGCCTACTGGATGGCTGAGGGCCACACGCTCAACGCCGCAGGCATCACCGTCGGCCAGACCCTCAACGTGCAAAACCTGAACATCAACAGCGGCGGCGTCGATGTGCGCGGCACCGCAACCAGCACCGGCCCGCTGCGGGTGAGCAACCAACTCGTCATCACTGGGTCCGCCACGCTGGGCGACAGCCCCGACGACACCATCGACCTGCCCAGCCGCACGCTCAACGCCAACGCGGGCATGCGCATCGACTCGGACGCCACCATGGACCAGCCCATCACCCTGGGCGGCACGCTCGTCGCGTCCCACATCAACAACGCCGACATCGGCGACGGACTGGTGCGCACCAGCAGCGACCTCAACGCGGGCTTCCTGACGGCGAGCACCGTCACCACAGGGGCGCTGAGCACCGGCGGCGACTTTGAGTTTGGCAGCGTCACCAACCCCCGAGACATGATCGCGGGCGCCACCAACGACACCACCGTCTTCAACGGCGCCATCAACTTCACCACCTGCCGCCTGTGCCTGCTCAGCAGCGACTCCAACAACTCGTCCAAGGGCTACGCCTGCATCAACATGGCCGATGGCCGGGCGCGCAACCACAACCTGGCCGGTGACGTCGATGGCAACGACCGCTTTGGCCTCTACTGGGACTGCGACAACGGCAACACCGCCAGCCGAAACGTCGCCAGCAACGTCTCATGGCCCAGCGACTGACCCGCAAGACCCACGACACGCGAGCATCATCCAGCAACCACCCCCTGGAACCTTAAAACGCCAGGGTGACGGAGACGATAGACCATGAACGCCCCCTCCAAGACCTCCACCCGCGCCATGCTGGCCGCTGGCGCCTTCTTTGGCCTCGTGGCCGCCTTCACCATGACGACCTCGGCCAACGGGGACGGTCTGGACTCTGGCCCGCGCGCGTTCCCCTACCGAGGCACGCTCAACCTCGACGGCTCGCCCTACACCGGCCAAATCGACCTCTCGCTGGAACTGAGCGACGCACCCAACCTCCTCAACCCCGATTGCCGCCACACCGAAACCCACGACGGTGTCAGCGTCTTTGCCGGGGCATTTCGGGTCAACGTCGGCACCACCGGCGCGGCGCTCGACGGCTGCGTCTTTGACCAGGAAGAGATCTATCTCAAGGTCAAGGTCCGCAGCGCCGGGGAAGGCGAGTTTGTGACCCTGGGCCAACCCCAACGGATCCGGCCGGTGCCTTTTGCGTATTGGGCCGCCGAGGGCAGCGACGTGGCCATTGGCGGCAACACCACCTACCAGGGTCCGCTCAACGCAGGCGGCATCGTGGCCGGTACCGCCGTCATCAGAGACGACAGCGTCACCAACAACCTTGATGTGACCGGCGACAGCTTCATTGGGCAGATCAACCAATTTGGCACCGACAGCAACGACTCGCTGACCATCAACGGCAACATCGACCTGGGCGCCACCATGAACATGACCGGCGGCATCACGGTGCCCGGCAACGCGGCGCTGGGCACCGTGAACGTCTCCGCCGTCCAGGTCAACAGCGCAGGGGCGCTGACGATGAACAACCTCAACACCCTCAACGACGGCGTCACCACCGCCACCACCGTCGATGTGGGCACCCTCAACACCCACGCGCGCTTTGGCCCCAACTCAAACCAGGCCGTCAAGATCACCGGCGACAGCAACTTCGGCGATGAAGCCACCGATGAGCACTACTTCCGGGGCAACGTCAGCATCGCCGACTGCCGCCTGTGCCTGCTGGGCCGCCAGGACACCATCAGCGGCAACAGCACCACCATCCGCAAGGGCCAAGCCTGCATCAAACTGGTCCACGGCCAGGGCTCGGTCTTTCGCTGGAACCGAGACGTGAAGACCGACGGCAGCAACACCGCAAAGCTGGGACTGTCGCTGGTCTGTGACGGCGGCAACACCGTCTCCAACCACGTCGGCACCATCAGCAACTGGGCTCACGAGTGATTCACCCCGGCTCGCCACTCGCCCCCTGACACATCCTGCACATCACCACACACCCACGCAGGGACGCTCCGCGCCTTGCACCGACCAGCGCACTCAAAACACATGCTGCGTTTTGAGTGCGCTGGTCGTTTTTCCCCGCCACTTTGCATCCGCCCCCGCAAGACACACCGTGACCAGTCCCCACCGCTGTCCTCTGGGCCATGTACAGGTGAACAACCAGACACTGTGCAGCCCAACAATGCACGCCACCAACCACGACCATCACGAGATCGGAACATTTCCAACGGGTTGGCATGACAGGTGCAAATGTATCCCTCAAAGCGCCAAACCCCGCTTTGTCCCAGCTCTTCACACAACCCTTGGAGAAGGCATGACATACACTCTCAGACGCTCGCCCCAACTGACCCAACGCCTGCTGTGGATGGCCCTTTGCGGCGCCGCGCTGCTGGCCACGGGTTGCAGTGAAAGTGGCAATGGAAACGAAGCCCCCGCCTGCACCCCCGGCACCGCCGCCTGCACCTGCACCGCCGACATGAGCTGCGACACAGGTCTGGAGTGCTTCAACAACTTCTGCATCCCCTCAGAAGACTCCAACAACGACGTCAACAACGATCAGAACAATGACCTCAACAACGACCAGAACAACGACGCCAACAATGACGTCGCTGGCTGCGACGCCGAGCCGTGCCAAAACGACGGCACCTGCACCGATGGGGAAAACGGCGCCTTCACCTGTGAGTGCGCCGAAGGTTTCGAAGGCGACACCTGTGAGACCAACATCGACGACTGCGCCGATGAGCCCTGCCTCAACGATGGCACCTGCATCGACGGCATCGCCGAGTTCACCTGTGAGTGCCCCGAGGGCTTTGAAGGCGATACCTGCGACACAAACATCGACGACTGCGCCGATGAGCCGTGCCAAAACGGCGGCACCTGCACCGACGGCGTCGCCGAGTTCACCTGCGAGTGTCCCGAAGGTTTCGAGGGCGACACCTGCCAGACCGACATCGACGACTGCGCTGGTGACCCCTGCCAAAACGGTGGCACTTGCACCGACGGCGTGGCGGGTTTCACCTGCGAGTGTGTCGAAGGCTTTGAAGGCGACACCTGCGACACAAACATCGATGACTGTGCCGATGATCCTTGCCTGAACGACGGCACCTGCATCGACGGCGTGGCGGCTTTCACCTGCGACTGCGCCGAAGGGTTCGAGGGCGACACTTGCGAGGTGAACATTGACGACTGTGCCGGTGACCCTTGCCAGAACGGTGGCACCTGCACCGATGGCGTTGCCGAGTTCACCTGCGAGTGTGCTGAAGGCTACGAGGGAGACACCTGTCAGACGGACATCAACGAGTGCGAGGACGATCCTTGTCAGAATGGTGGCACTTGCACCGATCTGGTGGGCCTCTTTGAGTGCGATTGCGTCGAAGGCTTTGAGGGCGACACCTGCGAAGTGAACATCGACGACTGCGAGGGCAACGACGCCTGTCAGAACGGCGCCACTTGCGTCGACGGCGTCGCCGACTTCACCTGTGACTGCGCCGATGGCTTTGAAGGCAACCTGTGCGAGACCAACATCGACGATTGCGAGGGCAACGACGCCTGTCAGAACGGCGGCACCTGCGTCGATGGCATCGATGACTTCACCTGCGACTGCGCCGAAGGGTTCGAGGGCGACCTTTGCGAGGTGAACATCGATGAGTGTGAGGGCGATCCCTGTGAAAACGGCGGCACCTGCATTGACGGCATCGCCGACTTCACCTGTGAGTGTCCCGAGGGCTTTGGCGGCCTGCTGTGCGAGAGCTGCATCGGCGGCCCCGGCCTTGCTGACGCCGATCAGGACGGCCTGGCCGACATCTGCGACACCCTTTGCCCCAACGACCCCCTCAACGACCAGGACAACGACGGCATCTGCGACAGCGACGACCCCTGCCCTGGCATTGCTGATGACGGCCTCGACAGCGACGGCGACGGCCTGGGCAACGCCTGCGACTGCGCCCCCACCGACCCGCTGATTCCTTCGGCCGAGATCTGTGACGGCGTCGACAACGACTGCGACGGCGACACCGACGAGTTTGGCGACCTTGGCGGCGCCCTGTGCATCCTGGTCAACACCACCGAAGACCCCCTGGTCAGCGACGCCCGCGTCCAGGACTGCGTCTTTGGTCAGGGCTCCTGCTCACTGCGCGCCGCCCTGGCCGTGGGCGAAGAGACCGACAACGACACCATCATCCGCCTGCCCTCGGGCACCTACACCAACACGCAGGGCGAGAGCTGGGCCTTCAGCGCGGGCTACGACACCACCGTCCTTGGCTCTGGCGCTCAAAACACCTTCATCGACGGCGATGGCACCGGCGCAGGTTTCCGTCTGGCTGAGCGCCAACACACCACCATCGAAGACCTGACCATTCAGAATATCCTGGGCACCCCCGTCCACAACTTCAACCACCACGGCGCCATCATGCGTCGCCTGCGCTTCTTCAACAACATCCACAACACCAGCGCCAATGACCAGAGGTCCGTCGCCATCAACCTCGTCAGCCAGGAGCAAGAAGACCAGGGCGACGTCGTCATCGAAGACTGCCTCTTTGAAGACAACATCTCCAACGTGACCACAAGCTCCTCATACGTCATCCGCGTAGAGGCCGACAACGCCACGCTGCAAAACCTCATCGTCAGAAACAACACGCCCCGAACCTCGATGGTCAGTGTCGCCGCTGAAAACGACGTGATCTACCACAACAACAACGTCACAGGCGTCCCTGAAAAAGGCGGCGTGTCCATAAACGCCGGCAAGAAGCTCATCATCACCCAAAGCCAAATTCAGGAAATCGGCGGCGGCACCGCCCTCTCGCTGCGCATCAGAAACATCGACCCCATCCCCTCCGAGCTGCTGGTGGAAGATGTGCTCATCGCCAACGGCGCCGGCGGCCTATCTCTCTTTAGCTTCAACACCGAACTGGACGCCCGGTTCAACCGCATCTCCATCATCAACAACCATCTGGCCGGCGAACAAGCCCCCCTCATCTACGTCACCAGCGGCGACAACACCCTGGGAGAGTTGGAGTTGGACTCGATTGTGTTCAGCAACATGACCGTCTCGGACAACAGCGCCCTGGGCATCTTCCGCTACAACGCCCATGTGGCCAACACAAACACCATCCTGGACCACGTCACCATCGTCGACAACGACGTCCACACCGTGCTCTACAGCGCTGGAACCTTTGAGGTGACCGGCGGCTTTGTGCTGCGCAACAGCATCGTCGCGGGCAACACCAACGGCGGCCCCGAGTTCGTCAACACCCACCCCAACCCAGACTTCTTCTTCACCCCGTACGCGCTGACCTCCGCAGGCGGCAACATCCTGGGGGCCATCGACGGCCTCCCGGCCGTGACCTCGCGCGACATGGCAGGCTCGGTGCAAAACCCCATCACGGGCATCGTCTCTGGGCTGGTCCAGCCCCCCGGCGAGCTTCCCTACGTGGAGCTGGCCCCCAACAGCCCTGCCATCGACTTTGTGCGCACCGACGCCATCACCGAACTTGAGGACCAACTGGGCCACAACCGCCCCATCAACCTCACGGGCACCAACAGCGCACAGTCCGACGCGGGTGCCGTCGAGATGCTCTGCAGCGGCAACACCGACAGCGACAACGACGGCATCCCCGATGAGTGCGACTTTGTTGACGCCAGGGGCACCACCTTCACCCCCGACGTCACCGAGGACTCCTCGGACCTGCTGCGCGGCGACGGCCTGTGCCGGGACCGCAACGGCAACTGCTCGCTGCGCGCCGCCATTGAAGAAACCCTCGCGCTCGACGGTCGCGGCGGCCCCGTCACCATCGTCCTGGGCGCCCAAACCTACACTCTGGGTCAGCGCCGTCAGCAAGGCACCGACTTTGGTGGCCGCTTGACCGTCAGAACCCCGCTGAACGTCATCGGCGCGGGCATCGATCAGACCATCATCGATGGCGACGGCCAGGATCGCATCTTTGATGTCACCGACACCGGGGACCTCTTTGTCGAAGGCCTCACCCTCACGGGCGGACGCGGCGTCAACTTCTGCGGAGACCTTCGCTTTTCAGGTGGCGAGCTGGCCTGCGTCACTGGCAAGGCCGAGTTCAAGTCGGTGCGCCTCCACGACACCGCCCAGAGCCACGCCCACCTCATCATCGTCACCACCGGGGCTGACCTTGTGCTCGACGAACTCGTCGCCACCGACCTGCCCAACCACAACGGCATCATCGGCGCCTTCAGCTCTGCCAGAAATGGGACCTTCGTTGAGCTTAAAAACAGCCTCATCGCCAACAACGCTGGCCGACGCCCTGCGATCTTCGCCCAAGGCCCCACCGCTGCCCCCTTCATCTTCGTCAGGTTCAGGGCCCACAACAACACCATCGTGGGCAACACCAACACCACCGGGGACTTTCTCGCCAGCGCCATCTATATGGCGATCGGCTCCACCCCCGAGATCTTCCACAACACCATCGTGGACAACCACATCGAATCCGATGGGGAATACGCAGCAGGCGGCGTTCACCTCAACTACAGGGTCAACGGCTTTGTCGCGGGCAACGTCGTCGCAGGCAACACCCGCACTGGTGATGTCATCGCCGACTTTGCCTGCGCCGACTGCGCCACCACCAGCCAGGGCGGCAACTTCATCGGCGTCTTCCGCATCGGCCGGAACTTCTTTGGCAACCTCTTTGAAGAACCCGGAGATGACCTCATCGGCACCGAAGAAGAGCCTCTGGAGCCAGCGCTTGGCCCGCTGGCCGACAACGGCGGACCCCTGCCCACCATGCTCCCCCTGCCCGGCAGCCCCCTGATCGACGCCGCCATCGAGCGCAGCGACGCCCCCCAGGATGCCCGAGGCTTCCAGCGCGGCATCGACGGCAACGGCGACGGCGTCAGCGGCACCGACATCGGCGCCGTCGAACTCATCCCCTGAACGCAGTGGGAGCACCGTACGCACACAAGCCATAAATGTGCCGTCTGATGCCTCATAACGGCGCGCAATCCAAAGTTGCACTGACACATAAGAGCCAGAAACAAAGAAAGGGCGCCGAGTTGTCGGCGCCCTTTCTTTGTTTCTGGTGGGTGTGGCGATCGCTCAGCGCGCAAAACCCGAAGTTCCGTAGACCATCAAAAGCCCTCGAACACCTCGGGTTCACTGGGCATCGCCCAACATCGCGCTCATCTATCGTGTATCGCTCAAGCCCAAACGCGACAAGTCAACAACGGCTCAATCAGGGAGCCCCCGCAGTGCGGCTGCTGTCATCGACAGAGATGCGTGCACAAATGGCAAACAACTGATTGCAGGACTGGCCCTGGCCTTCATCGTTGCCTTGAGTGTGCAGACACTCAATGCGCCAATGCCAGCGGTTGTTGTAGAAAATGGGGCGACTGCTGCTGATGCCCGCATCACCGTTGCGAAAACCGCCACCGCTGATGGCAAACTCACCCGGATCACACGTGCAATCGGCGATGTTGGTGTTGGGGGTGGCACAACGCACCAAACGGACACCCATATCGGTGTATCCCTGCACAATGTGGTTGTTATGGGTGACAACATTGCCACCGGCCACGCTCATCCGCACCGCACCCGCCTGATAGAACTCCAGGTGGTCGGCCGTATCGTTGTTGATGCCAAGCTGAAGGGAAGCGTTCTCGCCGCTGCGGCTGTAGTAACGAATCCAGGCGTCATCCCCGCCACCGCCTCCAAAGGCGTCGTTGGCCCAATCAATGGCGTTGTTGTTCGTGCGGGGCTGAATGGCGCCGGTGACGACCATACCGTCGGCCACAACCAGAGCGCTGTTTGGATCACTCAAAGTGCCGCCCACGGTAATGTTGCCGCCAATGTTGGTGTTGCCCGAGATGTCGGCAGGACCATTGACGTCGGCGGTGCCGTTGACCCTTATGATGTTATTGACGGTGGCCTGGGCGCTGTTGAGCGTGTTCACAGTGCCGATGTTGGCCTCCAGGAAGGTCGAGTTCACGCTGTTTGCCTGAACGGCGCCGTTGAACGTGCCGTTGTTGGCGCTGATGTTGCCCGTGATGTTGGCGCTGTTGGCCGCCACATTGCCCGTGATGTTGGCGTTGGCCGCCGCCACGCTGCCCGTAATGTTGGCGTCACCGCCGATGTTGGCGTTGCCGTCGATCCTGAAGTCAGAACCCTCGGCGGCCCAATACGCAAAAGGCACCGGGTTGATCCGCTGGCGACCAGCGAGCGCCACGTGAGGCGTTTGCTCGTTGGCGCTGCGCACGGCCATCTGCAAAAAGACCGCTTCGGAGTCAAAAAGGCAGGTGGGCAGATCGCCGGTGGGCTGGCCCACATTGACGCTAAAGCGCCCCGCAAAGACCCGCACGTCTTCGTGGTCCTCCACAAAGGTGCACTCACCGTCGTCTGTCAGCGTAAATTGGATGTCGGCCTGGCCCGTGAACGACTGGCCGTTGAACTCTAGAATACCGTTGTATGGAATCGCGCGCGGACCGGCGTCCAACTCGGTGTCTTCCGCCCACGAGGACAATCCCAGAGCAATCACAACACCAAACGCCACGCCGCTAGGCAGCAAAATCCATTCTTTCTTCACGTGTCCTCCCCAGTGAGCAACACTCTTCGAACCCTTTACCATCACACCTGGTCACAATCTTCACGTCTTTTGTTGTTCAAACCCATATGTGACGTTCGGGAATATGGTGCGCCCGACCCAAACTGTAAAGCCCCTTTTCGAAATGAATTCCAAATACAGGGCATACCAACATCAGCAACGCCTTTGATTCGGCATTCAAGTTGTATCAAACCCACGCACACTGTCACTACAACCCGAAGGGCCACAGGCCTTCAAAGCAACGTCTGTTTGCGCCTTGTGGGGTTGATCGCTTCCCGACCTGTGCAGCGAAGGACCAACCCCATCACCAAACCCAACACACACGCTTGCGTCCTTGCTCAAACCATATCAAGCTCCACCCCACGCACGCCGTCATCCCCAAACCAAACCTGGAACCACCATGCCTTCACACCACACCGCACCCCGAACCTTCCCAACACGCGCCCTTCTACCCACCATCGCGCTGCTGATGTCCATGGCTCTATGGGGATGCGCTGGCGCGCCCGCACCCCAGCAAGACGCCAAACCGCAGGTCACCGACCTGTCCAACTCGGCCCCCGCCACTGCACAGCCCACCGACGAGGCGATCTTTGCCGACTTTGCCCTCCAAATGTCCGCCGCCATCACGGCCCGCGCCCAGGACAAAGCCCACGACCCCATCTGGGACAACCCAGACCTGGAGCCGGACATCACCCGGGGCGATCTGCGCGGCGAGGTAGACGCCCCCGATGGGTTGTGGCCGCTGGACGAGGGTTGGACCCACGCGATGACCTATATGGAGTTGGGCGCTGTGCTGCCAGACTCCGGCGGTGTCAACATCAAGTTCGGTGTGGCCGTCTTTCCCGACGGCAGAGTGCGCTGGGGCGAGGTGAGGGTGAGCAAGAGCCGCGCAGATGAGAGCGTGGATGAGCGCAAGATTCCGGGGCTTGAGGCGCTGATCCGCGCCACCACCACGCGCATGCTCAGCGGCTGCGCGCTGGACCCGCTGCTGGGGGCCGACATGGCCGCCATGCCCCCCAACCGCTTTACCGAGTCCTTCCCGCCCAAAGAAGAGATGTACGCCTCTTTTGCCAAACCCTGCGAGGACCTCCAGACACACCCAGTCGGACAACCCTGGGCGCTGGGCTGGACCGAAGATCTGGTGGTCTTCATGGCCAAAGGCGATCAAGTCCTCGTGGTCGAGTCATGGATCGAGGGCACCGTGGAAGGCAAACCCACGCTGCGCGCCCTCTCCATTGAACCCATGCCCTGAGCGCTCGCCGCTGCCCCATCACTGCCAAAAGACAAAGCTGTCAAACGACCCCGTGCTGGGATCACAGAGCGCATACCGGGCTTTTCCACCAGGGTTCCCCAACACCCCCTGGTTCTCGGGCGCAAAAAGATCCTTGTGCCATAGCGCATAAGAGACCAACCCCTTGCGCTCGGGCAGCTCCACCCCCACGCAAAAGTCCTCCGACCGCTCGTTTGCCGCCTCCAACGCCCCCTCGATCGCGTCCAGGCACGCCGCGCGCTCCGTCCACGCCGAGCGCATCAACGAAAACGGCACCACCTGAGGCCTGGTCGCCTTGTCCACCACCTTCGCGCCGCCAAGCACCCATTGACGGCTGCCCGGCATCACCCCCTGGGTCACAATGCCGCCTTCAAGCGTCTGAGCCTCGGGCAAATACCGGGTCAACTCCAGCGCGCCCTCCACCACCAACCCCTCTTCCCCAAGCCTCGCCCCCCAATGCGACATCCCGTCGATGTACACAGGCATCTTCTGCGGCCCCACCAACAACACCGCGCCGCCCTTGGCGTTTCGAGACTCGCCCGTCAACGCCACCTGCGGCACAAACCCCGTGGCCATCTTGCGCGGCTTCATCACCCCTCCCTCCACATGCTCCGGAACCCCATCACCACCGGTCTGCTTTGCCAATTGATCGCGCGCAGCAGACGGGGCTCGATCCGTCGAACACCCCGCGCCGACCCACACCGCCACCAACAGCGCCCCCAAACACATCCGACCCAACATCTGCCCAACCTCCTTCAAAACACGTCCACACATCTGCACAACCAACATCGCCCAAACGACCCAGACAACAAAAATGAACCTCGCTCACATTTCCCACACCACACTCTTGCGCTGACCCTGAATTTAGATTAGGCTCTGGCAAAGGAAATCATTGTTAGCCCATCACACATTTCAACGTTGGCCTTTGCCACCCGCTTTGTCCTTGCACCATGCCTCCACGCACACCCGCAACGGCACAATTTCTGGGAGACCGCTTGCTGGCGCATCGCTACGCCCAGGCGCGCATGGACCAGGTCAGGCTCTCGCTGGCCTGGAGCGTTCACACCGGCAAAGAGGGCTCCGAAGCGCTCAGAAGTGAGTTGGAAGACGTCCTGGAGCTCTGCCAGAGCATGCGGCTTGGCGTCCAAAATGAGCCCGCCGCGTTGCCCGAAGTCCATCTGACCGAGCGCTGCGGTCTGACCCCCACCGAGTTGGAGCTGCTCTGGCTCTTGATGACCCTCCAACTCCAGCCCGACAGCCGACTCTGGGCGGGTTTGCCGCCCGGGCTGCTCGGCGGCCAACTCACCGGCGCGCTCTGCCTCCAACTGCTCCCGCGCTCCATGCGCACACAGTGGGACCCCAGCGCCGCCCCGCGCCTGGACGCTCAAGGCACGCTGCTCCACTTTGGACTGATCGAATCTTCGCTGGACGATCCACACCCCATGCAAGGGAATTGGCGCGTCACCCATCAAGCCATGGCCTTCTTGCAAGGCGAGCGGATTTTGAGCCCAGAACTGGGGCGCAGCGGGCGCTGGATTGTGCCGCAGGTCCGTCTTGGAGACATCGCCAGCCCCCAGGCCGACCTGGGCACCCTGGAGCGGACTCTGGGCGCGTACTGGCAACGTCACCACAACGCCGATCAACCCGCGCCGTGGTTTGGCCACGCCGGTCTGGCCCAGCCGCAAGGTCTGGCGGTCGTGTTGCGCGGCCAGGAAGGCTCGGGGCGCCTCTTTGCCCTCAAAGCCATCGCCCAACAACACCACCGAAACCTGATCGAGGTCGATGGCGCCCTGCTGGCCACCGAGCCCCTCGAAACCCAGCGGCGCGCGCTGCAGCGGGCGTTTCAAGAGGCCGCGCTCTACGCAGAGCTGCTGGTGCTGCGCGACGCAGACCGCCTCATGGAACACGCCCCCTGGTTGCGCAGGCAAATCCAAGACCACCGTGCCGCCGTGGCCTTGTGCATCGACGCGCTGACCGTGCTGCCGGCGCGCTTAAACCACATTGCGGTCCTGGAACAGACCTGGAAACCGGCCTCAAGCACACAAGAGACCCTGTGGTGGCTCAACCTGCCGCAAGGCGACTGGCTCCTGGATGAGGCGCAAATGCAGCCGGTCACCGGCAAAACCACGCTCCTGCCCGTGCAGGTCCGCAACGCCAACCACCTCACCGCCTTGTGGACCGACAGCCACCAAAACCCCCAGGCGCTGGGCAGAGCCTTTCAAGACGCCACCACCGCACAAGTCGATCGCGGCAGCGACCCGCTGGCCGACGGGCAGATCCCTGCGGTGTCCATGGAAGACCTGATCGTCTCGGCGCCGCTGCGCGGCCAAATCGATGAGATCGTGGCGGCCATCTCGCACCGGCGCCGGGTCTTTGAGGAGTGGGGGCTTAAAGACAAGCTCCGACGTGGTTTGGCCATCACCTGCCTCTTTGACGGCGAGCCTGGCACCGGCAAGACCCTCACCGCCGAGGTCCTTGCAGGTTCTTTGGGCCTGCGCCTGATGAAGGTCAACACCTCCCAGATCGTCGACAAGTACATCGGCGAGACCGAAAAAAACCTCACTCGGCTCTTTGAGCGCGTTCGCCCCGATGTGCACCTGCTGCTCTTTGACGAGGCCGACAGCCTCTTCTCCCGGCGAACCCAGAAGATCGAGCGCTCCACCGACCGCTACTCAAACATGGACATCAACGTCCTGCTCCAACAAATCGAAAGTTTTGAGGGCATCGCGGTTCTGACGACCAACTTAAAGAAGAGCATCGATCCGGCTTTTGAGCGCCGCATCACCTTCAAGGTCCACTTTGAACTGCCTGGCCCCGCTGAACGCGCTCGGATCTGGCAACGGCTGGTGCCAACAAGGGCCTGCGACGATGTGGACTTTCAGTGGCTCTCTGAGATCGAAGTGTCGGGCGGAGAGATCAAGAACGCCGTGCTCAAGGCCGCCTATCGGGCGGCACGGCGAGGACAGCGACTGGACACAAGGACGCTCTACGAGGCGGCGGTCGCCGAGGCCCGCGTGGCAGGCCGCCTGGTGAGAGACGACGGGGGGTAGGAGCGATGGCCCAACAAGCCAAGTCCAAAGGAAAGACCAAATCCAACGGCGAGCGCCCCAAACCAAGGCCCAAGGCCGGCGTGGCGCTCTCGGATCAAGACCAGACGGTCTTGATGGCCATGAACCTCTACGCCGAGGCACGCGGAGAGTATAAAAAGCACGGCACCAAGCCACTCTACGCGGTGGCCCAGGTGGTGATGAACCGTGTGGCGTCAAGCGCCTGGGACGGCAACCCCGCAGACGTCATCACCCAGGCCAAACAGTTCTCTTGGACGCGTGGCACGTCGGACCCCAACTACGCCGAGGCCTACGACCCGTCCGACGACGATGCCTGGCGCGCCTGCCTGAAGGTCGCCAAGGAGGCGTTGGCGGGCACCGCCACCAACCCGGTCGCTGGCGCGGACCACTACCACGCCGACTACACCACCGCCAGCTGGGTCGATGATGACAAGATCGTCGCCACGATCGGCAAACACATCTTCTACGACCTCAAAAACGACGACAACCAGGCCAGAGGGCTCGCCGATGGCCCCTCGGCCGGTGAGGGCGCGACCGGCAAGTGGACCACGGCCCCGGCCTTGACCCAGGTGCGCAGCGGCAAAGCCACGCTGCGCAAAGGCCACAAAGGCCAGTCCGTCAAAACCGTCCAGGGCCTGCTCAAGATCAGCGCCGACGGCGCCTTCGGCAAAGGCACCGCCAAAGAAGTCCAACAGTGGCGCGCCACCCACAACCTGCCCAAAGGCTCCGCCGTCGATCGCAAAATGCTGGCAGCGCTCGAAGGCACCGGCGGCAGTTGGAAAGATTACATCAAGGACGACCGCAAGGAAGGCGCTCCGCTGACCTTCCTGGGCCGCACGATCCACCCCCAGAACAAAAGCAACGCGCCCTCTGGCAAGCTCCCCACCCCCGTCAAACCGGTCACCAAGAAGCCCGTCCCGCCCAAAGAAAACGAAAAAACCACCTGGACCCAGTCCCCTTCGCTGGCCGACGTCCTGGCGGGCAAGGCGGTCATGGGGCGGTGGCACAGAGGCAAACCTGTCGCCGAGGTCCAAAAGATGCTCGGCATGAAGGCCGACGGCTACTTTGGGCTCGACACCATCGCCGAGGTCATCGTCTGGCGAAAACAACACTTCTTTCCGGGCAGCAACAAGGTCGACAGCGCCATGCTGAAGTACCTCCAGCACGACGCCAAGCTCTCAGCCGAGGCCGAGGCCGCCCGCTGGCAGGCCGCCCCCACCGAAGACGAGTTCAAAGCCGGGGGCGTGCTTCAGTGCGGGATGCAGGGCGAGTGCGTCAAAAAACTCCAGGTCGTCGTGGGCGCGCCCAGCACGGGCAAATACGATGAGAAGACTGTGGAGAAGGTCATCGCCTTTAAGCGCACCAACGGCTTCTACCCCGCCGACACCGTCACTTTTGAGGAGTTGACCCAGTTTGAGGCCATCTGGAGGGAGAACTCCAAGGTCAGCGTCAACGCCGCCGCACAAATGGCCGCGCTCCTCAACGCCGCGCGCGCCTCCGACGGCGTGAGGCCCGGAGGCAAGTGCTACAAAGCCGTCAAAGACTACATGATGAAGACCGGCTACGGGAAAATGGCCGTCGGCAAGTGCCGCTCGATGATCCCCATGAAGTACCAGCACATGGCCCACCAGTTCCACGACTACATGCAGACCGAAGAAGGCCCCGAAAAGCTTGGCCTGAAGCAAATCCCCGCTACCACCCCCTTCGACGCCCCACCAGGCTCACTGGTCGTCGTCGCCGCAGGCTCCCCCGGCACCAGCCACCCCACCGCCGGAGACATCACCATCGCCGCCGGGGACGGCAAATTCTACAACGACGGCACCATGCGCTACCGAGGCAAAAAATCCTGGCCCCCCGCCAAAGGCGGCCTCCTGGGAGTATATGTCCCCGACATCGATTAAAACGTTTGGGGCGGCCCTGATGGCGTCAGACACCACACGAGTCGCTCGCAATAGCGCTGCTATGGCTTCGCTCCCCGTGAGGCGTCTGACATCCAT
>CAKZKQ010000302.1 GCA_937123825.1 uncultured Pseudomonadota bacterium
CCGACGGCGCAGCACCAACCAGAGGATCGCCAGGGCCCAAAGCCCCCCAGAAGGGTCCACAAGGGGCCGCTGGGCGCAGCCACAACCGTCGCTGCCCTGGTTGATGATGATCACCTCGGGCTCGGGCTCATCCGGCACAGGCACCCCATAGCGGATCTCGACCAGCGCACGGTCGGAGATCGCCTCCCCGCGCCCGTCGAGGGCAAAGAGGCTGGCCTGATAAAGCCCCGCAGGCAAGGTCTGGCCGCTGTGGCGCAGGCCAGACCAGGGCACCTCAAGCTCGACCCTGGGAGAGGCGCCCGCGTCTTGCTCCCACACGAAGGCAGGCTCAGCGCTGGCACCGCCCAGCGCCGTCACCTCCATCCAGAGGCGATCAACGCCGTCGGCAGCAGCCACCGTGGCCACCCACACCGTCTCTTCGGCGGCAGACGGGTCAAAGACCCCGGGCACCGCGCCCAAACCAAAAATCCTGGGTCCGGAACCCACCACCAGTGCCCCATCTGAGAGCGACCCCTGCCCGGCCTGCCCCACCCCGCGAAACGGCACCACCTGGGCGTAGTAGGTCTGCCCCGGGATCAACTGCACCCCGTCAATGACCGCCTCGGTCCCCGTCACGCGCCGCCAGTCGGTCAACACGTTGAGGTTCTCAGTCAGCACATTGACCAGATAGGCCTCCGCGTCCGGCACCAGCTGCCAGGCCATACCAAAAGCCGCCGTGTCCACCGACACGTCGATGTCCACGCTGGGGTTGAAGATCCGGCCATCGAGGTCCAACAACACGTCGCGGACCTGCTCCACGCGCCCCGTGGCGGCGTTGTCCACGCCCACCAGGCGACCATCGGCGGTGGTCGCGATCACCTCCAACGCGCCGTCACCATCGATATCGGCGACCACCAGCGACTGCACGGCGGCGCGCAAGAAGAGCGCCGCGCTGACCGAGCCGCTGACCACATCCAACGCCATCAACCACCCATCGGCCGTCCCAAAGACGTGATCCTCGTCCCCATCGCCGTCGATGTCGGCCACCACCACCGAAGACACCGGCGCCAGCGACCCGCAGCCCAGCGCCCCTGGCACATCCTCCACCTGCGCCGCGCGCCCCGCCTGCACACACACCGAGCGCACCACCGACCCATCGCGCCCATCCAGCACCACCAGCTCGCCCTGGTTCCCCGGCAGCGCCAAATCAAAGACACCGTCGCCGTTGACGTCGGCCTGCCCTGCAAAGCCGGTGGTTTGGGCCACAAACGACGCCAACCCACGCTCCCATCGCACCGAACCGTCGCCCAACTCCAAAACCACCTTTCGGTCCGAAAAGGCGTTCAAAAAGACCGCGTCTTGACCCAAAAGCGCGCTGCGCCCCGGCCTGATCGCCCCAGGCGGCAGCGGCACCACCTCTCCAAGGCGCCCCAGGGTCGCCCCATCGAGCTTCTCCAAGGTGCTCAGGTGCAGCGCCAACAACTCATGGCGCCCATCCCCGGTCTCGTCCGGCAACAACAAGAGCGACTGACCCGGCGACGGGTTGACGTCTCCTGGCTGCGCGCGGTGCATGCCCAAAAGCTCACCCGTGACCCCATCGAGCGCCACCACAAAGGCGTCGCCCTGCGCCCCACGCACCATCCCCGCCACGTCCTGCGCGCCCTGGCCTCCCAAGCGGCCCGCCAAGAGCGAAAACGGCGCATAAACCCCCTCGGGCACCGCCGTGCGCCACAACACCTCACCATCGGCCCCCAGCGCCTCCACAAATGGCACGCCGTCGGCGCCCTCGCCGCTGTGAACGACCTCATCCCGGCCATCACCATCGGCGTCAATCCCCAGCAGATGGCCCTCGGTGCGCGCAGATGGGTTGACCTGACCTTGCCTGGACCACAACCTCTGCGGCTCTTGCAAGAGGTTGGCCCCCAAAGGATCAAAAGCCACGACGTTGAACGCCGAATCGCGCAAGATCACCAACGGCGCGCCGCCTTCGCCGCGCAAGACCAGCGGCGGCGGCGCGATGTGGCTGGCGTAGGTGGTTTGCTGCTGGGTTTGAAGCTGCCCATCGACCCACAAAACCCCACCGGCGTTGGTGCGCAGGACATGCGTGGTGTCACCAAAGGCTGGCGAGCCGCCCAGCGGCTCCAGGACCGAAAAGGCCACGCCCGACTCCACCGATTTGCTGGCATCGATGGTCACAGAACCCTGTCCGTCGGGCCGCAGCCACTGCAACTGGGCTTCGGGTTCGGCGGCCAGGACCAACAACCGGCGGCCATCCCAGATATGGCGCGTCTGGGTTGGGTAGAGGTTGACCCTGGGCTCTTGGACCACTTGAAGGATCGGCTGAACCCCAGAGACACTCCACAACGGCGTCGCAGCCCGCTCGGAGTCCATGCCCCAGGCCCTCAAAGTGCCAGAAGGCAACACGCGCTGGCCGCTGGTGTCCTGGGTCAGCAGCGGGGCGCCCTGGGCCCCTTGCGCCGGCAAAAATCCCAACGGCACGCAATCCTCAAGCACCCCAAGCACAGCCCCGTCGGACGCATCCATGATCAACGTGCTCCAGCGCTCGGACAGCGCCACACCGTCGTCATCGTCGCCCACCTCAACGCCATTGTTGAAGACCGCCAGGGCAAGCTCGGCGCGGCCATCGCCGTCGATGTCTGCCACCGCGTCAACCGCGACGAGGGTCTGCACCTCAGCATCCCCCACCGCGTACTGGCGCTGCCAGAGGATCCTCTCCAGGGTGTAGCTGTAGAGGGTCACCGAGGCGCTGCCCGTGCCCGCGCCGCCCAGCCCCGTCATCAGCAATTCATCAACCCCGTCACCGTCGACATCTCTGGCGGCGGTCAGCCCATAACAAAAGGTCCCCAACGTCAAACCACCGTCTTGACCCGCCAAACGCAGCCGCTGACCATCTTGCAGGGAAAAAAACGCCGCCTGACAACCCTGCTGGTTGATGACAGCCACCTCCAAACCCTCGTTTTGGGGGTCAAACTGGCCCACCACGGGTCTAAATATGGCTCTTGGCAAAGCGTCGTCGGTGCTGCGCCACACAAGCGCCCCGTCCAGCCCTCTGGAAAAGTCGTAAAAGAGCAGCGACGCCGGAGCGTTGCCCATATTGAAGAGCACTTCGGGCTGAGGGTCCGAATCGGCGTTGAAGACTGTCGCAGAAGCGTTGATAAGGCGCGGGACCTGGCCTCCTGCGAGCGTCAAACGCCAGAGCGTTCGCCCCGTCTGAGCGTCCAGGAGCACAAAGGCGCGGCCTCCAGTCAGGATCTCCAGGCGACCATCGCCGGTAAAATCCGCCACCGCGACCACCTGGTTGACGTCCAACACAGGCGTATCCCACAAGAGCGTCCCATCGACGCGCCTGGCCGTCAGCGCACCACCCACCGCCAGGAGCACGTCGCGCCGCCCGTCGGCGTCCAGGTCCACCAGACGCAGCGCGCTGTCACGGACATTGCCGCCGGTGGGTTGGGACCAGAAGATGGCGGGGTTTTGAATCTCTCCCAATCCCTGCGCGCGCCCTGTGCGGGCGCCGTCGCCGTGATCCGTGGACCACTGCTGAGCCGCCCCCAACGCAGACCACAAGACGCAGCACACCCCCAGCGCAGCGGCTGCGGCGGCGCGCCAGTTCACGGCTTGGCGGCCTTGAAGGCGCCCGGGAAATCGGCCTTGATCTTTTGGCCAAGCGCCGTGGTGATGGCCCGCGAGCCTCGGTTGGTGACGTGGCCGTAGTCGTAGTAGTCGGTGGGCTTGAGGCCCAGCTCGCTGCCGCGCACCCAGCGGTGCAGGCGCACGCCGGGGACTTTGTCGGTGGCGGCCACAAAAGCGGCGTAGTCGTCGGCGTGCTTCTTCTCCACGATGTCCACAAAGCTGTCGCGCACCGGCATCTGCACCAGCATCACGTCCAGCCCGTCCTCGCGGGCCAACTCCACCAGCTTGTGCAGGTTCTCAAGGCGCGCCTGGGACATGTAGAAGCGGTGGTACATCTTGTGGACCGAAGGGGCGGCGTCGATGGTCTCGGGGCCCTCCTCAAGGGTCTTGTTGCGCCAGTTGATCCGCCCATCCTCGGTCAGCGCCAGCTTGGTGACGGGCTTCTTGACGGCGGACTTGATCAGGCGCCGCAATGGCCCCTGGGCGTCGTAGGTCCGCCAGACCCACCCGGCCAGCATCGAGCGCGTGTTCTGGGGGTCGTAGAGCGACAGGCGCTGGTCGAGGGTGGCAAAGCGCCGCTCGCGCTCGCTGGGGCTGAAGCCGCCGTTGAACTGAAACTCGGCAACCTCCATGACCAGCACGCGGGCCTTGGAGAACTTCTCCCGGTGGCGCTCGTAGAGCATCAGGGCGTCAAAAGGCCGCCCCGAGGTCATGGCCAGACTGATGGCGGACCCTTCGGGCAGGCCAAGCTCCTTCTCCAGACCACGGGGGCTGACGCCGTCCTGAATCCGGCTTGAGCCCATGACCACCACCTGCAAGCCCTCGGCGGGCTCGATGAGCTGGGTTTCGATGGCGTCAAAGATGCCACTTGGAGACTGGGCGATCCAGCCCCAGGTCCAGTCCTGGCGCGCCAGACCAAACTCCACCACCAGGAGCACCGCCACAGACTCCAAGAGCCGCGCAGGGAGCTTCCGGTCGGGCTTGAGGGTATCAAAGCTGAAAATAGATGATCGGGACATCCTGGTTGCTCCGCATCAAGACCATCAAAAGGATGAGGCCAGCGTAGGACAGGCCGCGCAGCACCCAGTGCCAACGCAGCATGACGGTGTGATCTTTGGTGATGTACTGGGGAATGTCGATGAAGAGCACAATGGCGCTCATCCCGATCGGCAGCGCCCAGGCGCCCAGCGAGAGGCCGCCACGCAGCTCAAAGATGCCGCTGATGACCCCAAAAGCGGTGGCAAAGTCCGGGGCGCGGAAGAAGATCCACGCCAGCAGGACCAGCGCCATCGTAAAGGCCCAGCCCCCGGCGGCCTTGGCGATGCTGGCCGGCGAGTCCAGCGGCGGCTTCATTGGCGGCCGCTTGCCTTTGAGGCTGTACTTGTGGAGCGCCAGCGCCCCGCCGTGCAGCGCCCCCCAGACCACAAAGGTCCAGGCCGCCCCGTGCCAGAGCCCGCCAAGGAGCATGGTCAGCAGCAGGTTGCGGTAGACAAACCACTCCGGGCCTCGGTTGCCGCCAAGCGGGATGTAGAGGTAGTCCCGCAGCCACGACGAGAGGCTGATGTGCCAGCGCCGCCAGAATATGGTGATGTTGGTTGAGAAATAGGGGTGCTCGAAGTTGCGCATCAGTTCAATGCCCATCATCCGGCTGATGCCTCGGGCCATGTCCGAGTACCCCGCAAAGTCCCCGTAGATCTGGAGCGCAAAGAGGATCGTGGCGCGCACCAGCATCATGCTGCTCATCGAGTCGGGGTTGGCAAAGGCCGCGTCGACCTCCGAGGCCACCACATCGGCGATGAGCACCTTGCGGGCCAGCCCGATGAGCACCAGCAGCGCCCCCGAGGCCAGCTTCTCGCTGGTGATGGTCCGCTTCTGGGCGAACTGGGGCATGAGGTTCTGGGCGCGCTCGATGGGGCCTGCCACAAGCTGCGGGAAGTAGCTGACGTAGACGGCAAAGAGCAGCGGATCGCGCACCGGCTCCATCTTCTTGCGGTAGACGTCGATGGTGTAGGCCATCGTCTGGAAGGTGTAGAAGCTGATGCCGACGGGCAAAATGATCGAGAGTGTCGGCAGGTTGGCCTCAAAACCCACCGCCGCGAGCGCCGAAGCGGTCGAGTCGATGAAGAAGTTGAAGTACTTGAAGAAGCCCAGGATGGTCAGGTTGGTCCCAACGCTGAGCCACACCAGCCGCTTTCGTTTGGCGTCGTCCGCCCCGTCCATCATCCGGCCAACGGTGTAGTCCACCACCGTCGACAAGAGCATCAGGAAGAGGAAGCGCCAGTCCCACCATCCGTAGAAGACGTAGGAGGCCAGCAAGAGGAGCACGTTCTGAGCCCGCACCGCCAGGGTGCAGTAGAGCCCAAAGATGCCCGCAAAGAAGACAAGGAATTCCCAGGAGTTGAATAGCATTCGACTATCCTCTCCTCCAGGCTGTGGTCACAATGACTGGGGTTGATGTCTGCACGGGACGATTGGCCAAACGACCACGAGGGTCGTCACAAGGCCGGCTCGGACACGGTCCGCTGCGCGCGTCGGCTTGAGCGTTCATAGGGATACGGCGAGGCTCCAAAAGCGTCTTTAATGCGCTTGTACGCGTGTGTTCAAGGTCTGATTCGGCACGGTGCGGCCGCGGCTTGATTCACCACGGTCGCTCTTTTGATCTTGTGTGCCTCTCAATCCTTGAACCCTTTGTGCCCCGAACCACAATCCTCGACAAGCCAATCGCATTCACCGGTGCTCCGCCATCATCATAATCACTGAATCAAAGGCGGGAGCTTTGCGACGCGTCCGATCATTTACACCATAGGTCCGTTACAATAAGAGCGCAAGCACGTTGCGACGCTGGATATGTCCCTTTCCAGGCGCTACCCTGTGTGATTAACAGGGCCTGAGATGTGGGAATTATAGCCCCATTGAACAGACAAGGGTTTAGAGACACTTATGACGAGATGGACACCAACATTGAGCAATCGCACAGCGGTATGCGTCGCAGCGACGCTGATCTGCCTGGCTGCGGCCAGCGTCGCCTCGGCGCAGGGCCACTGGCAGGTCACCCACGGTGACCTTGCCCGCACCGGCACCACCAACCTCCCCGGCGACATCACTCGCCCCGCCGTCAGTTGGCAGGCCAGCATCGGCAATGAGGCTCCCACAGCCCGCGTCCGCGTGGCCGACATCACAGGCGACGGCAACCTGGAGTACCTGACGCTGGTTGAAGAGGCCGTCGTGGCCCGCAACAGCGAAGGGGTCCTGCTTTGGGACACGCCGCCGCTTGGCACCAACAGCTTTGCCACCGTGGCCGACTTTGACGGCGACGCGCGCCCGGAGATTCTCCTGGTTGGCCGTTTGGTCGTCTTGCTCGACGGCCGCACCGGTCAGATCGTCCGGCGCATCACCCCCGACGACCCCAACAAGCTCAGCTTCCGCGCCCCGACGGTCATCCCCGTCAACGTCGACGACGACCCGGAGATGGAGTTGGTCTTTGGCGCCGGGGACAAGATCTTCCAACTCTACGACTTCTCCCAGGGCTTCAACGCCGCGCCGGTGTGGACCAACAACGACGCCGCGCTGCCCACCGCCGTGGTCCGACCCGTCATCGGTGACTTTGATGGCGTCAGCACCACGCGCGAGATCGCCATCGTCAACCAGACCTTCTGCCAGATCGTCTTCCTCTCGCTGGCCGACGGTCAAACCCTGCGCGTGAGCGCCTCGCTCACCAACGGCCTCTACTGCTACGGCCTCTACCAGGGCGCCAACCTCGACTCCGATGATCAAGACGAGATGATCTTCACCGGCGTCCAGGGCATCAGCAACGGCTCGGTCGGCATCACCGTCTACGACTACGTCGATGACGCCGTCCAATGGCAGTACGAATACGAGAACAACGCCGGCACCAAAGCGGGCCTGTCCCCCTCGGGCGTCGTGGTCGACCTCGACGGTGACAACGCCCTGGAGGTCGTCACCGCCGTCTACAACAACACCGCCGAGAGCGGACCCGCCGACGACGGCCTCGACCTGCCCGACCAGTGGGCGGTGGCCATCTACGACGCCGCCACAGGCGCCACGCTCGGCTCGCTCTCCAACCGCACCATTGTGGGCCTCGAAGACGTGGACCACGACGGCACCACCGACCTCATCACGCGCTCCACGCTGCCGGGTCAGACCGAAATCCCCGCCGTGGGCGACGTCGAGGTCTGGTCGCTCGAAGCCGGGCGCACCCCCGTGATGCGTTACAGCGTCCCGTCGGTCACCCCCATCCTCCAGGCCTTTGGCGGCCAGCCCGACATCAGCTCGCGCGACTACAACAGCGTCCCGGCCCTCTTTGACCTCAACAACGACGGCGACGGACACCTGCTGGTGGCCAGCAACGACGGCAACGTCACCACCCTCCAGGCCATGGACTTTGAGGGTGGCAACGCCACCATCGCAGCCAGCTCCGAGGTCCCTGGCGAAACCCAGCTCACCCTCATCCAGACCGGCAGCGGCCTGATTGAGCAGGGCAACCACGCCATCTTGCGCGACACCCTCGGCGGCTTCCGCGTCTACAACAACGCCCTGACCGCCACCGAGCGCCTGTCCATCAGCGGCCACACCTCGCCCGTCCTGGCCGTCGATCTGCTGGCCGGACCCACCCGTCAGCTCATCTACCGCAAGGCCGACGGCTCGCTGGCCGCCTTTGACCCCACCGGGGCCAACCCGCTGACGCCCCCCACCGAGCTGTGGAGCGTGCCCAACAACGGCGGCGACTTTGTGGCCTTCGACCGCGACAACGACGGCATCTTTGAGGTCGTTTACAGCAGCGTCGACAACGACGGCACCCCCTACGTCGAGATGCTCAGCGCCCAGGGCCAGTCCCTGTGGCGCACGCCCCTGCCCGACGCCGCCTTTGGCCTCTTCTCGATGGTCTTTGGCAACTTCGGCGGCGCCGACGACACCGTCGACATCGCAGGCCTGAGCTTCCTCAACGACAACAACGCCGTGGTCTGGACCCTCGACGGCAGCGACGGCACCATCAACGCCCGCTACGAGCCCGACCCCAACGAGGTCCGCCGCTTCCCCAACCGCGAAATCCTGGTCGACGGCGACCTCAACAACGACGGCGCCGATGACCTCATCCTGCTGCACTACACCTCTTTTGAGCGCCTCTCGGGCACGGACCTGAGCCGCATTGGCGACATCCTGCTGCTGCCCAACGGCAACGCGCGGCCCGCCAACAGCACCCTGCTGCGCCACAACGGCACCAGCGAAATCTTCATGAAGCCCTTTGCCAGCAACAACCTGCTCCTCGACGCCGCCGACGGCACCGCGCGCTGGGCCCAGCCCCTGCCCGCCTCGCTCTTTGCCTACGTCGCCAACTTCCCCGGCCAGGCCGACGCCAACGGCGACGGCAACCTCGACGTGGCCGTCCCCGGCCTCCTGGGTGACCTCACGGTCTACTCCGGGGCCGACGGCGCCGTCCTCTACCGCCTGTGCCTCAACGATGGCACCGTCACCACCCTCGACGCCGACGCCACCCTGGAGTCCTGCGTGCCCATCGCGCCGGTCTCCTCGGTCGTCACCGGCGACGTGGACGGCGACAACGCGCCCGAATTTGTGGTCGGCGACGCCGCAGGCTGGCTCTACGCCCTCAACGTGGCCGACGGCTCGGTGTCCTGGGCCCTCGATCTGCAGGCCCGCGTGCGCTTCCCGATGCTGACCGACACCGACGGTGACGGAAACCTTGAAATCGCCATCACCACCTCGCGCTCAGAGCTGGTGGTGGTCGATCAGGCCGAAATCACCCCGGTGGCCGCCGTTCGCGACGTGGCCCTCGACGGCGACAACAACATCGTTGACGCCGACGCCGACATCGCCCAGACCGCCCGCACCGACGCCTTCGCTGCCGCCTGGGACGCCGCCCCCCGCGCCGACTCCTACGTGGTCAGCCTGTTGACCAGCAACGACACCGAGGTCGTTGGCCGCACCAACGTCGGCAACGTCACAGAGTTTGTCTTTGAAAACCTCTCGCTGGTCCCCGGCGTGACCTACGTGGTCAACGTCGTGGCCATCAGCGACGCGCTGGGCGCTGCCCCGGCAGCGGTCTCCAACGGCGCGCTGGTCGTCGGCGGCCCGCCGACCATCTCTGGCCTCAGCGCCGAGCCCAACCCGTTGACCCTCAACATCGGCCAGACCACCGAGTTGACCGCCCTGGTCAGCGCCGCCGGCGCCATGTTGATCGCACTGATCGTGTCGGGGCTCCTCGCCCACCCGCGTCTGTTCAAGGACGCGTTCAAATTGCGCCGCGGTGGCGCCAGGCGCCTGGAACAGGCGGACCTGCACAATCGCCTGTCGGTATGGGGCCTGCCCTTTCACCTGATGATCGCGATGACCGGTGCCTTCTATGGCCTGGTGGGCCTGCTGGTAGTGGCTGCGGCCGCCCTGTTTTACGAGGGCGACCGGGATGCCTTGTTCAACGATGTCTACGGTACCGACCCT
>CAKZKQ010000303.1 GCA_937123825.1 uncultured Pseudomonadota bacterium
CAAGAAAAAGAATGCATCTCCCTTTACACAAAAGAAAATCTAACCATTGAAAAGCTATCGTTACATTTTAATTGCAGCCGTGGACGTATTGAGCACTTGTTGAAGTCTCGCGGTTACTCAGTAGCAGAAAAAGGCGTATAGCATCAGCGCGGGGCCGTTGTAGAGGCATTCGCCGGGTTCAATCGTGCGGACGACGTCGCCGGTGACGGCGTTGACCTGCCAGGCACGGGCGCCCGAGTTGATGATCTTGAACTCGGGGCTGGGCTGGCGAGGATCGACCAGACGAGAGAGCGTGCGGACCATGGCGGTGAGGTAACCGGGCAGGCCGGTGAACATGGAGGCCATGGGGGTGTTGCGGACGTTGTTTTTCAGGGCGATGTAGTCATTGAGGAGCATCCCATCGAGGCCGGTGCCGGCCATGGGGAAGAGGGTGCCGTCCTGGTTTTTCATCATGCGCAGGGGCGCAATCTTGAGCGGCGCGCCGTGGCTGAGCCAGCCCAGGTCATCAATGGCGCCGCCGAGCTTGAAGTGGTTGGCCAGCGCGTTGCCGGTGCCCATGGGGAGCAGCCCAACGAGGGGGCCTTCTTCCATGGTCATGCCACGCAGTTCGAGCTGCTTCACCAGGGCGTTGATGGTGTGGATGATGGTGCCATCGCCACCGCCCGCAAAGATGATTTCACAGCCTTCATCGATGAGGCGGCCGAGGATCTGGTCGCCTTCTTCCTGAGAGCCGCTGAGGTAGACGTCGCCTGGGAGCAAGCGGTCGATCTGCTTTTGGGTGCGGTGGTTGACGCGCTTGGCGTTGGCGTTGAGCAGTGCCGCGCAGCGCCCCTTGCCCAGAACCTTTCCTGAAGAGGTGTTCTGTGAGGGAGCGTTGTTGAAGGTGTTGGTGTCGGCGTTGAGCATCACTCATCTCTCCATCTGCTTTGTGCCTGGATGCAAAATGCACCAGCACAGGCGAGAGGTGGTTAGAGCACATAGCGTGCCAGAGTGGCAAGGACTTTGTGTGTGGTGTGATCGTGTGTTTGAGGCGGTGTTTGGGGGGCGATGTGGGGTGGGGTGTGACCTGGTGGAGCGCGGCGACGTGCGGGGCTGAAATGCGGGCGTCGTGTTCAAGGGGGTCGGTGGGGTGGTGGTTGAGCTTATGGGGTGGGCGGCAGCGTGGGCAGTGGTGTGGGTGACTTGTTGGCCATGGCGCTCTTTTAAGGCGCTGGGGTTGATGGTCGATGGTGAAGGGCGTTGCACGTGCGAAGAAGACTTCGCACCTGGAAATGGAATGCGCACTGTGGGTGTGCACGCAGGGTGACGGTTGGAGGCAAGCAGATGGTTTGGAGCGCAAAGGCAACGCTGGTGAAGCCAGAGGCTGGTGTGGTGGGACAGGTGTCTGGTGATTGTGGGGCGTTGGTGGAGGCCTTTGGGGTGGTGGCTGAGCTTCAGCACCGTCTGTCTGAATTGGGCGGTTCACGTGCGGGTTTGGTGGAGGTTTTGGAGCGCGTGGTGGAGGTGATGGGGGTTGAGAAGGCCAGTGTCATGCTTTGGGATGAGCGCCTGGGTGGTTTGGTGGTCAAGTTGGTGCATGGGCTTGAGGACATGGGGCTCCAGGACGCGATCAACGCCGGCGTGCACGTGTGCCGGGTGTTTGAGGTGGGTCAGGGATTGGCCGGGCGCGTCTATGAGAGCGGTGTGCCGCAAATGGTGTCGGAGATCGATGGGGATGGGCGATTTTTGGAGCCTCGGGGTTGGACGCGCTCAATAGTGTGTTTGCCGTTGGTATGGAGAGGGAAGGTGCGCGGGGTGCTGAATGTGAGCAACCGGCGAGCGGGTATTTTTGGGCGCCGGGATGTGATGGTGGCGAGCGTTTTGGCGGGTTTGGTGGCGTTGGGGCTCGACAGAGTGGAGCTCTATCAGATGGCGATGACGGATGCGTTGACGGGTGTGTGCGCGCGGCGTCGTTTTCAGAAGCGTTTGGACGATGAGTTGCGTCGTTCGGCCAGGTTTGGGCGGCCGGTGTCGCTGGTTTTGTTGGACATTGATCACTTCAAGGGCATCAACGACACCTACGGTCATCAGGTGGGCGACGCGGTGTTGAAGGAGGTGTCGCGGGTGTTGCAGGAGAACCTGCGAGAGAAGATCGATTTGGTGGGGCGGCTTGGCGGGGATGAGTTTGGGCTGCTTTTGCCGGAGACGGACGCCAGGGGTGCGCGCGTGGTGGCCGAGCGGCTTTTGGAGCGGGTGCGTCAGGTGGTGGTGTGGTGTCAGGGCAGGGCGGTGAAGGTGACGTTGAGCATGGGTGTGGCGACGTGCTCGGAGGAGGCCAGGACGCAGGCGGTGTTGGTGGAGCGTGCGGACGAGGCGCTCTATGGGGCCAAGCGTCAGGGGCGCGACGGTGTGGTGTGTTGGGGGCAGTCTCGTCCTGGGTTGGTGTTGGTCAAGCCAAGAGAGGGTGTGGGAGAGGTTGCGGGGCGCGCGGTGCCGGTGGTGAGAGAGTCGGGTTCGACCGCGTCGGGGTCGTGGTCATCATTACAAGCGCCGGGGATGCTCACTTGAGCTTGTCGTACATGCGTTTGGCGAGCTTGTGGTTGGGGTTGATTTCCAGGACCTTCTGGTATTGCTGGCGAGCCTTGGCGGTGTTTGAGGTGCGCAGGTAGGCGTTGCCGAGGTAGAAGCGGTAGGTGGCGTTGCGGCCGTTGAGTTGGACGGCTTTTTCGAGGAAGGGCAGGGCGGCGCCGAAGTTGCCTTTGGCCGAGAGGTTCTGCCCCAGTTGGAAGTTTGCGCGGTGGTTGCTGGGGTCGAGTTGGAGGATGCGGCGCCACAGTTGAGTGGCGCGTGCGCCTTTGGCCTTTGAGGCTTCGGACATGAGGCGCTTGAGTTCTTCGCGGCGGTTGGCTTTGTCGGCAGCTTTGTCGGCGGCCGGTTCCTTGTCGCCTTCGGGGTTGGCTTTGTCTTCGCCGGGATCCTCAGCGGCAGGTTCTTTGTCGGCGGTTTCTTCGCTGGGGGGGTCTTCGCCGGGAGGTTCTTCGCCGGGGGGTTCTTCACCGGCTTTGTCTTCTTGGGCGGCAGCGTCGGCTTCGGCGGTGGCTTCACCGGCGTCGGCTTCGGGGTCGGCCTGTGCGGAGGCGTCGTCGGTTTCTCCGGCATCGGCGTCGTTGGTCGCGGGCTGCTCGGGTTCAGTGGGGAGGTCGGGTTCGTTGAAGATCTTTTTGGCGTCGGCGTTTTTGGCGTCGAGTTGAAGGATGTACCGGGCGATGTTTTTGGCCACGGGTTGGTCTTTCTTCTCTCGGGCGTCCTTCATGGCGCTGTCAGCGGCCTTCATGAAGGCGTCGCGGCCCTTGTTGTATTCGGGCGTGCCGGCGGCGTTGGCCTCGGTTTTCATGCGGCGCAGGAAATCAAAGGCGGAGTTTTCGGCGGGCGGGACGAGTTGGCCCGATTGGATGGATTTCTGGAGGTCGGCCAGCAGGTCATCGCGTTTTTGTTGTTGGCGGTTTTCCTGTTCTTTGAGCGCGGTGTCGGGGGCGACGTTGGTGGCTTCGGGTTCAGAGCTTTGGCTCCAGAAGAAGATGCCAGCGACGACCACGACGAGGACAAGGAGGACGGCCGGGATGAAGAAGGCGTTGTGGCGTCCGGCGAAGGGTTCGTCGGTCGAGGAGTCATCAAACTCCGACACCTCGCTTGAGAACCAATCGCCCATGTCTTCGGTCGAGGGGCTTTCTTCGAGGTCGATGGCGCCGATTTCGAGTTTGCGGGTGTTGTTCTTGTTGTTTCGGTCGTTCTTTTTGCCCTTGTCTTTTCCCTTTTGATTGTTGGCGGCAGGCTCATCCGAGTCGAGTTTTCGTGTGTCGGTGGCGCTGGGGGCCTTTTCGGGGGCGATGAGGGGCTCGGGCTGACGTTTGCCCTTGAGTTCGGCGACCTGTTGGCCGTCGGCCAGGGGTGCGTTGTCGTCTTTGCCGTCTTTGTTGGCGGCGACAGCGACTTTCTGGCTCTGCTTGTTGTTGCGGCGGTTCTTTTTGTTGCGTTTGTCGCGTTTGGACTGGTTGCGCTTGCCTTTGGAGTTGCTGGTGTTGGCGGGCGCAGGGGTGTCCTCGTCGCTGTTTTTGTCTTCGTCTTTTTCAGCGTCGCCTTTGCTCTGCGCTTTGGCGTCGGTTTTGGCCGATTCTTCTTTGGTGTCGGCGTCGTCCTTTTTGACGTCTTCTTTGGCTTTGGCCGTTTCGGCGTCGGCTTTGTCGTCTTTGGCTGCGTCTTCTTTGGCCTCGGTGCTCGGTGTCGAGTCGTCGGCGCTGTCACCGTCGGCGTCCTGAGTGTCGTCGAGGGCCGCTTGGATGCTTTTGGCGTCGACGGTGGGGAGTTGGACGGTTTGCCAGCCGTCGGCGAGCGCCTGGATGGCCTGTGTTTGCCGTCCGGGGCGTTGGACTTCTGGTTCAGGCTCAGGTTCGGGCTCTGGCTCTGGCTCTGGCTCTGGTTCCGGTTCAGGAGTTGGTTCGGGCTCTGGGGCGGCTTCGGGTTCGGGTTCGGGCTCCGGAGCAGGCTCAGGTTCCGGTTCGGGTGCTGCTTCCGGCTCCGGTTCAGACTGAGTGGCTTTGGCTTCGGCGGCTTCTTTGATGCCCGCGGTGGAGAGCATGCGTGTGGCGCGAGCGCCGGTGTCCTCTTGTTGGGATGCCTCTTCTTCGGGCGTGGCTTCTTCTGGGGCGGCGTTGGCGGCGGGTTCTTCGGGTGGAAGTTCGCGCAGCGCGGGCAGTGTGAAGCCCTCTTCGGCCAGGGCATCGACAAAGGCTTGCGCGCTCTCGAAGCGTTCTTCGGGCTTTTTGTTGAGGGCCTTGACGATGATGTTCTCTGCGCCGCGGGCCAGCTTCAGGCCGGGGCGAGCGATGCGCGGCAGCAGGGGTTTTTCGTAGATCTGGCGTTTGAGCGTGGTGACAAAGCTGCCGGAGGTGAAGGGCGGCTTGCGGGTGAGCGTGGTGTAGAGGATGACGCCAAGCGCGTAGAGGTCGGTGCGTTCATCGATGGGGCGGCCCTGGGCTTGTTCGGGCGAGAAGTACTCGGCGTGTCCGAAGAAGTTTTTGGGTGCCTTTTGGTGTGCGTTGATGGGGTCTTTGGTGGCGACCAGGTGTCCTTGTGCCCAGTGGTTGATGAGCATGGGGGCGTGCAGGACGCGGTCGGGCGTGGAGCGCAGGGTCTTGTGATCGATCTCGGCCAGCAGGATGGCGCTGGGTGTGAGGTTGCGATGGAAGAGGCGCTTGTCGTGCAGCGCGCCGAGCGCTCTGGCCAGCCGTGCGGTCAGGAGGAAGGCGCTGCGTGGGGGCAGGGGGCCGCCCTTTTTGAGCAGGGTCGCCAGAGAGCGCGCGCCTTGGAGGTGTTGCCAGGCGACCCAGCGGGGGTCGGCGTCCAGATCAAAGGCGATGATGCGGGCCACATCGGGGTGGCGCAGGTCTTCACCGGCTTCGAGTTCGGCTTCAAAGTTGCCGCTCTGGGCGCGGTGCAGGCCTATGTCGGCCTTGATGGACAACAGTTGGACGGTTTGATCGCCGTCGTTGGCCTCGTGGAGGCTTCCGTAGGGTGTGTCCTCGATGAGGGTCCCGAGCTTGAAGCGATCGACCTGTGAACTGGTATTCACGTTCCCGGCTCCATATTGGCGCACGGATAAGGCTGTGCGGGGTTGGTGTGCACGGTGACATCGACAGGGAGCGAGGCGAATTGATGTGGGTCTGTGGTCCGCCCCATGGGCCCGGTCTGTCTCCGATGTCGGCGTGTCTATATAAGGAACGGCGAGGCGCTTGTAGAGGGCTTTGCTGCGGTGTGGTCGCGGCGAAGCTCCCTTAAGGGTTGTTGAGTACGGCAGGCGCCTCTGGTGTTGACTATCCAGACTTTGGTTCGTCTTGGTTGATGCCACCCGACAATGGCATGTTGCACCGTATCACATGCAAAAAGGCCCTGGCAACAAAGACCATTCACACTTTGGACGCCTTCAGGGCCACAGGCCGGCTTTGATCAGGCGCCGGGTGGCTTCTTTGCGGCTGAGCTTTGAGAGGGCGTCGTGGTGCTGGCGGACAAAGTCGGCGACGGTCTGGGGCGCAGTGTAGGAGTATTCGCGCAGCGCCCATCCGATGGCCTTGCGGATGAAGAAGTGGGGTTCGTGGGCGAGGGTGAGGCAATGGCGCAGCAGTGTCTGTCCGTCGGTGTCCTTTTTGTGTCGGTTGTGTGCCAGCAGGGCGCTGCGCCGTATCCACATGTCGTCGTCGGTCAGCCACTTTTCTATGAGGGGGGCGATGTGCTCTCGGTCGCGCAGCAGGCAGGGGCCGACGAGGTGGATGGCGAGCTCGTCGACGAAGTCCCACCAGGCGCCTTCTCGGATGAGTTTTTCGTAGAGATCCATCATGTGCGGGGCAATAAAAGCGCCTCGCCATGATCTGGCCAGTGTGATCGCGGCGTACTTCTCTTCGCGGTGTGGCATGGCCCACAGCAGCTCAACGCTGCGTCGAACGACCCCGTGGTCCCGTTTGGGATCGAGGGGGTTGTCGGCGGCGACGGCTTTGACGATCTGGCGCCGGGCGGCGGCCTGGACGCCGTAGAAGGGCATGTCGGTCTTCATGTAGGCCTGCATGGGCCCGGCCTTGGTGGGGTCGGCGGCGGCGGCCAGTTGGGTCTGGATGTGCCCGGCGATGCGCTGTGCGCGTGTGTCGATGTCTTGGGTCATGGGGTGATTTGGTGGGGGCTGTCGCTGTGGCGGTGGTCGACGGGTTGAAGTGGGTGCGTGCTTGGGCTAATAGAGTATGACTCTGGCCCAATGGCAAGCGGGCCGGGTATGTGTGTTTCAGCAGTCCTTGAAACAAAGGGCATAAAGACAGGAGGAGAGCGTCCATGACCGAGCGGCCCCAGGGAGAAAAAGAGTCACAGCCGATCGATCCGTCTGGGATCGTGGTGCGGTGCTCGCCGCAGCTTAGCGGCCCCCAGCGGCGCTTTTTGCGCTCCCGCAGCCATCACCTCAAGCCCGTGGTCATGATTGGTGACAAGGGGGTCCATGAGGCGCTCGTGGATCAGGTCCGCGCGGCGCTGCTGGCCCATGAGCTGATCAAGATCAAGGTGCGCGGCGCCGACAGCGCGGCGCGCGCCGAGACGCTCCAGACCCTGTGTGCGCAGACCGGTGCCCAGGCCGTGCAGATCATTGGCCGGATTCTGGTGCTTTACAAGGCGCACCCCGAGAAGCCCAGCATTGTGCTGCCCAAGGGGGGTGAGGGGTCATGATCATCGAAATTCATCATGAGCACCCCCAGCCTCGGCGCATCACCGAGGCGCTGCGTCGGATGGGCACGCGCGCGGGCCTGATCGCCTACCCAACCGACACAGTGTACGCCATTGGTTGTCGCGTGCGGGACAAGGACGCGGTGTCGCAGCTGCAGCGCCTTAAGGCGGAGCGCGGCGAGGGTGGGTTGTGGAGCATCATTGGGCCGGACCTCAGCGCGATCTCGGAGTACGCGGTGGTGGAGGGTCCGGCTTATCGGGTGCTGCGCCGGGCGTTGCCGGGGGCATTCACCTTTGTCCTCAGGGCGACCAAGCAGGTGCCCAAGCTTTTGCAGACCCGTCAGAAGACCATCGGTGTTCGCGTGCCGGACTCTGCGGTGGCGTTGGCGCTGTGCGAGGCGCTTGGCGGCGTGATGGTGACGACCAGCGCCAAGGGGCCCGAGGGTCAGCTTTTGACGACCCCGCGCGAGATTGAGGAGCATTATCGGGGGAAGGTCAAAGTCATTTTGGACGCTGGGGCGTTGGCGCCCCAGCCGTCGACCGTTGTGGATCTGACGACGACGCCCCCGGAGGTGCTGCGCAACGGCGCCGGCGATCTGGGGCCGATCGGTTTGGAGTGATTGTGTGGGCGGTGAAGGCCGGCGAGGTGGCTGGCTGGTGTCGTCCGCGCAGATGCCCGGTGGCACAGGGCGATCCCGTTTTCGTGGGGGCTGTCGCTGTGATCAGCGGGTTGAGTTTGGGGCATGTTAGGATGTTTACATGTCCTGGGTGGAATATTTATTGCTTGGCTCAAGTGGGTTGAGCACAGCTCTGGGGCAGCGCAGATCGTTTTGCGATCGGTGCGCAGCGCAGAGCATGCCGGCGCGGCCTTTGAGGGGGGTGTCGGCGAGACATGAGAGGACAAAGAGCAGTGGTTTTGTGGTCTTGATGTAACGAGAAAGGATCACGGCCGTACATAGGACTTAGGAAAAGAGGTCGCGGCGAGCGCTCATGTGACACATCGTTGGCAGGTTTGTGTGGTTCTGTTAACATCGCTGATGTTGAATCTCGCATCATGAACCAACGTTACATGAGATCGCTCACCGCAAAACACCAAACACGATGTGAACCACCAGGGGTCTTGATGGGTCCTGTGGGTTCAAAACCGAAATTCGTTGTGGCTGGGGTCGTGGACATCCCTGGTCTCATCTTCAGGAGGACGCAGTGAATATCCGCAGACATGCATTGACAGCGGTCATGCTGGGCGGTTCGTTTGTGGCGCTGACAGGCTGTGCGCAGCAGGTCGGTGACATTGACCGGACCCAACCCAACAAGATCGAGAAGTCCATCTTCACCGATGGCTCCGAGTGGTATATCCGCTCGACAGTGGTTGAGGTGCCCGGTACGGCGCAGTCGTCTTTTGACGGTTTGCAAGGCGACATGCAGCGCGTGCGCTGGGAGGTTACGGAAGATTTCCTCGTTGCTCGCCGTACCCACGAGGACGTCATCGGCATCGACTCCAACCAGGCCGATCCCAACGAGCCGTGGGCCGGTGCGCCCATGGCGGCGTTCTCGATCCGCAACCACTTCGACATTCAGCGTTCTTACAACGCGGCCACGGGTGAGCAGAGCAACGTCATCGTTGAGAACTCCTCGGACCGCCCCTGGTACGAGCGCGATTACATGCGCATTGACTGGAGCCGCAACTCGGCCCCGATCGAGCAGGGTTTTGACCCCGCCGTGTCGATCCAGTCGATGTCGGGTCTGTCGCTGCCTCCCCAGGACTCGGGTCTGACCCCCGACGACATCACCTGGCGGATTGAGTACGATGATAAGGGCAACGCCAACTACATCGACGTGCTCAACACCTACGTGATGGAGCCGAGCTGGATCGACTGCATCCTGACCTTCGGTTTCCCCCTCTACGGCGGTGACTGTGGTCCTGAGACGATCAAGGTTCGCACCAGCTTCCTGAAAATCACCGATGAGATCGATGGCCGTCACGAGCCCAAGCTCTACGACGACCATGAGATGGACCAGTTTGGTTTCTTCCGCACCGAGCGTTGCGTCTACGACCGTACCTACGGTTGCCGCGACTCTACGACGGTCAAGTTGGCCAACACCTGGCGCATCTGGGACAACGCCTACGACTCGGAAGGCAACGTGTTGCCTTACGAAGAGCGTACGCCCAAGCCCATTGTGTACTACTACACGGCCAACTTCCCGGCTGACCTCAAAGACGTCAGCCAGGTCATCGCCGACCAGTGGAGCACGGCCTACAAGAACGTCGCCCAGCACTACCACCCCGATTTCGAGGGTGAGATGTTCTACCTCTGCGAGAACCCCGGTTCCCCCGATGACCCCGGCTACGCCGAAGGTCACTGCAAGGACCCCGGCAAGCTCAAAGAGCTCGGCGACCTGCGCTACAGCTTCTTCTCCTGGATCGACAACGAGCAGCAGAACGGTCCTCTGGGCTACGGTCCTTCCTCGGCTGACCCCCTGACCGGTGAGATCATCAACGGCAACGCCAACATCTATGGCGCCGCCATCGATCGCTACGCTCAGTACGTCCTCGACATTGTCATGCTGACCAACGGCGACCTGGATCCCGATGACTTCCGCAACGGCCAGAACGTGCGTGACTTCATCGACGCCCGTCGCGACCAGGGCATCTACCTGGGCTACAACCGCAAGATGGACAAGCTGCGCGCCCAGTCGCTGCGCAACACCCGCGAGCGCATCGACCTCAAAGAAGGTCGCATCTTCGACATCCTCGACGCTCAGCGCGGCATGCCCCTGACCCAGCGTCTGGACATCCTCAAGCCCCACAACAACCGCCAGCAGGAAGTGTGGCCCAAACTGCGCGGCACCGAGCTTGAGCGCATGATGATCAACGACGACATCAAAGTCGGCTTTGGTCGCGGCCAGTTCGGCCCCAACGATCCCTTCGATCTTGAGGACCCCGAAGTCGCCAACATGCTCAGCCCCGCCAAAGTCGGTACGATGCCCCGCATCATGCACGACTACAACGATCGTCTGAACCGGTTCACCAGCCGCAACATGATGATGGCCGAGTACTTCGATCCCGACTACAGCGGTCTGTCCATCGAGATCAAAGAGATCATGGACGCGGTCAACGAGGACCTCAACGGCGACGGCCGCGTGGACCGGATCGACCAGATCCAGGCTGGCCGCCAGATCATCCGTGAGCGCCTCTACCGTGGCGTCATGGAGCACGAAGTTGGTCACACCATTGGTCTGCGCCACAACTTCGAAGGCTCCTTCGATGCGGTCAACTTCCAGAAAGAGTACTGGGACATCCGCTTTATCGACTACGACATGGACGGCAACGTTGACCCGATCAACCCCGCCGCCGAGCACGACCCCCGCACCTACGCCATCCAGCTGGGTCAGGACCGTGAGCTCTCCGGCGACGATCTGCTGGCCTTCGTCGATGAAATCGAGGCCCACATCGTCGAGCGTCTGCGCAACCAGAAAGCCCAGAAGCTCTCCGAGTACCGCCTGAGCTCCATCATGGACTACGGCGCCAAGCTCAACGCTGACTTCCACGGCATTGGTCTCTACGACTACGCCGCCATCAAGTACGCCTACGGCGACCTGGTTGATGTCTTCAACGTCACGCCCACCCGCTTGACCGTTGACTACAGCAACTCCTCCTTCGACTCGGTGCAGCCCACCAACGAGCCCATCGTTGACTGGGAAGACATCGATCTGGTCATCAACGCCGAGACGCCCGACGAGCAGAGCACCTACGTTGACTCGCCCGGCGACAACCTCCTCGACAACGACCTGGACTTCTACCACTACGGTGTCCTGCCTGTCCTCTTCGGCGGCATGAACGGCGACATGAGCAACATGTACGACCGCTCCACCATGACCAAGGACGAGGCGGCCGCCAGCGGCAAGCTGCGTGTCCCCTACCGCTTCTGCTCCGACGAGTACCGCGGCGGTACCCCCTCCTGCGACGTCTGGGACCAGGGTGCTTCTTTCGAGGAGATCATCGACGGTCACATCCAGAACTACGAAGATTACTACATCTTCAACAACTTCCGTCGTGACCGCGCCGGCTGGGGCCTCTTCCTGTGGCCGCTCTTCCAGCGCTACCTGGGCCGTTACTTCTCGCCGATGGCCAACATCTACCAGCACTGGACCCTGCGTCTCTTCTTCAACGACACTGAGTGGTACCTCTCCGAGTGGGGTGGTTTGCTCGGGTTCTCCGGCATCGAGCGCGGCATCGGCACCATGATGAACACCCTCGTCCGCCCCACCCCCGGCACCGCCGCCTTTGATCCCGCTGACGGCCCTTACAGCAACATCTCTTCGCAGCCCGGCTCCCGCTTCGGCGCCACCGAGCACACC
>CAKZKQ010000304.1 GCA_937123825.1 uncultured Pseudomonadota bacterium
CCAGAGACTCTCAAGAGATGTGCACTGGAAAGTGCCATCTCTTAGACCTTTCGATTCTCTACAGTCGAAACAAGCGCAGGCGGGCCAGCGGCCCGTTGAGCATTGGTGACGACGACATCGGCGTTATCGAACCGTCGGGCGATGGGACATTTGTCAGGCACTGCCTGAAGCTCGCCTTCCTGCCGGCCTGTGATTTGGCAACGGCGTTGGTCCCCAATTTCCAGGGCCGCTCGGTGGGGCGAGCTGTCGCCGCCCATCTTCGCTCATTAGCTCCATTGTCTGTGCTGGTTCTCAACTTCCAGGGCCGCTCGGCCAGCGGGCTATCGCCGCCTGCCTTCGCCCCATGGGGGCGTTGTCGGGCTTGGTCCCCAAACTCGCATGGCCGCTCAGGTCAGCGGGCTATCGCCGCCCACCTTCGCCCCAAAACCAGCGATTATCCCCTTCAAAAATCTCAAAAGATTCCATCAGCAAAGCCGCTCACCCCCTTGGAAAGCCTCCCAAGACTCCACCACCGCTCACAAAACCCAATGGAAAGCCTTCCAAGGCGCTACCATCCCCCAACCAGCCCCCAAAAAACGAACCACTTTCGCCTACATGCCCCACTCGTACCGGCGAAGCCAAGAACCCATCCATCACAAATGCCATAAGCAAGCGAAGCGCGCGCACCACAAGGGAGCAAGCGCAGCGCAGCGACCGAACCACAAGCAAGCGCAGCGCCGCGAACCGAAAGGGCAGCCAAGCGCAGCGCGGCAACCGAACCGGTGACCGCGCCACGCGCGGTCACCTCAGGCGTGCTTTGAAGTCCCATTTGGGGGAGTTGGTGTGGAGGTTGGAGGCGGTGACTTTGAGTTTGAGGGGGACTTTGACCTTGAGGACAAGGACGGTTTGGGTGAATTCGAGGTTGGTGCCCATGGAGAGGGTGTTGGGTTTGGCGATGATGGCGGTGTCTTTGGCTTTGATCCACTCGTCTTTGGGCAGGAGTTTGTCGTTGGGGTCGCGCATGGCCAGGGCGGCGGTTTGGATGTGGATGTCGAGGTGTTGGGTGTTGTTGAGTTGGATGTCTTCGATGGAGGCGACGAGCTGGTCTTTGCCGCGTTGGAGGGTGAGTTGATCGATTTGGAGGTGTGGCCAGGGGCGTTGGGCCATGCGTGAGATGTCGAGCAGGGTGTCTTTGATGGGGCGCTTGATGGCGTCGATGAGTTTTTGGGCGTCTTTTTTGGAGGCGCCGGTGTTTTTGGGGACGTTTTGGGAGTCGCTGGTGATGATCAGTTGTCCGAGGTGGACGCTGGTTTGGGTCAGCGAGAGGCCATGGACGTCGATGGTGGTTGGTCCGATGGTTTGGAGGGTGATCTTTTTGCCGTCGTCGCCGGTGTGGGTGCAGGTCATGGGGTTGAGTGTGATGCGGCGATCGATCAGGGAGGAGGCCAGGCCAAGGTCGGGGCAGTTGAGTTTGCGCTCGGCCAGGACGCTTTGGACCTGATGGCTGGCGATGGCGTCGAGGCCAACAAAGAGCCCCAGGACCACCAGCGCGAGCAGGACGGCGGCGGCGGTCAGGGCGCGGGCCATGCATCCGGGGCCGGTTTTGGTCTTTGGGGCGGGTGAGGGTTCTGGGGTGGTCATGGGTCAGGTGGCCTTTTGTGGTGGGTGTGATCGGGTGTTGAAAGGGAAACACATTGTGGGTCGATTTGTGCCATAGAAAAATTTTATGGCAGCCATTTCTGGCTTTTGGCTATCTTCTGAACAGGAAAGGCTTAGCTTTGTGGTGTCCGATGACGACGTAAGTGTTGGGATGATGCAAGGTGGGAGCAGAGCCTTTGTTGCGGAAAAATGAGATTATTGTGCGCTTGTTTCGCCTGAAGGCATGTCGTACATTATAATGCAACAAGTGATGGCGCTGTGGCATCCCTATGGGGAAACGGTCGAAACTGTGGTTTTGACAAAAAGTGGGCAACCGCGCGGACCGGCGATGGTGGCAGCCACAGCAATGCTCGACAATATCAGTTGGACTCAAGATACAAGACATTGAAAGAGCGCAACTCGGCGCGCGGAGCAACTTCGCCAGAACACCTGGTCCCCCAGTGGTGTGCTGAGCACGATGAGGTTGGTGTCGGGACAGGGCGCAAGCGCAGATTTAGAGGAGGACCCATGAAGTTTCTAAGCAGCAAGGCGCTGCTGGGGCTGGCCGGAGGGCTGGTTCTGGTGGGGATGGGTTGTGAAGAGGTGCGTGAGCTGGAGACGGAGCCCCCTGGGCGCAGCCGCCCCTTTGAGCGCACCGATCGCCTTTTTGAAGACGAAGACAAAGCCGAGTTGTGTTTCAACCCCAACGGGGTCAACAACTCCTTCTTTGATGCCAACGGCAAGGTCGACCTGACGCGTACTCCGCGCCAGGGTTTCGTCGGTCAGCCCACAAGGCCCGGCGACTTTGACAGCCGCAAGCTGGATGAAGACGACATCATCGGCTTCCCCGATGCTCAGAACGGCCCGCTCTTTGGGCACGATGAGTGCTCGGTGGGCACCAAGAATTGGGCCGGTGGTTACTACAAGGCTGCGGGCCTTCCCCCGACCATGGGCCAGTGGTGCGAAGACTACGGCCTGGCCAGCGACTGCCAGTCGGCCAACATGAACCTGATCAAGGACGGCGGGGTCTTCAAGGACCTCCAGATCAGCTACTTCAACGCCCACGCGCTGCCGGTCTTCCGCGTCACGCTGTGCAACAGCGAAGAGCAGGAGTTCGCCGACGGCGTGCCGGTCATCGACCCCGAGACTGGCGCTGGTTTTGCCTGCGTCAACCTCAACTACGCTTGCCCCCAGCGCATCCGTCCCGGTCTGCGCGCCGACTCTGCCGAGGGCGACGACTTTGACGACGTCCAGTGCAATCCCTTTGATCCTGACAGCGACGACTTTGACGACCCCAACTGCGCACCCTGTGAGGCGGTCTCCGTCGTCATGCACTACGATGTGCCCCCCGGCGGCGACAAGCCCATTGTCGTCTTTGGTGCCTACCGCGGTGTCGGCGGCAACGCTCCGCTGATGGACCGCATCGACTTGAACTTCTCGGGTGTCGAAGAGACCTTCGAGACCATCCCCAACGTCTGCCAGTCCTGCCACGGCGGTGACCCCTACGAGCCGACCGACATCAAGAACCCCACTGCGGATGATGTGGACATCCAGGCCCAGTTCCTGCCCATCAACTTCCGCTTTGCGCTTCGCGATGCTGCCGAGCTCTTTGCCTTCCTTGACGGCAACCTCGACTTTGAAGACTCGCTGATGGCCGGTGAGCCTCTGCAGCCCGACAACGTCCTTGAGCGCCTCATTGAAAGCACCGACGATGAAGGCAACATGGACTTCTCGCTGCTGCGCCTCCAGTTCCGCGACCTCAACGGCTCGCCGGTGGCCAACCCCATCCGTCCTGACATCAGCGACGACCTCAGCGACACCCTGGACATCAACAGCCTCATCCAGAAGATCAGCCCCCTGGAGGCCAACCGCTTCACCCTCGACGTCCTCAACGACGCCTTTGAAGACGCCATTGATGACGGCGACGTCGATGAAGTTGAGCTCCACGCGGACTCCGAAATCCCCGACGGCTGGACCGGTGACGCCAAGCGCGAGAACTTCTACCGCCTGGTCGCCGAGCACTGCAACGACGGCTGCCACCTGGCGCTGCCTCCGCCGCTCGACTTCCAGTCCTACGACGACTTCATCCAGTACCGCGAGACCATCGCGCGCGACATGTGCAACGACTTCTCCATG
>CAKZKQ010000305.1 GCA_937123825.1 uncultured Pseudomonadota bacterium
CGGCGAGGCCGATGGTGTCGAGGTCGAGGAGGAGAGCACAGACGAACCGGGGGTTCGTCGAGCATCGACGACGACGAGATCGACACCATCGGGCCGTCGGACGACGGGACAATTGTCAGACAGAACCTAAAGGCATGATTTGGGGCCGCAAAGCGTGCGCCGACGTGTTTATTTGCGCTTGGAGGTGTAAAATATGCGCCACCGGGCCGTCTGTGGAGGCGGTCAGATGCAGGGGAGTGGGCTGGCGTCGATTCAGGGAGAGAGGTCATGGAACGCGCGGTGTTGTGTCTTTGGGTGGCGTGTGTGGCGGGGGCTTGTTTGGCCCCGCAGTCGGGTGCGCCCAAAGCGGTCGTGTCTTCTGCTGCCTCCCAGTCCCCTGTCAACGCCGCCGAGCTTGCGCCCTGTGACCCCGACCGCTGCGAGGCATACGCCGAATGCGTCCGCGACGCCCGCACCGGTGCATGCCGCCCCGCAGGAGAGGATGATTGCCTGCTGGCCACGGTTTTGTGTGAGCAGATGGGGGCGTGCGGCTTCAAGGCGGGATCTTGCCGCGTGCTGGCCTCTGTCGACGCCGAGTGCAATGTGCCGCGTGGGCAAATGGGCATCAACTGGTGCCAGATCTACGGCACCTGCCAGAGCGCCGAGGGGCTGTGCACCGCCAAAACCGATCAGGACTGCCAAGGGGCGGCCGCCTGCCAGGACAAGGGCCTGTGCAAGGCCCAAGGCGGTTGGTGTGTGGCAGGCGGCGCCGCTCAGCAGATGGAGCATGGGCGCAACGAGCGGAAATAATCCGTCAGCGCCCCCGGCCCCGCGTTGGTTCGGCGCCGCTGACGCCGCACCAAACGCACGTTCTTGAAGAAATCCAGGATCTCGCGCCGGTCCCCAACCATTCGCCACACGTGTTTGGGCCGCACATGGCGCTCCCACTGCACAAAGTCGCGCTGGTTGTTGGGCATCAGGCCCTTGCTCCTGGCCGCCTTGAGCAGCGCTGTGTGGGCGGCCTGACGCCAGTTCTGAAACTGAATCCCAGCCCCGCCGCCGCCAAGCTGCAGCGCGCCGTTCATCTTCAGGTCCAACACAAAGACCTCCCAGCGCGGCACCAACCACTGGCCAACCTTTTGAGGTTGGCCAGAGACGTCCACAATGACAAAGTCTCCGGCGAACTTCTTCTGGTCGACCCGGTACACCCACAGGTTGTGTCTGCGCATGCCGTGGTTGTGGTCTCCGCCCAGGAGTGTGTTGGCAAAGTTGAGCTCGTCAGGGCAGAGCTCAAAAGAGGTGCTGACCAGGTCGCCCAGCTCTGGGAAAATAAAGCGCTCCTGACGGGTCCGTGTCGAGACCTTCACAGGGCGCAGGTGAATCAGGTGGTCCTCATCGAAAGAAGCAGCGCTCTTGTTGTGCGCCGCGCGGGTTCTGGATGTCGCCATGGTTGCGTGCTCGCCGTGATCCAGCCCCCACGCGTTGTGATATGCAGGTGGGTGTGCCCCATGATGTTGTGGGGCAGCAAGCTGGACGTCTTCGCCAGGCTGCACATGCGCTGTGTGGGGTCAAACCCACAGCAGCCCTGCGCAGCAACGCGCCTCCCTTCAAAACCTGTCATCTGGTCCGACTCCAGAAGAGGTCCGAATATTCACAGTGGGGCGCGCAAGATGGTTCTGACTGATGCGCGTGATCCGCGGGCATGGTTGCCAGGGGTTGTCAGACGGGTGTCTGGCATACCGACCCCTTTTGCAAAAGGGGTGAGGCAAGTGGCCTTGGGCAGGCCTTTGTGCCGGCGGGCGGCGGCCCGGATCAGCGCATGGTGAAGACGTTCAGCACAGTCATTTCTCCGTAATCCAGAGTTGCAGTGCACTTTTTAGGCATTGAGGCGCAGTGCGCAAGGCCCCCTGAGTCATTTTCCTGCTCGGTTTGCGCTCTATGTGCGCTCTACCATCTGGCAGCGGGCCACCTGGCGGGAGCTTCGAAGAGGGGCAGCGGATTGGTAGGCGATGGGGCCGGGGCGGTGTCTGGCACCGAGCACAGCGGTGAAAGGCCAGTCGTCAGCGGACGGCGGCCCTGGTGATGGAGCCAGTGGTGGTAGTGGTCCGGGTAGCGGACAAAGGTGCTCAGGACCACGTCGGTGTCCTGGCAGGTGGGGCTGGCCTGGAGGCCGTTGCGCTTGTCGAGCGCCACCTGCACGTGCCATTGGCATGTTTCGGTCGGGTCCTGACCGCTGGCAAAGTGCTCCTCGACGCTGTGTGGACATTGCGGCCCAGCCTGTTTGCCCGACAAAGGACAGATGTCCACCGTCACCAACCCCTGTTGGGGTTCTTCAAAGAGGGAAGGGGAGCGCGTGGACATGGCGGCCATCAGCGAGGCGCGCAGCAACGGCCCTGCGGCCTCATGGGGCGCTGGCGCGTCCCAACCCTGCCCATCAAATCGACCCACCCACACCCCCACGGTCACCTGCGGGGTATAGCCCATTGCCCAAATGTCCCTGCGTCCATCACTGTGACCGGTCACCACCGCCGCAGGCATGGACATCTCCAGGACCGAACCGGGGCCATAGACGGACTGCCGCGCTTCTTCGTCGGCCAGCGCCTGAGTGATCATGGCGGCGGTCGTCGCTGAGAGGGCCGCGGTGGGCTGAGGGCGCCAGTGGGAGGCAGAGGCCTGCCTTGGAAGAGGCGCGCCGTGGTGATGGGCGTGCAAATGGGCGCTGGTGATCATCTGCAAGGACTTGTGCTGCCCCCCCGACGCCAGCGTCGTATAAGCCTGCGTCAACCCCAACAAGCTGACTCGCCCCAGCCCCTCTGGCCGAATCAGACCGTAGCGCGCGTCGGGCCTGTCCAAACCGGTCATTCCCAATGAATTCAGAAGCTCCAAGAGCGGTTCGTTGCCGATGGCGTCGAGCATCGCCGTGGTGGGGACCTCCAGGTTGTCCGCCAGCGCGGTGCGCACCAGGACCGGCCCGCGCCGCCGACCATCGTGGTTGCGCGGCGTGATGCGGCGACCATCAAAGAGCGTCACCTCGACCGGGACATCGGCCAGCACGGTCGAGAGCGTGGCGTCCTCGTTTTCAAAGGCGGCGGCGTAGACAAAGGGCCCCAGGATGCTCCCCGAAGGACGCATGGCGGTGGCACCGTTGAACTGGCCCTGGGCAGCGTGATCATGCCAGTCGCGGGCGCCGACCATCCCCAAAACATGCCCGGTGGCGTTGTCGACCACCACCACCGCCGCCTGTGTCGCCCCTGCGGGGGTCATCAATTCAATGTGGGCCTCGACGGCGTCTTCGAGCGCCTCCTGAAGGTTCAGGTCGACGGTGGTGTGGATGACGCTGGGGGCTGCGCGCATCAACTCAGGGTGCCTGGAGACGACGTGGTCCACAAAGTGGGGCGCTTCAAAGGGGCGCCGAGGGTTGTGGATGTTGAGGGGCTCGCTCAGGGCCGCCTGATGGGTCTGTGCGTCGATCTGACCGCGTTGACGCATCAGCCCCAGGATGTGGCGCTGGCGTGCGATGGCCCGCTGTGGGTGTCGATAGGGGTTGTACCACGAGGGACCTCGGGGCAGGGCGGCCAGGAAGGCGCTCTCGGCCAGGGTCAGGGCGCTGGCGTCTTTGTTCAGGTAGAGTCTGCTGGCGGCCTGCGCGCCCCGGGCTCCGTTGCCGTAGGGCAGGCGGTTGAGATACTCCAGCAAGATGCGCTCCTTGCCCATCTGCTGCTCCAAACGCAGCGCCAGGACCGCCTGCTCCAGTTTGTAGCCCACTGTGCGCGG
>CAKZKQ010000306.1 GCA_937123825.1 uncultured Pseudomonadota bacterium
CCCCGCAAAAGGTTCGCAGGGCTGGTCGTCCACGCAGTCTGGCATCGGAGGCTCTTCGTCCTCCATGTCTGCGTCGTCCTCGACGTCCATCCCCATGTCGGGCAGGTCGTTGTTGGTGTCGTTGTTGGGGTCGTTGTCCTGATTGGCCTGTACCTCGACGCCGTCGGCGTCAAAGGTGGTCAGGCATCCTGTGGTGTGCAGGAGCGCGGCGGCCAGCAGCGCGTGCAGGGCAAGGTGAGCATGGGGCAGAGGTGTGTTGACCGGTCGGGTCATATTGGGTGCGTCTCCTTTGGTGGTGAGGCACATGGGGTTGTGTTTGGGCTCAGCCTCGTGATGGTTCCAAAGGCGCGTGAGGTTGGCCATGGACCGGCGGGGATGAGGTTGAGGTTTTTAATCATAGGGCAATTTTAGTCAGGACAGAAATGCCAGGCAAAAGCACGGAGTCAGCAAGCGTTCTCAATGAGGCGTTGGGGGCCGTGTTTGTGGGGCGATGGTGGTGTGTTCGGGTGAGGGGGGTTGTGATTGGGGTTCGCACTTTTTTCAGGGTTTTCGGTCTTTTGCGTGTGTTTGGGAACCGAAGTTTTTTGTGTTTTGGGTCACCCGGCCGTCGTGATAGAGCGTACAGAGTGAAGGTGGCTTGATGCACTCTTGGTGCTCGGCTATAGTCCGATCCCTGGAGGAGCAGTGGCTGGATGTGATGATGGTCACGCTGACAATGACTGATGCGTGACTGCGCTGTGCCACCGGATGGCTTCGAAAACCTTTGGATGTACGATTCTGGGAGCAAACCAAAATGATGTTGACGTTCACGTCGAGCTCAGTGGAGCGCGATGGCTTGCGGTTGCTGCGGACAGCTGCCGTGGCTTTGATGGCGTTGTTGTGGTTGGGGATGAGCGCTTGCTCATCGGGTGCGGGTGAGGATTGCGCTGACGACTCTGAGTGTGAGCGCGGGACGATCTGTCAAAGCGGCGTGTGCAACGCCGTGCCCTGTTTCAACCGCAATGAGTGCCCTTTGGAGCTTCAGACCTGCACCGAGTCTGGTTTCTGCAGCGCGATTGAGTGCATTGAGGACGCCGATTGCCTGGCGTCGAACCTGGGGACGCGCTGCGTTGAGCAGGCGTGCTTCTCAAGCTGCTCCACGCGCGACGACTGCCCCGCCGGTCAGATTTGCAGCCCGGAGACCTCGCAGTGCGAGCCCGCCAGCGGCATCTGCAACAGCGATGATGAGTGCCCCGCAGGTCAGACCTGCGACGTGGACATCAACCGTTGTGTTGATGGTGGCGATCCCAACAACGCTCCCAACAACGACAACAACGACCCGAACAACGACAACAACGATCCGAACAACAACCCCAACAACGATCCCAACAACAACCCGGGCGGCGGCGAGCTTTGCGAGCCTTGCACGTTGTCGACCGAGTGTGGTGGGGACGGGGATGAGTGCACGGCGCTTGCCAACGGTCAGCACTGCACGACCTCTTGCGACACCGACGCCGATTGCCCGGCGGGCTTCGAGTGCGCCCAGGCCATTCCCAACGTCTCGCCCCAGCAGTGTCTGCCGGTGTCGAACCGCTGCGAAGGTTGCCTGCTGCCCGATCAGGCCTGCGGCGCAGGTCAGATTTGCGATCCTGACACGCTCAGCTGCACCACGCCTCTGACCAACTGCCAGCCTTGCAACGACGACAGCCAGTGCGTGCCCGGCGGCCGTTGCTACCAGGACGGTGATTTGCAGGTGTGCGGCGAGCCTTGCAACAGCCCGGCGGACTGCGGCGCGGGTTACACCTGCTCCAACCGCGATGGGGCCAACATCTGTGTGACGCTCGATGCTTGCGGCGCCAACAACAACTGTGACCCCGCGCCCGAGTGCACCGGCGATGCGCCGATCCTCAACGAAGAGTTCTGCACCTGCGTGGAGTGCTCCGAGAACGGCGACTGCCCCACGATGCAGGTCTGCGGCACCAACTTCCGCTGCCTGGCGGCCAACCAGGTCTGCGAGAACGGCGGCGACTGCGCCGCGCCGACGCCTTTCTGCCTGGGTGGTTACTGCGTGGGCTGCGTCAGCGACGTGGACTGCACCAACCCCGGCGATGTCTGCATCGCCGGTCAGTGCCAGGCTTGCATGTGCCCGCAGGGTCAGCGCTGCGATGCGCGCGGCAACTGCGTGGACGCCAGCGGCTGCACCTCGGACGCGGACTGCGCCATGGGTCTGCTTGGTCCTGGTCAGTGTGACCTGGGCACCGGCTCCTGCTACGAAGCGGGCCGCTGCGGCCCCAGCGACGGCTTCAACTCGGTTTGTCCCGCAGGCCAGACCTGCTCGCCGACCCTCGGCGGCCTGGTCAACGTCTGCACGGGCTGCGACCCCAATGCGCCCAACTGCCGCAACGGGGAAAACTGCATCCCGTCGCTGGACGACCCCAACGTCTTTGTTTGCGCCGGCTTCTGAAGGCCCCAATGCGCGCGACAGGGGTTGTGGTGGACCGCCCCTGTCTGTGGAGCGGACCCGGCCTGTCTTTTGGCAGGCCAGCCGCTGATGTCCGCAGCGCTCCATCGGGCTCCAATGGCCGACGCCCATGTTCTGGTGAGGGATCATGAGCACCACAGCCGGTGTATCAAACCGGAAGGCGGCCAGGGCGGACATCTCGCTGCCATCCAACATCGTTGTTGAGCTTGAGCAGGAGGCCCTCTTTGCGGCCCTCTCGGCAGAAGGCCGCAACGATCTGCTTTCCAAGTGCGAGTTGGTCATCGTCAAGCCCGAGCAACCCATGTTGCCCGAGGTTGACCCCGAGTCGATGCACCGCGTCGAGCCCATCCCCGTCTTTTTCATCATCGAGGGGATGGCCAACGTCCATGGGGTCATCCATGGTGTCGAGCGGATCATCAACTACGTCGACCGCCGCGAAGTCTTCTACCCCAAGAATTACACCGACGATGAGCGTCTGGAGCTTGAGTTGACCTCAATGAGCCCCTTGACCGCGGTCAAGGTGCCGGTCGCAGCGGTGGATAAGCTGCTGGCCACTGAGGGGAAGTTCAAGGACGCCTTTTTTGAGCTCATCAAGGTGGCCACCGAGCGCCGCCAGCGCTACTTCGACGATCCGGAGAAGGCGCGCATGGCCAGCTTCGTGGTTGAAGAGCGGCTGCTGCCGACCAACCGCGTCAAGGTGCTGCGCCACGACCTGTGCGTGGAGTGCGACGCCTGCTATGAGGCGTGCGCCGACCGGCACGGGGTCAGCCGCCTGTGGCCCTCCGAGGTGCGCTTTGGGGTCATTCAGATCCCGTACAACTGCCACAACTGCCATTATCCGACCTGCGAGCCCGCTTGCCGCTTTGATGTGCTGCGCTACGATGAGCGCGAGCCCGAGCTGCGCGTCAAGCACGACTGCGTGGGGTGTCAGCAGTGCGCCCGTCATTGCTCTTATGGGGCCATTACGAT
>CAKZKQ010000307.1 GCA_937123825.1 uncultured Pseudomonadota bacterium
TGCCGTGGACCTTGGTGCCGCGATCCGAGGTGTCGCGGATCTGGAAATGGTCGCCGCGCCACGAGAGGGTGGCGTGGTTGCGGTCCACGGAGCGGTCATCGAGGAAGAGGTCGCTGGTGGGGTCGAGCCCGAGTGTGATCTCGTACTGGGTCAGGACCTTGCCCTGGAAGGCGTAGAGCGGCAGGCTCATGGCCACGGTCGCCAGGGGGTTTTCGTTGCGCTGGTCGATGCGCTCGGCGTAGAACTCGATGATGCTCTGGCCCATCGTGATCAGCGCCCGGTGTTGGAGCTGCTGACGGGCGCGGATGTCCTTGCCGTTGAGCGCGGTGCCGTTGCGGCTGCCCAGGTCCCGCAGGTGGTATTGACCTTTGTCGTCGCGGACCAACTCGGCGTGGTGCCGGGAGCACATGTCGTCTTCAAGGACGACCACGCTCTCGGAGTCGCGGCCAAAGGTCGTTGGCTGGCTGCCCAGGAAGACCTCGCGGCCGGTGTGCGGGCCGTCGAGGAAGCTCAGCCGGGCGCGCAGGCGGAACGACTCGGGGAAGTTGTCGATGTCCTCTTCGGTCAGCGGCGAGTCCACCACCACGCTCTCGTCGGTGACGCCCTCCCAGATTTCGGCTGGGTTGGTGTTGAGCTGGCGGCCGCCGGTGGCTTTGGGGCGGCGGTTTTTGGACTGCTTCAGGCGGTGGACCTGCTCCATCATCGCCAACGCCTCGCGGGCGTTGAGCGTCATGGTCGCGCCCACCGGCGCCTTGGCGGTGCTCTGGGACAACTCGTGGCCCTGCACCTCCAGGTTCGTGCGGAAGACCACCTCAGTGTCGCCAAACCAGATTGACTCGCCGTAGTTGAGACGCTCGGGGACCGTCACCGGGCGCAAGTCGTCACCCAGGTAGGTGCCGTTGCTGCTGCCCTGATCGATGATGGTGTAACCCTTCTCGGTCCACTCAATGACGCAGTGATTCCAGGAGGCGCGCTGGTCAAGGAGCACCACATCGCTCTCAGGGTCACGGCCCAAGGTGATGCGTGCTTGTTTGAGCTCCACTTTGCGGCTGGCCTGAGGGCCACGCATGAACTCAAGAACAACCATGTTCTATTCTCTCGTTGCCTGAAGTCCGAATCCTTAACAAGAACACCCTGGGACCCCCACCGCACCGGCCATCGACCGACCTTGATTCCGTGGTCGGAGCACTGCGACCGTCGGTGCCCCTGAGTGCATTTGATGGGTGACAGCAAGACCCACGCTTGTGCCGCACAGAGTACGGCGAGCATCTGTCTTCTCTTGTCTTGCTATGAGCCACCACGCTGGCAAGAGTGCCTCTGTGACCTCACAATGTCAACCGTTGGCCCCCGGACAGGTCACCTTGGGGCGGCCTTGCGTTTGTGCCTTGATGTCGCGGCCGTTTTGAGGATAAATCTCTGGTGGGCAACTTGCCTTTGGCGCCCTTGTGCGCCTCTTTTACGGACCGCCGAGCAGGCGGCGACAGCTCGCCTGCCAACTCGCCCCAACGCTCGGAAATCCCTTTGGGAGTTCGTCGGTTGTGGCTTACGGGACAAAACACACCGGCGCCGCCGCTTTTGCATTGGCAGACGCGTGCCTGGCCGGGCTCTCAACACATACAGGTGCAGTACCATGAGAAGACGCATCGTCAAGCTGCTCGAAAAAGAGATCAACCCCTATGTCGCCTCCCACGGCGGCGCCATTTCCCTTGAAGACTACGTCGATGGCAACGTCTACCTGCGGATGTCGGGCGGCTGTCAGGGCTGCTCCTCGGCATCGGCCACGCTCAAACAGGGCGTCGAGCGCGCGCTGCGCAACGCCTTCGGCGACAAGATCAAAGAGATCATCGACGTCACCGACCACGCCAAGGGCGACAACCCCTACTTCTCGGCCACCCGCTGAGCCCCATCTGTGCGACTCGCCATGTCCTGTGGCGCGCGCCTGAGAGCCAACCGCCGGCGTCTGCCTCTTGCAGCGCTGGCGCGTCTTTATAAAGAAGCCAACAACGTGGTATTGGGTTGATGGTGGCATTCAACGCCTCCTTTGATACGACCCCACACGTGCATCGCGGTGCCAATTGCGGTGCTGTGAGGCTTGCAGGGTGGGGTCCGACCTGACGACGCGCCCATCAGGCCGCGCTGACGTGTTTAAACTGGTGCTTTTATGGCTCAGCCCTCCACTGCGCTGATCACCTCGCCCATGCAGCGGATCCCTCATAGTGTGCCGCGCCAGTTGATCAAACCGGGTAAGTTCCAATCGGGTAAGGCGGTGGCGTTCATCATGGGCTGGAGCGTGATCACGCCTTTGATGATCCTGGCGGTGGGCACCACGGTGCTCTTTGGACTCACCGGGGGTGGGTGGCAGGTATTTTTGTCCCTGCTCGGCATCTTTTTGCCGTTGTGGGTGGTGATGACGTCCTTGCTTTGGTGGAACTTGCCCTACCAAAGGCGCCAGATTCTTAAGCGAGGGCGTCTGGTTCGCGGGACGATCGTTGAGCGCCGCACGGTGACCTCGCTTTTGGGGAACCATTGGGTTGTTGTTTACAACTATCGTACCTCAAATGGACAGGTTCATCGCGGCCAGGCTGTGATCAAAGACAGGCGTTTGTTGGGTCACGCGATTTTGGATGAACCGGTGGCGGTGATCTACATGCCCGAGGCCCCTAAAGAGTCCGTGGCGCCAGCGCTCGTAGGGGCCAGTTTTTTGCCTGTCGTGGATCAGCGGCCTGCCCAACTTCCCCAGCCGACCGAAGCTGCCCGCATTGTGCCTGGAGACAGCGTCTTGGTGGACGCCACGTTGCACAACCCCCACACCTCGGCTCGGGTTGGATGGTTGACGCTCAGGGACGAGACCCTCTTTGCCAGTATTGGCGACCAGGAGCACACGGTGCCGCTGGACAAGCCCTTCAGGCTGGAGCTGAGCGCCTGGTTGCTCTCACCAGAGGAGGTGGCGCTGGGGGTGTTGTTGCGGGCCTCGGGCGTGGCCCCAACAGTGCCGCCGCTGCGCTTTGCGGTGCCGATGCCCCAGGAAAACGTCAGCTTGATGGTGCCCTTGAAGCACGAAGAAATGCCCCAGCTCTACGTCCACGACTTTAATGCGTTGTGGCCAGTGATTTTGAGCTACGCCCACTTTCACAACATTTATGTGCCGCCCTGGGTCACGGTGCCCTATGCGGTCCTTCAACCCCCCTCAGCACCCGCTCTGTCATGACCCAACCTGTCAGAAACAGCCACTGCGCCTTTTGTGGCCATCGCTTTGAATCGCTCGACCTCGCTTGGCCCAGGCGCTGCACCCAATGCGGTTCGGTCAGCTACCTCAACCCGCTGCCGGTGGCCGTGCTGGTCATCCCTGTGGGGCAGGGGGTGTTGACCATTCGCCGGACCATTGAACCCAGAAAAGGGTCGCTGGCCCTCCCCGGAGGATTCATCGAGGTTGGAGAGCGTTGGCAAGAGGCCGCCGTCAGGGAAGCCAGGGAGGAGACTGGCCTGGAGATCGACGCGGCCAGCGTCAGTCTGGTCAATGTCCACAGCGCCCCCGATGGGACCGTGTTGATCTTTGGCGCTTGTCCTGCCTTTGACACGTTGCCGCCCTTTGAAGCCACCGGGGAGGCCTCGGAGCGCCGGATTGTGACCGAGCCTGTTGAGCTTGCTTTTGAGCTTCACTCAGAGGTCTTGAAGGCCTGGTTTGAAGCCCACCCGCCCGCCGCGCCATCGCCCGAAACAGGGCGCCGGTTTGATGTGGCCTGTCGGGGTGGTGATGTGGCGCAGGCCAGCGCCTTGTTGGAGGCCTACCCAGCCCTTGCGCAGCGCACGCGCCCTTTGATTGAGGCCGCTGGTCGCGGCGATGAGGCCGTGGTGCGCGTGTTGTTGGACGCGGGGGCCGATCCGGCGGCGCCCGAGCCCAAGCGGGGCGCGCAGCGGCCCCTTTTTCAGTGTTTGGCGCCCAAGGGCGAGAAGCACGCGGGGCACGTGAAGGTGTTGGAGGCGTTGGTGGGGGCTGGGGCGAAGCTGGATGTGCGTGGCGCTTACCAGGGGCTGGGGCCGCTGTGCCTTGCGGCCGCTGGTGGGCACGGGGCGTTGGTGGAGGCGTTGCAGCGGCTTGACGCGCCGGCCGACATCTTTGCGGCGGTGATGTGTTGCGATGCGGCGTTGGTGCGTCGGTTGCTGGAGCAAACACCGGGCTTGCTTCAGGCCAAGGACGCCAAGGGGCGCGGTTTGTTGCACGCGTTGGGGCTGTCGCGGTTGTGGCAGCACGGGGAGGCCAAGGCCAGGGCCAGCCTTGATGTGGCGAGGCTGCTTTTGGATGCGGGCGCGGACATTGACCAGCCCACCCACAAAGACGGTCCTCCCGAGACCTTTCGCCCGACGGCGTTGTGGTGGGCCGTGTCGTCGGGGCGTCACGAGGAGTTGGTGCGTTACCTCTTGTCCAGGGGGGCGAACCCCAGTGTTTGTCTGGCAGCGGCAGCCTTTCAGAACCATGTTGGGGTTATGGAGGCGTTGGTGGATGCAGGGGCCAGCGTGGATGAGCGCTCCAACAAGCATTGCACGCCGTTGCACGACTGCTTGCTCTTTGCGCGGCCTGGGGCCATTGGCTGGCTTCTGGAGCACGGCGCGGATCCCAACCTGAAGACGCCTGAAGGGCTCGACGCCGGTCATTTAGCGGCGGTGACGGGGGCGCAGGTGGAGGTGTTGGAGTTGTTGGCGGCGCACGGGGTCGATTTTGGCGCTGTCGATGGCCAAGGACGCAGCGCCAGGGACCTGGCCAGCGCCAGAGGGCATCAACATGTCCTGGCGTGGTTGGATGGGGCACAAGGGGTTGGGGGCGGCGAGGCAGCCGACGCCTGATTGGAGGGGAGGGCGGTCCCTCAGAGGCGCCAGTCCACGGGGGCGTGGCCGTGTTCTTCGAGGTAGGCGTTGATGCGGGAGAAGGGCTTGGAGCCAAAGAAGCCGCGGTCGGCCGAGTAGGGCGAAGGGTGCGCCGAGCGGATGATAAGGTGCTTGCCCTTGTCGATCATGGCCGACTTTTTGCCGGCGTGGGCTCCCCAGAGGACAAAGACGAGGTTGTCACGGCGAGCGTTGAGGACTTCGATGACGCGGTCGGTGAAGATCTCCCAGCCTTTGCCGGCGTGTGACTTGGGCTGTCGGTGGCGCACGGTGAGGGTGGTGTTGAGCATCAGGACGCCCTGCTGGGCCCAGGCGGTCAGCTCGCCGTGGTTGGGCTTGTCGATGCCCATGTCGTCTTGAAGCTCCTGGTAGATGTTGATGAGCGAGGGGGGTGTGCGGACCCCTCGGCGCACCGAGAAGCACAGCCCGTGGGCCTGGCCTGCGCCGTGGTATGGGTCCTGGCCCAGGAGCACGACGCGGGTTTGATCAAAGGGGGTCAGCCAGAAGGCGTTGAAGATCTCTTTGCCGGGCGGGTAGACCCGGTATTGCTTCATTTCATCGACCAGAAAGGCCCGAAGGTCTGTCATGTAGGGCTTGTCGAATTCGTCGCCGATTTCATTGAGCCATGAGGGTTCGATGTTGGGTGTCTTCTTGCTGCCGCCTTGTTGGCTCATCAGGCCTCGTCCTCTTGGTTGAGGGTGCGCAGCCGCTCAAGGCCCACCTGGTCCATTGCCTTGCGGAACTGGTTGCCGTTGAATACCGAGCCGCCCCCTTCAGTCTTGCCGGCGGTGCCGGTTGCCTTATTTAGCAGGTGGCGCATGGTTTCAGCCCGGAGCGCATTCCATGCTTGTGTGCCCTGAGCAACCTGCTCATCAGTGCCGGACAGCAGGTACTCTTTCAGCGCCTTCACGTCTG
>CAKZKQ010000308.1 GCA_937123825.1 uncultured Pseudomonadota bacterium
TGTGGTCTGGACGCGGCCCACCGCAAGACCGACGCCAACGGCGACCCGCTCAACATCATCCACCGCGGCATCTCGCCGCAGAACGTGCTGGTCAGCTACACCGGCGAGGCCGAGGCGATCGACTTTGGCATTGCCAAGGCGGCCAACAAGTCGAACAAGACGCAGGTGGGGGTGCTCAAGGGCAAGTTTGGGTACATGAGCCCCGAGCAGGTCAAGGGCAACCCGCTTGACCACCGCAGCGACATCTTCGCGCTCGGCACGCTCCTGCACGAGATGCTCACCTGTCGGCGCCTCTTCCACGGTGAGAGCGACTTTGCGACCCTGGAGAAGGTCCGCAAGGCCGACGTGCCAATGCCCAGTGAGCTCAACCCCAACGTGCCGCCCGAGGTGGACGCGATCGTGCGCCGGGCGCTTCAGCCCGACCCCAACGAGCGCTACCAGTGGTGCAGCGAGATGATGGACGAGCTGGACAACTTCCTGTCCAAGCTGCGCCCACCCTACACCGAGCGCACGCTGGCCAACTGGATGCAGCGCACCTTCGCCGAAGAGTTGGAGGGCGAGCGCAAAAAGCGTCAGGCCTTTGCCCAGTTCAAGTCCGCCGAAGACGTCAAGGACCACAACGAGAAGCTGCGCCAGGAGTTGGCCGCCAAGATGGGCCTTGAGCCCAGCTACGACGGCAAAGACGCCGACCAGATCTCCAACGAGTCCACCCAGATCTGGGATCCGGCCATGGCCAGCCTGCCTGGGGCCGACGACATCGACGACGACATGGAAGACGCCACCATTCAGGACGTCTCCCTGGCCGAGCTGCGCACCCAGATCGCCAACGTTGAAGATCTGCTGGGCCAAATCGATGAGGCCGGTCCCACCGTCCCCACGCCCATGCACATCCCGCCCGGCGGGCTCTCGCCGCCGCCTGCGGCCGCGCCCCCAGTGGCCTACGTGCCGCCGAGCATGGCGCACCTCTACCCCAACGCCGCGCCGCCGCCCGACAACAACCGCGTCAACCGCCTGGGCATCGCCCTGGTCAGCGGCTTCATCCTCTTCTCTGTGCTGATCGTCGGTTTGGTGACCTACGTCTTCTTCTTCAGCGATCTTGGCAAGCCCGAAGCCCCCCAGGGAGGCTCGCTCACCGTCAAGACCTCGCCCATTCAAGACGTCGAGGTCCATCTCAACGGCGAGTTGATCGCCACCCGAACCCCGCACTCCAAATCCAGTCTGGCGCCCGGACGTTACACCCTTGAGGTCCGGCACAGCGACTACAAGCCTGCCACCCAGATCGTCACGATTGAAAACGGCACCCGCGCCGACGTGCGCCTGGATTTGCAGCCGATTGTGCTCGGCACCGGCTTTGTCAACGTCAACCTCGACCCCCCAGAAGCCGAACTCTTTGTGGACGGCAAGCTCATCCAGGGCTCAGGGGGCTCGCGCCGCGTTGAGTTGACCGAGCGCTCCGAGCACCTGCTCGAAGCCCGTCTGGCGGGTTACTACGTGGCCGAAGGCATCGTCGAGGTCAGCGCAGACCAGACCGTGTCCAAGAACCTGAAGCTGCGCAAGCTCAACGCCGAGATCACGCTCAACAGCGCCATCAAAGGCAAGATCTTCCTCAACGGCACCCGCATCGGCGTCACCCCCAAGGTCATCGAGGACCTCGACCCCCGGAAGGTCTACGAGATCGAGATCCGCGCCCCCGGGTACCACCCCTGGCGCAAAAACGTCCTCTTCTTCCAATCCTACAAGAAGAGCTACACCGCTCGCCTGAGGCCAGAGCGCGACCCCGCGCCGCCCCAGGAAGTCCTCCAGACCGGGGCGCTGACCATCGACACCGGCACCACCTGGTGGCGCGTCGTTGTGGACGGGTGGGACACCGGGGCGACCACGCCCGTCACCAAAAAAGGCAAGCTCATTCTCCCGGTGGGCAGCTACAAGATATCGTTTGTTCGCGGCGACCAGGAACACACCGTCGATGTCACCATCGAAGAAGGCAAAACCCTTTCGCTGGACAAACCCTACACCCTAAAAGGCGGTTGAAACGCTGCCACAGCCTGTTCCGGCGCAGGAGTGCGATCCACCCATGAGCTCTCAAAACGCCCTTGGCAAGATTCTCGTCCAACGCGGCGTCCTGTCCTCCGAAGCCCTCGAACAGGCCCTGCGGCTCAAAGAGCGTCAAGGCGGCAGTCTGGCCGTCAACCTCGTCATCACGGGCGCGCTCGACGACCAGTCGCTGGCGACGTTCTACCGAGAGCGCTACGACGTCGCCCCCATTGAAGAAGCCCAGTTGCTCAAGATCGACCGCGCCGTCTTCTCGCTCATCCCCGTTGAGATCATCTACGACACCGGCATCCTGCCGCTTTGGGTTGAAGGCGAGGATGAGGATGAACCCACCCTCATCGTGGGCATGATCGATCCGTCCGAACCCCAGACGCTTGAAGAAGCCTCGTTCTTTGCCGCCATTGAACTCAAACCCAGGCTCCTGACCATCGGTCAGATGACCCGGCACTACCAGCGCATGACTGGCAAGCGCTGGAAGGTCGACTGGCAAACCGTGCTGGCCCGACGCCGGATCCATCAGGCGCGCCTGCAGGCCGCTCAGGCCCAACGCGAAGCCCCCATTGAGCTTGGCGAGATCCACGTCAAAGAGATGATCGAGCAGGCCGAAGAGCTCGACGCCTCGCTGGACGCCGCGTTCCTGAACGAGCAAAACAACGGCGATCTCTTTGTCCAACTGGTCAGCATCGACGGCGAGCAGGTCCACGAAGAGGAACTGGTGGAGTTGACCCGCGTCAAACGGGCCGTTTCCTCCACGCTCAACAAGCAAGACGTCAAGGCTGCCGCCCGACCCCGCATCGCCGCCCACCGACGCAAAGGCGAAAACAGGCATTTTCTCGATCCCGTCTCCGTGGGGGTTTCCACCGCCGAGCCGCCCCGCTCTCGGCCCACGCCCCAACCCTCGGCCTCGTTGCCGAGCATCATCATCGACACCACGCTGATGACCGAAGAAGAGGCCGAGGCCGAAATCGAAGCCCTCGTGGCCGAGTCCATCAGCGGGGATGCACCCAGCACCTCCAACGACGAGATCCCTGCGCCGCAAGAGGTGCCCAAGGACACCCAGCAGCCCCCTTCGATCGATCCCATCTCGCTTGAACCCGAACTCCTCCAGGAGATCAAAGCCGAGCCTCAGCGATCCGGCCCCACGGCACCGCTCTTCACCGTCCAAGCCAAAAAACCGGGGCCCACTGCGCCCATGGCCATCTCGCCCGAAGACATCGCAGCCCTTGATGGTGGCAGCGAGCAGGAGCCCGAGATCGCCGAGATGAATTGGTTTGACGACGCCATCGAGGAGCGGATTCACACCCTCGATGAGATCCTCTCGGCCAACCCTGATGCGGATCCCATCAGCCTCAACATCGACCCTGTCCCGACGATTCCTCCGGAGCCCGAGCCCATCGTTGAGGCCGAGCCTGAGCCAGAGCCTGAACCGCAACCCGAAGAGGTCTCCAAGGACGACCTTGAGTTGGACATTACGGTGGCGGAGCCGGAGCTTGAAGAGGAACCCGAGCCTGAACCAGAGCCCGAGTTGGAGTCGAGGTCGGAGCCCAGCATCGATGCTTCTGCGCCCAGCGCGTTGGCGGGGCTCAGCTTTGCGCTGACCGAAGAAGACGCGGTGGGGCCCTTTAGCACCCCGTTGCAGCGCGCTTTGGACGAGTTGGAGTTGGCCACCGAGCGCGACCAGATTGGCGTGCTCTTGATGCGCTACCTGCACAGCCGCTACAAGCGCGTGCTGATGTTGACCATCAAAGGGCCGATGGCCTCGGTGTGGATGTCCTGGACGGGGGATGAGCTTCATTCATCCCATGCGTCGTCGCCGTTCCCCATCAGCGCCGTGCCGTCTTTGTCCCGTTCATTTGCAGAAGGGGCCTGCTTCCTGGGACCGCTGGCGCCGCTGAGCCCCGACGAGGTGGCCACCCAAGGGGCTGTGTCGGTGCTCAAAGAGGCGCTGGAGGGCGATTTGCCGCTCAGCGCGGTGGTGTGCCCGATTGCCATCAAGGGCCGCCAGATCCTCTTTGTGATCTGTGATGAAGGCCCTGGAGAAGCGGTGACGTTTGATCGGCAGGCAATCGCCGCCCTGAAGTTGCGCACCGAAGCGGCCTTCCACCGGATCATCCTCTTGCGCAAGCGTCGACGCTACTGAGCCTCACACCACAAGCTTTGCAATCGGGGTCATGCGCCTTTTGGGCGCAGTGCGTCTTTGTGTCTGAAATCAGGTAAAGAAGAAGTAGTAGACCAGACCAGCGGCCACGATGCCAAAGAAGCCCATGACGACCAGCGCGGCGATGGCCCACTTGATGATGTTGCTGGAGCCGCTGGTTTCCTGCTCGGCGTGGTGGGCCGGGGCCGCAGGCGCGGGTTTTGGCGCTGGAGGCTTGGGGGCGTCCTTGGGGTCCATCAGGACCGTGGCTTTCTGGTTCTTGGGGGCGGCGTCGCGGTCAATGAGCGCGGTGGGGGCCTGAGGGCGACGTTTTTTGGGCGGTGTGGCGGCCGGTTTTTGGGGGCCGGTGTTGGTGCCCATCAACGCGGCGTCGGGGACGGCGTGTTGTGCTGGCACCGTGGGGGCGCGGCCTGTTTCTGCTGCGGGAGGTTGGGGGGAGGCGTCCTCAATCTCTTTGAGCATCGCGGCCCGGTTTGCTTCCAGGGTGTCGGCGATGGCGTCCTGGGCCGGTTC
>CAKZKQ010000309.1 GCA_937123825.1 uncultured Pseudomonadota bacterium
TGCTCCCGCAGGTGACGTCGTTGAGTCACCGAGACTGAACCACCACAGGCCCCACACAAAAACCAACCACTTCAAAAGAAAAGAGAAGAAGCTGCAAGTTTGGGGCGAGCAATGATGGATGCAGGGGCCTCGGTGGGAGCGAAGCCATAGCAGCGCTATTGCGAGTGACCACCGTGGTTCCCTGCGCCATCAGGGCCGTCCCAAACCCGTCCAAAACTCAGTTTTCGGGAAATACGCGCACTACCGAGGTGACCAGGCGTTGGTCTTCGGGGTCGGCTTCGACGATGAGGTAGTGTCGGCCGATGCCGTCGAGGCGTTGGGGGATGGCGCCGCCACCGCCGGAGATGATGGCTTCGATGCCGGCGTTGGAGAAGGCGCGGTAGGTGTGCACGTGGCCGTAGACGGTCAGGTCGACGCCGGCTCGGGCGAGCATGGCCAGGAGTTTGTTGGCTTCGCCTCGGCTGGCGAAGGCGCCGTTGCGTTGTCCGGCGGGGTCCTGGGGCGGGATGTGCATCATGACCATGTGGAGCTTGTCGGCACCGGCGGGCAGCCAGTCTTCTTCAAGCCAGCGGTAGACGCGGTTGGCCAGCGTGGCGCTGGCGGAGTCGATTAGGGTGAAGCGCACACCCCGGAACTCAAAGGAGAAGTTGCCGCGTCCAAAGAACTTGTGGAAGTTGAATTGGTTGACGCCCAGCTCGTGGTTGCCCAGCGTGGCAAAGCAAGGAAAGGGCAGCGTCTCCATCTCCCTTTGAAAGCGCAGCAGTTCTTCGGTGCCGCCCTGTTCGGTCAGGTCGCCGCTGATGAGCGCAAAGCGGATGTCGGGGTCCTCCCGCATGCGGTCGTACATGTCCTGGACGCCATCGATGCGGTCCTGGACGTCGGCGTAGACAGCGTAGCGCCAGCGCTCGCTCTGGTCGGCGTCGGGTGTGGTGACCTGGAGGCTGTAGGTTTGACCACCTTCGAGGTCCAGCGTCCATGATTTGACGGTGGGCAGGTCGGTGGCGCCGTCACCAAAGCCGGTGATGGCGGTGCCGTCGGCGGCGGTGACGTTAAGCTCGGCGTCGGCCATGGCGTTGCGCAGCCTGATTTCCCAGGGGCCACCGCCGTCCTCTGTGACTGCCACCTCCATGTCCAGCAACGGCGCTTGACCCCAGAGCACAAGCCTGCCGGGTTCAAGGGCGCGCACATTGGCCAGCCCTTCGTCGATCGTGATGGAGAGTTCATCGATGGAGGCTTTGCCGATTTGTGCGTCGCGGGCGGCGCGTTCATTGGCCACTTCAAGGCAGCCGGTCAGCACGACGGCCACCAGCAATGCCGCGGTCATCATCATGGTCTTTTTCATCGTTGACCTCCCATGCGATAGACCAGCGACAAGCTGCCAATCACTGCAGAGCCGGCTTCGGTGGCCACGGCCACACCCCAGCGATCATAGATTTGTGTTTCGACGCTGAGCCCAAAGTGCCCTGCGGTGCCGCTGCCCAACCCGGCCATTTTAAAGCCCTCGGCATAACCGTCATGGCGGTGATCATAGTAAATTTTGGCTTCGCCCCAGCCATCGCCGCTGTGTCCCAGGTAGATGCCAAAGGCAAAGTTGAGGATGAGCAGCTCGGCGGTTTCGGTGGCGATGTCATCGTAGTGGTAGGCTCCAAGGGCCACGCCGCCGCCAAACTCGGCAAACGAGCCCTTGAGCGTCGGTCCAATCCGCACCAGGTCCAGTCGCCCCTGCAGGGCCACCTCGCCCAGGGTCCCTGAAAACCCTTCGGTGCCGTAGCGGTGGTGTGTGCCACCAAAGACCAGTTCAAGGAACGAGCCGTCGCGGTAGGTGCGGTCGGGCCGTGGTCCGGCGATGCGCCAGGCGGCGGTGGCGCTGATGCGGTAGTTGTCGTCGTCGAGGGCCAGCCAGCCTCGGGGCTCCAGACGCCAGGCGCCAACATTCCATTCGGCACCGACAATGGTGAAGTTGCGAAAGTCGAACGTGGGGTTGAAGGCGTGCATGTAGCCCAACTCCAGGTTCAAATCGGGGGCACGGAGCTGTGGGCTGCCGGTGCCGCCGCTGGGAGCCAGCACACCATAGATGTCAGCCAGCGCCGAGATGGCAAATGCCCCCACGCCGCCCACCAATGAGGTGGTAAACGGGGCCACCAGTCTTGGAGAGGCGCCTGTGGACGCCAACCCTCCAAGTCCCACCACGATCATCCCAAGTCCGGCGCCTTCAGCCGCCAGCAGGCGCAGTCCGGTGCGTGTCTCTCCGATGGCCATGTGACCGCTGCCGTGGACCAGGAGGCCTGGAACAATGGCGGCGCCGGTGCCCAGCACGCGTTCACCGGTGGAGAGTTGTCCTTCGGCTTGATTTTGAGCCTTGGCCTCGCGGGCTCGGCTGTCCTGCGCTGCCGCCGGAGATATCACCGCGCCCAGCGCCACCGTCACGCAGACCAGCGCGATCCACACTCTGGTCATGGTGCCCGGCAGGCGCGGCCGTGGGGGGTCTGTCATCGTGCCACCTTCTCTCATCTGCGCTCCCTTCATGGGCGTGTCCAGCGTGTTGTTCCAAGCCCCAACGCGCTTCACGCTCCCTGTCTGTGTTGCCACATCCATGGTCCCTTTAAAGATGACATCGTGACACAAAATGGAACTCTGATTCTTCGGAAATGATTGTTCGCTTTGTGGAACAAGGCTTGGAACGCGTTCAGGAGCACGTTGAGGTCGCTTGATGAGGGGGTGATGAGGGCGCGTGTGCAGGGGAGATGTTGGTGTGGAGGCGGTGCAGATCAGGGGCGACGGTCAGGAGGGTGGGGGCGGTGGTTTTGAGGGGCTTCGTGTCCTTCTGTTGGGGCGCTGAAGCCAGGCGGTGGGGGAGGGGGACGATGTCTGGGGGGGCCGTCACGGTGGGCGCGACCAGGTCGGTTTGCGGGGGCCTGGCCGAGTTCTTGTAGGAGGCGGCGGCGCACGCGCTCCATGCCCAGGACAAAGAGGGCTTGCTGTCTGGGCTCCAGCGCGCCTTCGAGGGCGGTGAACTGGCGAGCGTGGAGCGATTGCATGGTGCGGTTGGCGGCGGCGAGTTTGTCCATGGCCTCTTTGAAGGCGGCCTGGTCTTGGCTGTCCTCATCAAGGAGCCGTCGCATGCGGCGGCGCGCGTTTCTGATTTGAACTGCGTTTTCGTATTGTTCGGCGTCCATGGCGCCCAGGATGGCGTCGACCTCAAGCGCTTTGTCCTGATCGACGCCGACCACCTCGCGCAGGATTTTCAGGCGCAGCTTTTGTTTTTGTCTGGGGTGTTGGGCTGCCAGTGTCTGGGTTTCGGTGGGGTTTTGCGATGCGCCAGAGGCGGCGGGTGTGGTTTGTGCTGCAGGTTGGGCTGGGGCAGGGGCGGGGGGCTGTCCGCAGGCTGTCAGGAGGCAAGCGCAGCATAGGGCGAGCATGATCGCCACTGGCCTGAGGTCCCGTTTGAGGTGTCCCCAGTGGCTTGCCGTATGGGTTGGCGTGATGGTGGTGCCATCGTTTGACCTGGAACGTGTTGTCCAAGAGCGCCTGGGGTGGGGGAGGGTCATCGCCGGTGTACCTTGATGTCTTCCTGAAGGATCTTCTCAACGGCCTGATTCCAGCGCTCCTGTGAGGCGCTGTCCGGTGGCTCGGTGAAGATCTCAAAGCCGCCGCCACCGGGGTATCCGACCCCCTGATGACCCATTTCGATCATGACATCACCGTGGAGGTAGAATCCTGGATCGGCGGGATCGGGGGCAGTGTCAAGGGGCGCGGGGGCCACCGCGGTGGGTTGCTCGTTTTGTGGGTCAGGCGCGGGGTTGTTCAAGGCCACCCAGCCGCCAACGAGCACCAGGACCAGAGCGATGGCCATGGCGATGGGCAGCGCGGGGGCGTCGGCCAGCAGTCGCCACCAACTCTGCAGGCGCTGGCGCATGGAGAGCGGGCGTTGGGTTGGGATGTGCGCGGCCGCGCGCGCCAGGCGACGCAGCGTCTCTGGGCTGGGCGTGGCGGCGGTGTCGTTAAAGAGCGCTTGCAGGTCGTCTTCGGGTTCTGGAGGCGTGGGGTCGCTCATGAGCCCTCCTCCTTGGCCAGCCGCGCGCGCAGGTCTTTGAGGCCCAGGTGGACCAGAACTCGCGCAGAGCTTGTGGTGGTGTTCATGACGGTGGCGATCTCTTTGTAGTCCAGCCCGGCGTCGAGGCGCAGCAAGAGCACTTCGCGTCGCTTGCGGGGCATGGCGGCGATGATCCGGCGGACCCGTTCGGCGGCGTTGGTGCCCTGGAGCTGTTCTTCGGGGGTGGCCACGGCCTGGGGTGCGGCGGGGTGGAGGGTTTCGCGCTTGTGACGTCGGCGCTCGGAGCGGACCAGAGTGTGCGCCTGACGGGCGGCGATGCTGGCCAAAAAGGCTTTGAAGGGGGCCTCGGGGCGCCACCCTGGCAGGTTTTTAAATGCCAGCAACATGGTTTCCTGGACGGCGTCTTCGGCCAACTCTTTTTGGCCGCTGACGCGCGCGGCGATGCGGTAGAGCATGGGCAGGTGCGGCTCGACCAGCGCGCGGAAGGCGCGCCCGTCTCCATCCAGCGCTGCGTTGATGAGGGCAGCTTCCTGGTGGCGAGCAGGGTCGAGGGTCACGGGGTCGCTCATTGCTCCCTGGTTGGGGTCTGGGGTCGGCGAGCGGCTTTTGAAAAAGGGCCAGCGACCGGCTTTGGGTGAGGGGGAAAGGGTTTGTCTGTGCACCATTTCTTGCCATCCCCAAATGTCTGCGCCGCAAAAGACGTGTTGTCCGGGCCGCCATTGGCCGGGCCGACGTTCATGGGGTGTATGCCGTGGTGCGCGGTGGTGTTAAAGGCGCGCGATGATTTTTTTCAAGGGGGCGTTGTGGGCGCTGATGTGGGCCTTCTTTGCGAACCCGTGTGGCTGCGCAGATGGCCAACGCCGTTGTGGTGTTCTTGGGCCGCCATGGACGGGTTTGATTGGGGTCTGGGTGAACTGGGTGAAGGGGAACGCGGTGTTCAGGCGCTCTCCAGGGCGCCCAGCGAGTCGCGGGTGTGTCCGGCGCCGTGGCCGAAGCCTTCCAACTCCACCCCGGCGCCGCGCAGCGCCGTCAAGACAGCCTTGCTGGTGCTCTCTGCGGAGTTGGAGCGGTAGTGCTGGTTGCCGCGCAGGCGGCCGCCGCCCTTGCCCGCGATGATGATGGGGAACTCCTGGTTGGAGTGGCGCCAGCCGTCGCTCAGCTCGGTGGTGCACAGGATCGAGCAGCGGTCCAGGACGTTGCCGTCGCCTTCGGGGGTGTTGCGAAGGACCCCCAGGAAGTCGGCCAGACGCTCCATGGTGAAGACGGTGGCGGCGTGGACGGTGGGTTGGGGCACGGCCTCGTCGTGGCAGATCTGGTGGAGGCTGTTGCGGGCGCCGACCTGCCAGACGATGACCCCAGATCCCGCGGTGCTGAAGAGGACCGAGAAGCTGCGCGTCATGTCGCACGCCAGCGCCAGACCCAGCAGGCGGCTCATGGTCTCGTTTTTGGCTTCGATCTGCTCGCGGCCCTCGATGTCGGGGTTGTCCGAGGGGACCGGGGGGCCGCTGCACGCGCCCGGCTCGCTGGCAAGGCGCTGCTCCAGGGTGCGCACGGACTCAAAGTGCTGCTCCAGGCGCTGGCGGTCGCGGGCGCCGACGTTGCGCTGGAGACTGTTGATCTGGTCGCTGACGGCGTCCAGGACGCTGGTGCGCGCATAGTTGATGTTGGGGTTGAACTGGGCCCCAAAGAGGCGCTCGTAAAGGGCGCGGGCGGAGTACTCGGCGGGGTTGGGGTTGTTGGGGCCGTTGTGGGACAGGTGCTGGAAGGTGGTGCCTTCGTCGGTGCCCCTGAAATGGGTGATGCCAAGCTCCAACGAGCGAAACGGGGTTGTGCCCGAGTGCCAATCTGCGGCCAACTGGTCGACGGAAGGGCGCGCGAAGGTGGAGACGATGGTGTCGCGCACGGGGCCGACTTGATGGAGCGGCGCGCCGGTCATGATCCCCGTCATGCCCGAGTGGTGGGGGTGGGTGCCGGTCTTGATTTCGCAGCCGGTGACGATGCTCAGATAGTCGCGGTGGGCGCTCAGGGGGGCCAACTCTTCGCTGGGGCTCCAGTTGGCGCCGGTGCCGCTTGGCCGCCAGCGCTCAGGCCGCACGCCGTTGCCCCAGAACCAGACCCCAAAGCGCGTCGGCAGCGGCTCGCCGTCGGCGAAGGCCTGGCCGTTTGGTCCCAGCATCAGGTCCAGTGAGGGCAGCGCCACGGCGCAGGCGGCGCCGCCAAAGAGGCCCCGCAAAAAGAGGCGTCGGGAGATCTTCTTGTGACCAGTCATCGGGCTTCTCCTTGTCTCTTACGGACCCACGCAGGCGATGACCGCCACGTCGTTGATGTTTTCCAGCGGGCCAAAGCCCGTGGTGTGGCCGCTGGCGACGCACATTCTGTGGATGGCGTCGTCGCAGTTGGCGCCGATGCGCTCGGTGTTGCGGGTGCAGGCGGGGTTGTGCTGTGACAGGGCGGTGTAGGACGTCTCGATGACCCGAGCCGAAGGCACGCAGGCGATCTGGAGGCCGTCTCCGGAGTGTTCCAGCGGGCCAAAGCCCGTGGTGAGCCCAATCTCGTTGCAATGGCGGCTGATGGCGGCGTTGCAGTTGGGGCCGATGCGCTCGTTGCCGTCGCAGTTGGGGTGGCGTTGGCGCATGGTGGTGTAGGTGGTGCTCTGGACGTTGACGACCTCGGGGGCCAGGCAGACGACGGTGGCCTCAAAGTCGCCGGTGCTGATGGGCCCAAACCCGGTCGCCGAGCAACTCCTGGCGGCGCAGTAGCGGTTGATGGCGGCGTTGCACTCGGGGCCGCGCCGCTGGCCGCTGCTGGAGCAGCCGTCGTGTTGCACGCTCAGCGCCACAAAGGGCACCTC
>CAKZKQ010000310.1 GCA_937123825.1 uncultured Pseudomonadota bacterium
GGCCGTCTCGGGCAAGGACATGATCTTGTCCGCGTCGCCCAGCCACGTCCTGCGCACCGTCATGACGCAGGCCAGCGAGCACATCCCTGTCGGCGTCCCCATCGTCAGCGCCTCCAAAGGCATCGAAAACGGCTCTCTGATGCTCGTCAGCGAGATCCTTGAAGATGTCCTGCCCATGCGCTGCCACCCCTATCTGGCCTACCTCTCCGGGCCCAGCTTCGCCAAAGAGGTCGCCGAAAAACACCCGACTCTGGTCGTCATCGCCTCCTACTCCCCCCAGTTGGCCACCAAAATCCAGCACGTCTTCCTGGCCGACTACTTCCGCACCTACACCTCGCACGACGTCACTGGCGTCGAGTGCGGCGGCGCGCTCAAGAACGTCATCGCCATCGGCTCGGGGGTCGTCGCGGGCATGGGCTTTGGGCACAACTCACGGGCCGCCATCGTCACCCGCGGGCTGGCCGAGATCACGCGCCTTGCCGTGCGCAAAGGCGCCAACCCGCTGACCCTCTCGGGCCTCTCAGGCATGGGCGACCTCGTGCTGACATGCACTGGCGGCCTGTCCCGCAACCGCACCGTCGGCGTCAAACTCGGCCAGGGCATGAGCCTCCAGGACATCCTGGCTGACATGAAGATGGTGGCCGAGGGCATCAAGACCAGCAAGTCCGTCTACAACCTGGCCCAGGAGTTGGACGTCGACATGCCCATCTGCACCGAGGTCTACCGCGTGCTCTACGAGGACAAACCCGTGGACCTGGCCGTGCGCGACCTCATGAACCGCAACCCCAAGCAAGAGATGAAGTTCTACTCCTGAACCCTCCGTCTTGCGCGCATCCCTTGCACCCTCCCCCCTCCCACTCGCATCCACTCCCACAACAGGGGACGACCGCCGACGGGTCGCCCCCATCAGACCACAGCCACACCACAGGGGACCCTTGCCCCTGACCACCCCCCTCGTCCTCTTTATGGGCGGCAACGGACACTGTACCGCGCGCCTTGAGCGCATCCGAGACGCCCTCGACACCCAAACACAACCCCCCTTTGTGCTGCGCGAAGTCCACTACCCAGGCTTCGAAGGCCGCCCCAAAGCCGACTCCTTTGACGGCTTCCTGGACGCCACTGCAGACCACATCGCCGCACTGGACGACGGCCCCACACCGGCCTGGATTCACGCCACCGGCATCGGCGGCCTGCTGGCGCTGACCCTGCGCGCCCGAGGGCGCCTGCTGGATCACCCCATGATGTTCCAAGCCCCCGTGCTTTGGGGCTTGGAAAACCGCCGCTTTCCCAAGCTCATGCGCTTTGGACCGGCCCGCGCCACCCTCCAGTGGCTCTTTGCCCAGGGCGCCTTCCAGCGCTGGTTTGTCCGCCGACAGTTTGAAACCCCCATCAGCGACACCATGCGCACCGCCTTCTTTGAGGGCTACGCCCAGTGCAGCGCCATGGCCGACTTCTTCACCTGGCTGACCCCCGGACTGCTGCGGCAACTCGAAGAGGCCTTCGCCAAACACCCCGAGCGGCTCGACAAGATCGTCATGCTCTGGGGCGGCCAGGACGCCGTGGTCACGCTCGAAGAGCTTCAAATCAGCGAGCGCGCGCTGGGACACCAGTTTGAGCGCCGCACCTTTGACGATTGGGGCCATTATCCCCTCATCGACGCCCCCCAAAGCTGGGTGAAGGCCGTGGCCAACGAGGTGACCCCTTGACGCAGTGGCAACCGCTGGAGCGCTTCAAAGACGCCGCCGTCCCCAAACTCTTTGAGCTTGGCCGCGCCGCCAAAGCCGGGCTCAAGGTGCCGCCGACGTGGTGGGCCACCGCCACCTCTCTGCGCGCCGCCCCCCACACCACGCTCCCCACCCCCCTCCAAAACCAGAACATCATCCTGCGCTCAGGCTCGCCCGATGAAGACACCCAGGAGACCTCCAACGCGGGCCAACTCCACTCTGAGGCCGTCATGGCGGGCCAAAGCATGGAGGGGGCGCTGAGGCGAGTGCTGGAGGCACTGCCTGAGGGGGGACCGGCGGTGGTTTTTGTACAGCCTTTGGTGGAGGCTGAGCGATCGGGGGTGGCCTTTTTTGATGGGTTTTACTACGAGCGCAGCCAGACCGAGGGGCTCAACCACGAGATCACCGCGGGTACGCAGCGCGGTGAGACGGCCTTTGGGCACCTTCAGCGCGGCCAGCCCTGGTCGCAGTGGTTGGAGCGGCTGCGGGCGGTGTATCTGGAGGGGTCGAGCCGGTGGCGCGCCGTCGACGTGGAGTTTGCTGTTGTGGGCGGGCAGCATGTGCTCCTTCAGGCGCGCCCTGCCCTCTTTGACGTCAGCCAAAAGGGTCAGACGCTGAGCCTGGCCAACCACCGCGAGATCCTGGGCGACTGGCCCAGCCCCTGGATTGTGTCCGTCCTGGTCGAGGCCAGCACGCAGGTCCTGTCCTACTTTGCCAGCGTGGACCCCAGCATCGCGTCCTGGTCGACGAGCTACGCTGTGGAGGTGGCCGAGCGGGCGTGGATGAACTTTGGCTTCTTTTTCCGGCTGATGGACCACTGGGGCCTGCCGCGCAGCTTTGTGACCGAGGGGGTGGGCGGAGAGTCGGGCTCGGCGCTCGACCAGAAAGCCGATTTGGGGCGAATGGTGCGCAAATCGCCGCGTCTGGTCGCGCTCCAGCTTCAAAACCTGTGGACCATCGCGCGGGCTGGCAAGGCGCTGGCGGCGCTGGACGCCCAAATCGAGGCCGCCACTGACCTGCCGAGCCTCTTTGAGGCCAACGTCGCCGCCATGGCCACCGCCATCCGCACCAACTTTGCCATCAACGGGGCGCTGACCGGCATCGCTCGGGTTCGGGGGTGGCTGGGCATCAAAGGCCACGCCCGGGTCGTGACCCAGGACATGATGGAGGACTATGAGGCCATGGCTGGCCTTGAGGGGGGCGCGCTTGAAGGGGCGCTCGACGACTGGCTGACCCGGTATGGACACCGAGGGCCGCTGGAGAGCGACCCCAGGCAGCCTCGCTTTGCAGAGCTGCGCGCCGAGCTGCTGACCGACCTCAGCAGCCGCAAAGAGGGATCTGCACTGCCGGACGGCGGCGGGAAGCGCACCTCTTTGGGACTCCTGGCGCCGTTTTATGTGGTGGATGTGCGCCGGGAGTGGTTTCGGGACCAGTTGATGGTGCGCTGGAAGCCGCTGCGGACCCGGATCCTGGCCGAGGCCGCCACAGCCGTCGAGGCCGGGTGGCTCGACGATCCAGAGGATGTCTTCTGGCTGGGGCGCGACGCCCTGGAAGGTGCCCCTGATCAGTGGAGGGCCGCGATTGAGGCAAAGCGCGGCGCAAAAGCGCGTTTGCAGACCGTTGAATTGCCCACCACCGCAACCCGACAGGACATCGAGCATCATGTCCAGCAGGCCCATCGTGCAGGGCTGGGGGTGACAGAGCGAGGACGCCATATCGATGGCATCGCGCTGAGCCCCGATGTGGTCGAAGGCGTTGTCCTGAAAGCCGACGACTTACGTCAAACCATGGCCAATCCCCAGCGCCTTGGCCCACAGACCATCTTGGTGGTCCCGGCGCTGGAACCATCCTGGGCGCTGCTCTTTCCAAGAGTGGGCGGCGTCGTGGCGGACCTGGGTGGAGAGCTGTCTCATGCGTCGATCCTCTTGCGAGAGGCTCGGCGCCCCGCGTTGGTCAATTGCCGCGGGTCATGGCAGCGACTTGAAGACGGTATGAAGGTGCGCCTGGACGGTCAGGCCGGTTGCCTTCACATTCTTGACGACGGAGCAGAGAGCCAACGATGATCGCCACCAACCCAGACACCCCGCTGCGCATGGCCATGGCCCAGGCGCGGGATCAACACGACCAGGACCTGCTGGATTTGACGCACCAGCGGCCCGTGTTGCTGGTATTCTTGCGCCACTTCGGGTGCACCTTCTGCCGAGAGGCCGCCGCCGACATCGGCCGCGACCGCGAGCGGATTGAAGACCAGGGGGTGTTGCCGGTCTTTGTGCACATGAGCCCGCTGGCCAAAGGCGAAAAGTTCTTTTCCAACTACCGGGGGCTCAACGGGGTGCGCCACATCAGCGATCCCGAACAAAAGCTCTACAAAGCCTTCCAACTCAAGCGCGGCAACATGCGCCAACTCTTTGGCCTCAAAAGCTGGGTCCGGGGTTTTCAGGCCGGCATCATGGGCGGCCACCTTGTGGGCATGCTGGCGGGCGACGGCTTTCAAATGCCGGGCATCTTCCTCATCCGCCAGGGACAGGTCGAGCGCGAATTTCGCCACGACTCGGCCGCCGACCGCCCCGACTACGTCTCGATGGCCTACGTCTGAGCTTTCCTGGCCGCGCCGCGGCGCTCAACTCAGCGCCGGGGCGTGGGCCTATCCCCACCAAAGAGTTCAAAGAGGGTCGCATCGCGCGAGGCAAAGCGGGCCCGCTCTCTGGCCCAACCGCGCAGCGCCTTGATCTCCTCCTCACGGGTGCGAAAGAGCGGCACCGTCTGACGTGCCGCCTTGACCAGATGCTCCTGGTTCAACGTCGTCTGCTCGCCAAAGGCCAGATAGAGCGCCGCCACAATGACCTGCTCAAGCTCAGCCCCCGAGAAGTTGGCCGTCAACTCCGACAACTCCGAGCAATCAAAGTCCTCCGGGCGGCGCTTGTGGCGCGCCAGGTGGATGTTCAAGATTTGCTCCCGCGAGCGCCGGTCGGGCAGGTCCACAAAGAAGATCTCATCAAAGCGTCCTTTACGCAGCAACTCGGGCGGCAGTGAATCGACGCGGTTGGCGGTCGCCACAAAGAAGACCGGCTTGGTCTTCTCCTGCAACCACGTCAGCATCGTCCCCAGAAGCCTGTGCTCGCCGTCGCTGCCGCGCTCGGGATCAAAGGCCTTCTCCAACTCATCAAGCCAGAGCACGGCGGGGCTGATGGCCTCGGCGGTGTTGATCGCCAGACGCAGCGCCCGCTCCGGGCCGCGCGCCCCAGCAAAGAGCGCCGCCACATCAAGGCGCAGCAGCGGCAGGTTCCAGTACTTGGACACCACATTGGCCATCATGCTCTTGCCGCAACCCTGCACGCCCAGCAGGAGCAGCCCCTTGGGCGCCGGCAGGCCAAACTCGCGGGCCTGGGCCCCAAAGGCCTCCCGGCGGCTCGACAGCCAGAGCTTAAGCTCATCCAGGCCGCCCACATCGGCCACGTCAAACTCGGACTCCACAAACTCGACCACGTCGGTGCTGCTGACCACCCGGCGCTTCTCGTCGCGCACCGAGGCCTCCAGGTCAAAGTTGGGCGACCCCTTGCGGAAGGCCCTCAAGCACTCAATCCGAGCGCGGTGAAAAGCCCGCAGCGCCTGCCTGCTGGTCAACCCCAGGGCGCTGGCCACCAACGCGTCCCGATCCACATTGGGCCAGCGGTCCATCGGAAAGACCACCCGGCAGATCTCCTCCAGCGCCAAACGGTCGGGCAGCGGCACCGAGAGCTGGGTCAAATCCGTGGCCAGCTCTGGCAGGTCGATCGCCATCGGCGCGCACATGACCACCGACTTGCCAAAGGCGGCGATCAAGCTCTCAAGCTCCCTGAGGCGGCGCACCACGCGCTGGTCCTGCAAGTAAGGGTGGGGGTCCTTGAGCACAAAGATCACCGGCTGGGTCTCGGCCTCAATGGCGTCCAGCAGCGCATGAAAGTCCCCCGGCGCCACCGTCTGATCCCCCTCCATGCCGCGCACCGCGCTCCACTCACGCACCTCGCGGCCCTGCTTGCGGGCGATGCGCCCCACGGCCGACACCGCCCTGGCCTCGTCGTGTGTGATCAGATGAATGTAGGAATACGGCGCCTGCAAGAGCGTGCGCAGTTCGGTCTCAAAGTCGAGCATACCACCTCAAAAGTGCCCTCCAAGCGGCCCCAAAGCCCTGCAACGCCTCCCACCGACGCCCACACAAAGCCCAAAGAACCGCCAGGCCCAAGGCACAAGCCAGAATAAAGCCTGTCCACACGGTGCCCAGCCTCCGCACGCGCCGCCCCCAGGATCACCCCACCGGCTCACAACGACCAGCCACCACAACAAAGCGGCTCGTCCCCACCAGCGCGACCATCCCAGCGCACGACCACACAGAATTTGAGGATGCGGTTGATCCCCCCAACAGGCCAGTGTTGAATCTACCACTGGTGGGGCTCAGGAAGAAATGATGAAAAAAGTCCCCAGCAACACTTGACCATTCAGTCAAAAAACCTAGATTGCAACCCAACGATGGAGGCCAACCCCATGGCACGAGGCAGACCCAAAGCTTTTGACCGGACCGATGTACTGGAAAAGGCGCTTGGTCTCTTCTGGTCACAGGGTTACGAGGCCACCGGGATGGCGCAACTGGTCCAGACCATGGGCATCGGTCGCCAGAGCATCTACAACGCATTCGGGGACAAGCGCGCGCTCTACCTGGCCGCCCTTGAACACTACTACGACACCCGCATGCAGAAGATGCTCCAGGGACTGCGCGGTGAAGGCTCGCCGCTTGCCAGACTCAAGGCCACCGTGCAAGGCGCAGGCTCCCCCAACGCCAAGGGGTGCATGGTCTGCAACTCCATGGCCGAGTTCGGCTCCCATGAGCCCGACGTCAACGCCCAATTGCGGCGTTATGTCAGCGCTCAAGAAGAGGCCTTCGCCAACGTCCTGATCCAGGCCCAGCAAGCCGGAGAAATCTCCAGCAACGCCAAGCCCAGGGTCCTGGCCCGGCAACTGGTCGCCACCATGCAAGGCATGGCGCTGCTCAACCGGGCCTCCATCGACAACGCGTTCATCGGCGATGCCATCACCGCGTCGCTCAGCATGTTGGACCAAGCCTGAACCCAGGCCCACGTCCCACGGTTCTCTCGGCGCTCTTGCACCCTTGTCGTCACCACCGACCACAAGCGCTCGCGCCAACAGAACCCAGAACACCATCACTCAACGCCCGGCACCAATGTGCGCCGGGATTTTTTCGGGTCAATTTTTGACCAATCAGTCTAAAACGGTCATTTTTTGACCAATCAATCAAAAGGAAACGCACACCATGTCCAACAAACTCCAAGGCAAAGTCGCAGTCATCACCGGCGGAAACAGCGGCATCGGCCTGGCCACCGCCCAGCTCTTCGCCAAAGAAGGCGCCAACGTGGTCATCTTTGGCCGCAACGCCGAGACCCTCAAAGGCGCCGAGGCCTCCCTCGAAGGCCGCGGCATCGCCGTCCAGGGCGACGTCAGCAACCTGGCCGACCTCGACCGCCTCTACGCCACCGTCAAAGAGCGCTACGGCAACATCGACGTCCTCTACGTCAACGCCGGCGTGGCCGCCTTCGCCCCCCTTGAAGCCAGCGACGAGGCCTTCTTCGACCGCCTCTTTGACATCAACGTCAAAGGCGCCTTCTTCACCGTCCAAAAATCCCTCGGTCTGCTCAACGACAACGCCTCCATCATTCTCACCGGCTCCGTCGCCGGCCAGGTCGGCATGCCCAACACCAGCGTCTACGGCGCCACCAAAGCCGCCCTGCGCTCCATGGCCCGCACCTTCTCCGCCGAGCTGGTCGGCCGCAACATCCGCGTCAACAACATCAGCCCCGGCCCCATCGTCACCCCCATCTTCGACCGCATGGGCCTGCCCAAAGAAGCCATCGACGACTTCAGCAAAAACGTCGTCACCCAGGTCCCCCTTGGCCGCTTCGGCCAAGCCAACGAAATCGCCCAGGCCGCCCTCTTCCTGGCCTCCACCGACTCCTCCTACATCGTCGGCACCGACCTCGTAATCGACGGCGGCATGACGCAGGTGTGAACTCGCGGGGCGAGTTCACACGGTTCGGTTGCCGCGCTTCGCTTGGCTGCCCTTTTGGTTCGCTTGCTGGCGCTGCGCTTGTGGTTCGGTCGCTCGCTTTGCTCGCTTCCTTTTGGTTCGTTCGCTTCGCTCACTTATGGGATTTGCGATGGGTGGGTTCTTGGCTTCGCCGGTACGAGTTGGGCATGTAGGCGAAAGTGCTTCGTTTGGGGTGGTCGGATGAGCGCTGGCGGAGCCTTGGATAGCTTTCCAAGGGGGTTTGTGGGCTTGGTGCCTGTGCCCAGACATGTATGCCAGGATTGGGGGGCAGGATAGGCGGCAATCGCTCGCCTTCCTGCCGGCCTCTGTTATTGGCAACGACGCAGGTTCCCCACTTCCAGGGCCGCCCGG
>CAKZKQ010000311.1 GCA_937123825.1 uncultured Pseudomonadota bacterium
CCTGGACGGCACCGAGCTTGGTGTGACCGAGCCCGGCGATGACACCGACGAGACGGTGGGCAACTTTGTGCCCGACGCCGACCCCAGCACCACCACCAGCCCCGTCAGCCCCGACACCGACAACGGCGGCGTCAACGACGGCGACGAGGACCTCAACCGCAACGGCCGCGTGGACGACGGCGAGACCGATCCCAACGATGCCTCGGACGACATGCCTGGCAACGACGATGACAACATCGACGACGATGACGCAGAGGTGACCTTCACCATCGAAGGCGGCGCCCTCAAGTGTGCCACCACCGCCCCGCACCAGCCCGCGGCGCCCACCGGCGCCCTCTGGACGCTGCTCCTGCTGGGCGCGGCGCTCATCATCCGCCGTCGCCGCTGACACCCAGCGCGCTCAGCCGCCCCCAACCCGGCTGAGCGCCGCTACGCCCGACCACTTCAACCCGGTCGAGCACCCTCCCTCCACAACCCACCACCGCCCACCGAGCGCTCCACACATCGTGGCGCGCTCAACTGCTTTCTTGCCCCCAAAAACACACCAGCCCGCAACACATCCCATCACACGCTGCAGGCCACCCCCGTTACAAAACCCCACCCACAAGCTGTGCCCATCTGGCCAGCGTCATGTCAGCGTACAACCCGTATTCCAGTCCATAGGCCCCAAAACCAAAGGCATCGTTGACTTCCACCACTGCGGTTTGGCCATCCTTTAACACCCCCACGTCCAGGCAATACGCCACAGGAGCATCGGGAACCGCAGCCATCGCCGCGATCGCCTCGGACACCACCCCATCATCGGGGCAAACACCCACATCCCCGCTGTAAAAACGCTGGTCAATGAGCGCACCCTCAAGCACAAAGCAGCGGTGCTCTGACACCCACTCCACCGGGTCCGCACAGTAAACCCTGGTGCGCCTGGAGACAGCACCCAAAGACCACATATCCTCAAGCGACTGCACCACCACGGCTGCAAAACGCTTGGGTTTGTGACTTGGCTTGATGAACAAGGGACGAACCGAGCCGTCCTCAAACGCCGCACGAACTTTGCCCAGCGTCGAACTCCAAATGGACCTGTGAAAATGGGCCTGGAGACAGTCTGGATAGCTCGACAGACGCTCGTAAGGCACAGACAGCGCCTTTAATCCCCCAATCACCGTCGGCACCTGACCCGCCACAAGCGTCGCCTTAGACAACTCCAGGCGTCCTCTTTGGAAGTCTTTGGGCGTAAAAAAGGAGACCTTCAGGCCACGGTGTTCCAACTCGGCCGCCAACCCCAACATTTCGGGCTCGGCTTCGGTCTTGCTCCGAACCTCAACAAAGGCGTTTGAGATCATTCTGATAAGTGCGCTCGTGTGCAGAACAAACAAATGGATTCAGCACACCATACAACACACACCAAAGGGACAAAGTCAGGGGGTGGGGGCGTCTTTGGCTGAGGGAGCTTCGGAAGCGGCGGAGAGGAGGACGCTCTGACCCACTTCCAGACCTTCGAGCACCTGCGCAAAGGCGGTGGAGGCTTTGCCGAGCTTGACGTCGGCGCTCTCGCCGTTGGGCAGCTTGACGCTGTTGCGTCCAGCGTCGGTCTGAACGGCCGCCAGCGGGACCAGGACGGCGTCTTTGGCAAGCTCGACCTCCAAGTCGACGCGGGCGGTGCCGCCGGGGCGCAGCACGGGCGAGGAGGTCTCCAGTTCGAGGACGATCTTGATCTCTTTGAGGTTGTTTTCGGGCAGCTCGGTGCCCAGGCGCTCGTTGCGGGTGGTGGCCACGTCGTCCTTTTGGGTGATGGTGGCCTTGATGCCCTCTGAGGGCGACGCCGTGGGGTAGACCAGGGCAGTGTCGCCGACGGTCAGCAGCGCCGCGTCGCGCTGGCGCACGTGGATGAGGACGTTGAAGCGACTCAAGTCGGGCAACTCAAGGAGCTTGTCGCCAGGACGACAGACCGAACCGGCCGCCACCTTGCCCCGGACCCAGTTGAGCCGCGTGTAGGGACCGTAGAGCATGCCGGAGGCGGGGGCCTTGAGGGTCATGTTTTCCAGGTTCTGGCGCTTTTCATCCACCTCGCGCTGCTTGGAGGTGACGCGAAGCTGCTGGATCTCCAGCGCCGTGGCGCGCTTCTGGCCAAAGGCGCGCATCGCCTTTCGGGCCAGCGCCAACTCGATCTTGGCCTTGTCGACGTCGAGCTTGTACTTGTTCAACTCCAGCTTGGAGATGAGGTTGACGCCCTCGACCACAAAAAGCTCGGCGCGCTCCAGGTTCATCTGCTTGCGCTTGACGTCCAACTCCAGCTTGACGCGCTCCTGCTCCAGGTCGTAGTTGGTCCGCGAAAGCTCGGCTTCGGCCACGGCCAACTCGGTTTCGGCCGAGCGCAGCTCGTCTTCAAGCGGTCCCCGGACAAAGGTCAGCACCTCGTCGCCCTCTTTGACCATCGTGCCGTCGGCCGCAAAGGTGTCCACGGTCAAAAAGTCCACGCCGGAAAGCTCAGGGGCATGAATGGCCACACTCTTGGCCGCCTCCAACTCGCCGTGGAAGCTGGCCTTGTAGATGAGCGGGCCCTGGGTCACCTCGACCTCGGGCAGGATCTGCACCGCCTCTTCTTCGCCGCAAGCCCCCAGGAGCCACGCGGCCGCCAGCAGGACGACCGCCACTTTGCATGTGCGTCTCATCGCCTCAATCCCCCCTGAGCGCATCGATCGGATCCACATTGGCCGCGCGCACGGCGGGCACCAGACCAAAGATCGCCCCGATGAACAACGAAATCCCAAATGACAAGAGCATCGACTCCCAGGCAAAGGCAAAGGGAATCCCGGCCAGCCACGCCACCGCGGCCCCCACACCCAGCCCCGCCACCAGCCCTATCAAGCCGCCCACCACGCAGATCAACACCGCCTCCAGCAAAAACTGATTGCGGATGTCCCGCTTACGGGCGCCGATGGCGCGGCGCAGGCCGATCTCGCTGATGCGCTCCATGATGTTGGCCAGCATGATGTTCATGATCCCAATGCCGCCGACGATCAACGAAATCGCCGCGATCGAGATCAAGACGAGGTTAAGGACCGACTGGGCGGCCTTGCGCTGCTGCAAAATCTCTTCGGGGGCGATGATCTCGTAGTCCACGCGCCCGCCGTGGAGCTGATTCATGATCGGCGCCAGCTTCTGCTTCAACGCCAACGTCTCCTGCGTCGTCGACACCTCCAGAGACACCAACTCAAGCTCGCCGTACGTCCGCGCAGGCGACAACTCTTCAAGCGAGGTGTTGTAGGGGATGAGCACGGCGTTGTCGTAGACCTCGGGGTCGAGCGGCAACTCCTGACCCTTGCCACCGCGACGGTCCGAGAGCACCCCCACAACCTCAAAAAAGGCGTAGTCGAGCCGAATCCGCTTGCCGATGGGGTCCTCGTCGCCAAAGGCCTGACGGGCCAGCTTGCCCCCAAGGACCGCCGTGCGCAGCATCTGGCGGTTGTCCAGCGGGGCCAGCGGGCGGCCGGTGGCCACGGTGAGGTTGTGGACCTCAAAAATGGACGCGCTGACGGTCAGAACCTGAATGTCCTGGGCGGGCAGCGGCAGGTCGGTGACTTTGAGCGGGTGGCGGCTGCGCCAGGCCGCCGACTGGATCTCGGGCAGCGTCTGGCGGATGGCCACCACGTCGGCCCGCGAGAGCCCCACGCTGTCCCCCACCACCTCCGAGAGGTTGGTCCGGTCCACGGTCTGCGCCTTGATGTGGGTCGTCGTCGCGCCCATGGCCTCGATGGTTTGCAGGATCTCCTTTTGAGCCCCTTCACCCACCGACACCATCGCCACCACCGAACCCACGCCAAAGACGATCCCCAAGAGGGTCAGCATGGTCCGCAGCGGGTTGGTGCGGAACTGCGACAAGCTGCGCCTTACAGATGTCCACCAGGAGCCCATCAGCGGATCACCTCCAACTCAAGGCCCGCCTTGAGTTCGTCGGGCTGCTCGTCCAGGCGCGCGCGGGCCACGTAGACCTTCTCGCGGGCGCCGGGCAGCTCGTCGTTTTCACGCAAAAAACCGATCTCCTGGGGAAAGTCGCTCAGCGACTCCACCACCGCCACCACCTCCTGGCCGCTCAGCGGCACCACCACCTTGACCTTATCCCCCACCTTGACCTTGGCGCGCTGGTTTTCGGGCACAAAGAACTCGACCATCACGGTCTTGTCCAGCGCCAGCGACGCAAAGGGGTAACCGGCGGGCATGCCGTCGCCCTTTTGGAGCTTGCGGCGGCGCCTGCGGCTGTAACCGTGGCGGACGATGCCGTCGTGGGGGGCCAGGATCTCGTAGCGTTTTTTAAAGTCGTTGAAGCGCACCAACTCGGCGTTGGCCTGCCCCAGGCGCTCTTCATAATACTGAATCTGGGAGGCCGCCCGGCGCTGCTGCACGGCCACCTGACGGCGCGTGGCGTTGGCCTCAAACTGAGCCTGCTTGTGGGCCATGGTGAAGATGGCCATGTTGCGCTCCGAGACCAGGCCCTGCTTGCGGGTGTCCAACTCGGCTTGCAGAGCGTCGATCTCTTGCTGGCGCAGTTGGGTGCGCAGCTCGTCGGTGGTCTTGGTCTGGGTCTGGACTGCCGAGTTCTTTTCGGCCTTGACCTGGTTGATGTTGTCCATGATCCGGGGCAAGGCGCGGTCGCCTCGGAACTCAAAGCGCCCCACCACGTCGCCCTTTTTGACCTCTTTGCCCTCGGGGGCCAGCTGCACCAGCTTGGTCCAGCTTGAGGACATGGTCCAGAAGCGCAGCTTGAGCGAGTTCTGGGGGGCGCGAAGCTCGGTGGCCTGGGTCGGCACCACGCGTCCATCAAAGGTCAACTGGCGCGGGCCGCGCTTGGCACCCGGCGCAGCGGCATTCTTGTCTTTGCGGGGCACCGCGTCGGCGGGCTCACCGCATCCGGCGCCCAAAACCGCCGCGCAGATCAGCACAGCCAGACCCATCAAAGCGCGCTGGTTCATCGCCGATCCTCCACCACTTTGCCGTCGGCCACGATCACGCACCGGGGCGCGTCTTTGCCAATGGCTGGATCGTGGGTGACCATGATCAAGGTCACGCCGGTTTCCTGCTGAAGCTCATCAAAAAGCTCCAAAATCCGGTTGCGGGCCGCCGAGTCCAGGTTGCCGGTCGGCTCATCGGCCAAAATCAACCTGGGCTGGTTGGACAGCGCGCGGGCCACCGCCACCCTCTGGCGCTCACCGCCCGAGAGCTTCTGCGGCAAGTGCTCCAGCCGATGCCCCAGGCCCACCCGGCGCAGCAACTCCTGAGCGCGCTGGCGGCGCTCGGCAGGGGCCACGCCCTGGTACTCCATGGGCAACTCGACGTTTTCGGTCACGGTGAGGTTGCGCAGCAAGTGAAAGGACTGAAAGACAAAACCGATCGTCCGCCCACGAATCGTCGACAACGCGTCGTCGTCCAACTGCCCAATATCACACCCATCCAGGATGTAATGGCCCCCCGTCGGGCGGTCCAAACACCCCAGAATGTTCATCAGCGTCGACTTGCCCGCCCCCGAGCGCCCCATGATCGCCAGCGACTCGCCCGGATAGATCTCCAGATCGATGCCGCGCAGCACTGGCACCTCCAGGTCCCCCGTGCGGTAGACCTTGGTCAACTCATCGAGCTTGATGAGCGGCTCCTGATCGGTCGCCATCACTCCACCCCCACGCCGTACACGTCGTGCAGCGTCCCTTGAGCTTGCAACAAGAGGCTGCGCGCCCGCAACAGCTCCACCCGCACGCGCTGCTCGGCGATCAGGGCGCTGTCCAGATCCCTCTGAAAGCGCACCACCTCATCCAGCGTCGAGATCCCGTTGCGGTAGCGCTCCATCTGCGCGTCCAGCTTGCCCTGGGCAAGCTTCAGGCGCTTTTGCGCAAGCTCCAGGCGCCGCGTCAACGTGTCGAAGTTGATCAAGCGCTCCTGGATATCAAACTGCACCTGCTGCTCAATGTCTTTGACGTCCACCAGGCGCTGCTCGACGTCCAACTCCGAGCGCGCCACCCGCGCCGCGTTCCCCGACCACCACAGCGGCACCTCAAAAACCACCCCCACCCTCCAATCGGGTTGGTCGGCTGCAAAAGACTCGCCGTACGCCTCTCCAAACCCTTCGCCCTGCCCATTGAGGCGCAAGCTGGCCTCCAAATCGAGCGACGGCAGGGCCTGATTTTCGTTGAACGACAGGCGGATGTTGGCCAAACGCGCCAAAAGGTGCTGGACGCGCACGGCGGGGTTGTTCTGGAGCGCCACCCGCGAGGCCTCCATGAGCGAAGGGGGGGTTTCGAGCGCTTGCTCCAGGCTGTCAGTGGCCTGGGGCCAGACGCCGGGGCCAAGCTGGAGGAGTTGAGCAAGACGGCTTCGGGCCAGCTTGAGGCTCTCTTTGGCGCGGACCCACTGGTCTTCAAAGAGGACAACGTTTTCTTCGACGATGAAGATGTCGGCTTCGGCCAGCAGGCCCCGGTCGATGTTTTCGCGGGTGTCTTCGTACTGGGCGCGGGCGCGCTCCAGCGAGCGCAGGCGGCCTTCGACGTTGGTCTGGGCAAAGGCCAACTCCCAGTAAGCGGCCTCAACCTGAACCAAAAGATCGTTGAGGGTCTGGCGCAGGCGTTGGCGCTGGACATCGGCCTGGACGTCGGCTTCAAGGGCGGGGGTGAAGGCGCCTGCTTCAAAGCCGCCGCGCAAAAGACTCTGGCTGGCGGCCATAAAGAGGGCGGTGCTGGCGGGGTTGAGCGCCCCGGCGAAGCGGCCGTTGGAGGTCAGCCCGGCGGTCAACGCCATGCCCCAGGGGGTGTTCCAGTTGACCAGACCGGTCAGATCGGCGCCGCTCTGGGCCGGGCGCGCGTTCTGGGCGGCGTTGTCAAAGTAGGAGGCGTTGATGTTGAGCGTGGGGATGTAGGTGAGGCGAGCCAGCGCAGTGTTTTCATCGGCGGCCTTGGTGGCAAGGCGCTCGACCATGACGCCGTAGTTGCGCTCGGCGGCCATCTGGAGGGCCTGGGCGCGGGTCATGGGGCGCAGGTCGTCCTGGACGGGCTTGTCGGGCTGCTGGGCTGTGGCGGTGCACACCACGATGGTCAACGCCGCGAGCACCACGGCGCTGCTGAATCTCTGCAAGGCTGGCTTCATTCTCTCCCCCACCTGACGGCGCCTGACAGTGGGCTCCAGCAAAAGCCCAAGGCGCGCGCCACAGTGTTTATATTCAGGATGACGCGATGTCACCCTGCGGGGCGGATAAATCAAACCAACCCAAAAACATTCCCAATAAAACCAAGGCCCTTGGTCAGGCCCCCAATTCAGACACTTCAAAAAGAAAAGCCCCCGGTGGTGGGGGCGAGCGATGGCGAGTGTTGGCAGTGGTCTGAGTCGTGGCGTTCAACAGCCGGGGACTTCTTCGAGTTCGGCGGTGGCCTGGGGGTCAGCGGCTTTGACGACGTCGAAGGTGCGGGCGCCGAGCAGGTCGCCGTCGGCGGTGAAGACCTCCAGGGTCCAGCGCCCAGCGTCGCGCTGGGGGCGGATGCGCTGGCGGCTCCAGGTGCGCCATCCGGGGCTGGTGCCGACCTTGACGTCGATGCGGGTGCGCAGGACACCGTTGCGCTTCCAGACCATGGTGACGTGGGTGGGGGTCTGGGTGTTGCGGACCTTGACGTAACCCCAGAGCGTGCCCTCGGAGACATCAAAGGTGTCATCGACGCCCTGAGGGACGCGTTTGACGACGTTGGTGGCCACGGCAAAGTCGTCGAGGCGCAGGTTGCTGTGGGCCTCGGCGGGGCCGCGGTCGTCTTTGGCGGGGGTGTGTTTGACGGTGGGGGCCTTCTTTTTGGGCTCGGCGGGTTTGACGGGAACCGGCGCCTCCTGGGGCTCGTCCTGGAACGAGGGCATGGGGACGGGCGCAAGGTTGGTGGCGCGGCCAGCGCCGGGGTGGTGGGGCGAGGCAGTCTGCGGGGTTGCCTGCACCGGTTGGGGGGACAGGGCGCTGGCCTGCGCCGAGTCGTTGTTGGGGGCGGGCAGCTCCTGGCAGGCGGTGGAGAGGGCGACGATGAGGGTCAGCAGGGCAGCGAAGAAGGTGTATGCGCGGGTCATGGCGATGGCTCCTGATACCAAATTGCAGACGTCCGACTCACTTTGTGACGGCCCTAACGGCGCCAGGAACCACGGAACTCGCTTGCGGTGG
>CAKZKQ010000312.1 GCA_937123825.1 uncultured Pseudomonadota bacterium
GGACATCAATGGTCGTCGCGTATTGCGAAACCACCTCTCCACGGCGGGTCAGGAAAATACGGGCAGTATAGTCCCCCTCAGTCAGGTCGGCGGGCATGTCGATTGAGGTGCGGAACAGGGTTTGTTCGTCCACAGCCACCGTGGCTTCGCGAATGGAATAGAGGTTTTCATCTTCGCGGATGCGAACCACAGCGTCAGCGAAATCCTGCGCTCCGCGGATATGCATCGCAGCACCAACAGAGCGGATCGCACGCTCGATCGACACGCGATAGCGCAGATCTTCAGTGTCAGTCAGAATGTCATCCAAAGGTCCGCTGGTGGCGACGGCATAGAAACTGGGCGCAAGGTCGACAAGGACACTGTCGGTGTTGACCCAGATCCCCAGCTTTCGTTCCTTGCGACGCACGGTGACCGGGGCGGAGGGGCCGGACACGGTGACGATCACTTCGAGCGGCGGCGCATCCGCCGGGATCGGAGTGTCGCGTTTCACCGCGCCGAAAACCAGGATTTCAGAGCCGTCAAAATCGGCAGTAATGGCGACGCGGTTCTGGCTGAGGCCAAGCACAACCGCTTCGCGCTCGTTGGCGCGACCTGGGGAAGCGAGAACCGCAGGAAGGCTGAGCAGGGCAATTAGCAACAGGCGGAAGAGCGGCGTCATCAGTGACCTCCTGCCACGCCGAGCGAGAACAGCTCGTCCGGCTGAATAAGAAGCTCAAGCCCCAGTTTACCGCAGACCAGCAGCACCATCAGTGCCAGCAGGATCCGCAGCTGTTCGGCCTTGAGATAGGTGCCGATGCGGGTGCCGTCAGAGGCGCGGAACTTGGTGACGTTGTTGGAGCCGGAGTTGGCGACCCAGACAAAGCCGTCGCCGTCGACGGCCAGTCCGCGGGTTTGGGTGCCGCTGGGGTCATTGAACTGCTGCCACTGGCCGTTGCGGGGGTTGTACTTCATGACGTTGTTTTCGGTGAAGTTCCCCAACCAGACGTTGCCGTCGCCGTCGATGGCGATGCCGTAGAGGGAGCGGCCAAAGGGCGGCGTGAGGGTCTCGATGAGCTGGCCGGTCTCGGTGTTGATGCGGGAGATGACGCCGCCGCCGCGCTCGGCGGTCCAGAGGTTGCCCTCGGAGTCAATGGCGACGCCGTAGACCTGCCCGGGGACGTTGATGACCTGCTCGACGGACATGGTCTGGGTGTTGATCTTCATGACGTTGTTGTCCGTCCATGAACCGACCCAGCCGTTGTTGTTGGCATCGACGGCCACGCCGCGGGGGCCGCCGCCGACGTTGATGGGGGGATCGACACAGGCCTGGCCTTCGCAGTCGAAGAGGCGGATGCGGTGGACGTTGTTGCTGTTGCGGTTGGCAACCCAGACATTGCCGTCGAGGTCCACGGCGGTACGGCTGGGGTTGTCGCCGACGCGGTAGCGCCCCTCTTCAACGCCGGTGACGGTGTTGATCTTGGAGACGGTGTCTTCGTTGCTGTTGGCGACCCAGATGAAGGGCAGCGTGAAGGTGCTGCGGCCCAGGCGCAGGCCGCCGCCGTTGCCGCTGTCCTCCAGTCCCTGGTACTCGCCCTCGGGCAGGCGGTTGTTGGTGCTGGTCCACTCTTCCTCATAGCAGGAGTCGCCGCAGGTGCCGCAAGCGTTGATGAGGCCTTCATCTTCCAGACCATCGCAGTCGTTGTCGACGCCGTCGCCGCAAATTTCCTCGGGGGTGTCCTGGTCACACTGGCCGCAGTTGTTGGTGACAAACTCGTCAATGAAGCCGTCGCAGTCGTTGTCGATGCCGTCGCAGACCTCTTCCTGGGGGCCGCAGATGGAGCAGCCGCCGGGGCCTTCGTCGACCAGACCGTCGCAGTCGTTGTCCAGACCGTCACAGACCTCGGACTGAGGCGTCACGGCGCCGCTGCACTCGCTCCAGAACTCGCCGTCACAGGTGCGGGCACCGTCGGCGCATTGGCCGACACCTCGGGTGTGGTCGGGGCCGGGGTAGCAGGTCTCGTCGCCGCTGCAGCCGCAGCCTTCATCGACCAGACCGTCGCAATCGTTGTCCAGGCCGTCGCCGCAGGCCTCGTCGGGGATGTCCGCCGAGCAGGTGCCGCAGGCGTTGGCCAGACCTTCGTCGATGAGGGTGTCGCAGTCGTTGTCAAAACCGTCGCAAAGCTCGTCGGGGTCTTCTTCGCCGCAGGCGCCGCAGGCGTTGCGCAGGCCTTCGTCGATCAAACCGTCGCAGTCGTTGTCGATGCCGTCACAGACCTCGCGCTCAGGCAGGACCTGACCCACACAGGCGCCCCAATCGGCGCCGTTGCAGTCGGCCACGCCACCGCGGCACTGACCGACGCCCAGCGTCTGGGGCGGGCCGCCGTAGCAGGGCTGGCCGGTGCGGTTGTCGCAGGTACACCCTGCAGCGGACTCGTCAATCCGACCGTCGCAGTTGTCATCAAGACCGTTGCCGCACTCCTCGGCGGGCGTCTCCCCGCAAGCACCGCAGGCGTTGAGCAGCCCTTCATCCGTCTCGCCGTCGCAGTTGTCGTCCAGGTCGTTGCCGACCTCTTCTTCGGGCACCCGCTGCCCCAGACACGCGCCCCACGCTCCCTCGACGCAGGTCTGCACGCCCGAGCGACAAATGCCCTTGCCGCGCGTGGCCTCATCGCCGCCGTAGCAGCTGCGCTCAGCCCCGTCGGGACACGGCCAACCCGGGTCGGCGTCGCCGTCACAGTTGTTGTCCACCCCATCACAGACATCCTCAGCCTGGGGGTTGACGTCGGCGCGCTGGTCGTTGCAATCGGGGCCCTGCGCGCAACCCTCGCCAAAGCCATCGCCGTCGTTGTCGACGCACATCACCGGGGTGTTGTTGACCTCGTTGTTGCCGTCGTCATTGTTGGCCGTGTTGTTGGCGTCGTTGTTCTCTTCATCGTCGCCGCCGCCACCCACGCCACCACTGGTGGGAGGGTCGCTGCACGCCACAAGACCCAGACCGAGCGCCAGAGTCGCTGTCAAAAACCAACGCGTCACACCAAGAAGATGCCTGCTTTTCATGATGACCAAACTGAAGAGATTGTGAACGGAATGGGTAGAAGGATGCTCACCATCCCCCACCTCCACACCAACGCCTATTGCCCAAACATCAATTTAGCGCTCCCAACCCACAAAGTCCAACCCCCAACACTATATAGACGCCCTCAGGTAGGCGCTAAACACACACAAACGCACAGGCCAACCCAGCGCCTCCAAGCCCACCCACAGGCCCAACGAGCCCGCACCACCCCCAGACTCTGCACAGCCCCGCCAAGGAGGCCAGAGCCAACGGCAAACACGTTCAAAAC
>CAKZKQ010000313.1 GCA_937123825.1 uncultured Pseudomonadota bacterium
CCCGCGCGGCACGGCGCGGCGCTGACTTTGCCGCCTTATGGGCCTTTGGACGTCACCGATCGCTTCTGGAGACGCCTGGAGCGCTGCCTGGAGCGCCATAAAACCCCTGATAACGGCCCGGTTCGCCCCGGCGACATTCAAAAGACCGTCGGCAGCGCGCAGCAACGTCTGGTGGCCGAGCGGTTGGCGGCATGTTTAAGTTCGTCAGCGCCGACCACATCGACGTTGATGGCCGACCGAGGCAGGGGCAAGTCCAGCGCGCTGGGCATGGCGCTTCGGGAGGTTTTGCGCCGCGCGCCGCACCTGAAACTGGCCGTCACGGCGTCCGATGCGCGATCTGCCGCCGAAATCTTCCGATTTTTAAGGCCGGACGACCCCAAAGGCGCCCAGCGAGACCATTACATTGCCCCGACCGACCTCTTGGGCGCCGATCCAGTGGACATTCTGGTCGTGGATGAGGCCGCGGCGCTCTCTTTGCCGCTGCTCCAGCGGCTGACCTTGAGGTTTGGGGGCGCCCATCTGGCCTTTGCCACCACCACACATGGGTATGAGGGCACCGGGCGCGGCTTTTCGCTGCGTTTTGTGCCCTGGTTGCAGACGCAGCGGGCCAATGTGGCGGCTTTGACGCTGGAAACCCCCATCCGATGGGGCGCGGGCGACCGCCTGGAGGCGTTGATCAACGACGCATTGGTGCTGGACGCCGAGCCTGCGGCGGTGTCGGGGGACGGTGACGGGGGTTTGAGGCAATCGGTGGCGCTGGATCGAGAGGCTTTGGCGCACGATGAAGGGCTCTTGAGGCAGTTTTTTGGCCTTTTGGTGCAGGCCCACTACCGCACGTCGCCCGGAGACCTCCATCGAATGCTCGACGCGCCCAATATTGGGCTCTACGCCACGCTCCAGGGGTCAAATGTGGTGGCGGCCTGCCTGGTGGCGCGCGAAGGCGGCCTGAGTGTGGCGCAATGCGAGCGTTTGGCGCAGGGCAAAGAGCGGATTCGAGGCCACGCGCTGGCCGACACCCTGATCAGCCACACCGGACACACCCAGGCAGGCACCCTGAAGATGATCCGCAGCGTGCGGATCGCCGCCCATCCAGCGCTGCGGCGGCGCGGTCTGGCCAGCGCCCTGGTCGAACACGTCCACCGCAGCGAGCGGCCGGACCTTTTTGGGACGCTTTTTGGTGCCACGGCGAGGGTGGTGGGCTTCCGCAGGGCGCTGGGGTATGCGTTGGCGCGCGTGGGAACGAGCCGTGGCGCCAGGACGGGGGAGCCTTCGGTGGCGATGCTGCGGCCGGTGTCGCCCAAAGCCCGCGCGCTGGTGCAGACCTTGCGCGCCGAGTTGGCCAGAGACCTGCCCACACAGCTTGAATTGATGGAAAAGGACGGGCCGCTGCCTTTACCGCCGCCGCTTCACCGGGCGATCTTGGATGCGCTGGTGGATGAGCCTGCGCCGATGAGCCTGGAGGTGGCTGCGCGGGTGGTTTACAGCGTGGCGTTTGGGCCGCGTCACTTTGAAAGCGCGCCGTTGGCGGTGCGCACCTTCATCCAGGCGTATCCCGAGGCCCTGGAGGGGCTCAGCGAGCGGCAAAAGACGCTGCTCTTGCGCCGCGCGGTGGCCTTTGACGACTGGGCGACGGTGGCCGCCGCCGCAGACATGGGGACCTTGCCGGCCACCATGCGGGCGCTGCGCCGGGCGTTGCAGGCCTTTTACCGCGCCGCCGTACCCGGCGACTGGCCCCACGACAAAGCATAAAGCTCAGGGTTGGTCGTCGTTGGGGTCTTCGGCCAAGACCGTGACGGTGTAGTTTCGGTCGGTGCAGGTGCTTTTGACGCGCAGCTTGGAGGTGCCGGGGGTTTGCGCCACCAGGATCTGGATTCGAGTGTCGTCGTTGACGCTGGAGGCGTTGAGGTTGTCGTTGGACGAGCCCAGGAAGCCGGGGCGGACGTCGAGCACCTCGCCGTTGTCGACCGAGAAGCGGGGCCGGACACAGACGCCATCGCAGCCGTCGGTGCACTGGACGGCCAGCGCCACGCCCTGGGACATGACGATCTTGCCGTTGGCGGGGTTGATCTCGGCCACGCGGCCGGGCGGCGGCGCGGTCAGCGGTTGGAGGTCGAGGTTGCAGGCCGACGCCAGAGCGCAGAGCGCCAGGAGGATCATCAGACGGACATTCATGGCAGCACCTCCACATCCACGGCAATCGACAAACCCAGCGCGGTGGCGGTCAAGGAAGCCTGACCGGGTTGTCGCGCCACGATCCGATGGGCGCCAAGGACGCCGTCTTGGAGAATGGCCACGGCGTCGCCGGTGACCTCCCACTCGACGTCAAAATCCCCCAGGAGGGCCTGAGAATTTGCGAAGGGCTCCACGGTGAGGTTGAGTTCATCGCCGGGCAGCATTTGCGCCGAGGCGCCCAGCGGCCCAATGACCAGACCGGCGTCGGTGTGGCTGACCAGGCGCAGCTCGTCGGGTATGGCGACCCACAAGTGGATGAAATCGAGCACCAGACCATCGGGGCCAATGACCATCAGGGGCCTGACGCCGGGCTTCACAGCCTCAACGCGGCTGCCATCGAGCTTGAACGCGGCCTCGTCGATGGCTTCCATGCGCATCGGCGGCCCAGAGCTGCCCTGAAACTTGAAGTTGATCCCCATTTCGACCGTGGCGCCCGCTGCGATGGGGGCGTTGAGGCTCTGCTCCAGGCAGGCCTGATCCAAAGACCCGCATTCGGGGGCAAAATCAATCTGGCCCAGCGCCCCTGGCGCTGTTTCACCACATCCCCACACGGCGAGCATCGCCGTGCAAAGACAGAGCATCCAGGCCCGGTGTGACGGGCGGTGTGTCATCAAAACCTTCAACTCGGTTCCCTTTTCCTTGGCTGGCGCTGACATGGGCATTGGCGGTGCGTCATCAGCGCGTCATACCAAAGTGCAGAAGAAAGGCTTGCTTTGTAGCGAGCAATGATGGATGGCCAGGACCTCGGGACGAGCGAAGCTGTGGCATAGCCACCGCAAGCAAGTTCCGTGGTTCTGAACGCCATCAGGGCCGCTACAAAGTGAGTCGGACTTCTGTGCTTTGGTATCAAGTCCTGCTGCGGCTTCGGCGCTGACATGAGCAAGACCGGGGCCAAGGCACCTCCACCACCGCCATCAGGGGCTCGCAAGGTTTTGGAGGGTCATCCGAGCCCATTTTGGGACGGCAGAACGCGACATGGGTGCCCTGTGGTGCGGGCGGCTGTGCAGACGTGAAGAGGGTTCAAGGCCGACACAACGGGGCTCCGTCTATCCTATGACAATCGTGACATGGGGACTTGACGTGTCTTGCCCAAAAGCGCCACCTTTGTGCTTGCAACCCACAAAGAGACGGCCTTGGAGGCCCAGGATGATGAAGCACACGCGGCTCTTTGCGCTGGTTTGGATTGGATTTGCGGCGCTGGCCTGTCAAGAGGTCAACTACAGCGGCAGCGGCGCCGAAATCGACGGCACACCGGCACCAGACGGCGAGCAGGACAACAACAGCCCTCCCCCACCGGAGCCTGGCAACAACGACGTCCCAGAGCCCCCCGACGATCCGCCTGACGATCCGCCCGACGAGCCCGACCCTCCCCCAATCCCGCCAGAGCCTCCGGCTGGCGCAAGCGTGCTGCTCATCCAGGACGGTGCCCCGGCCTCGCAGGACGAGACCCCTGGAGCGGACATTGACGCGGCGGGCCTGATCAAATCCAACGGCCAGGAGTTCTTTGCGGACGTGATCATCAATGATCTGACCGAGATCCCTTGCGGCGGCGCTGTGGGCAACATCGCGTGCGACGGTTTGGCGGCGTTGGGGCCGCCGGACGTGATCGACGACGAAGGGTGCTTTGGCGGCGGCGGCGTGGACCCGTCCCGGTTTGTGTCGCTCGGCGGTGGGTTCATCACGGTGGGCTTCTCCAGCCCGCAGGGGCTAAGGCCCATTGAAAACGGCGACGCCATCCATGTCTACGAGGTCGGCGCCGCAGAGTGTGGCCGCTTTGACGACGATCCCTTTGTGGTGACCGTCTCGGTAGGGGACGGCCAGTTGGGGGTCTTTGTGGAGCTTGGCCGGGGCGGGGACGGCAACAACATCATCCCGGTGTCGGGTCTGTGAGAGCGCGTGTGGTTGTGATTGTCTTTCAAAAGCGCAATATTCGAGAAGACAGGTCTGATGTTCAGTGCTAAACAAAGCCACAGACATCGCCGGGCGGTTTGAGCGCCGGGCACAGACCTTTTCTCAGAGGGGAAAGACATGATCCAAGGCATTTCTCACGTGACCATTTTTGTCCATGACCAGGACGAGGCGCTGGCCTTCTACACGCAGAAGATGGGCTTTGAGCTGCGCACCGACGTGACCATCGAGGGGTTTCGGTGGGTGACGGTCGGACCGGCCGATCAGAAGGACGTCGATCTGGCGCTGATGCCCGTGGGGCCAAGCCCCATGTACGACGACGAGACGCTGGCGGCCTTCAAGGTCCTGATGAGCAAGGGGGCGATGGGCGCGGGGGTCTTCAAGACCGACGACTGCCAGGCGACATACGCGACCCTCAAAGATCGCGGCGTGGAGTTCATGCAGCCACCCGCCGAGCGCCCTTACGGCATCGAGGCCCTCTTGAAGGACAACTCGGGCAACTGGTTTAGCCTCGTCCAGCCCCACCAGCACCCCTGAGGCCAAATGGATCTCCATCGCCCCACATGGACCACGGCCAAGGAGGCCTGGTCGTGGTGGTTTGCGGGCCTGGGCAACGCGACCAGCGGCCTGCCGATGGACCTCGACGCGCGCCTTGAGCGCGCGCGGGTCTTTATCGACGCGCACCACGCCGACCCCATCGACCTGGACCTGATCGCCCGGTGCGCCTTCATGTCCCGCTACCACTTTTTGCGGCGTTTTCGCCGGGCCTACGGTGCCACCCCACACCAGTACCTGACCCGGGCGCGCCTGAAACACGCGCGCCGCCTCTTGCTGGAGACCGAGCTGAGCGTGGCCCAGATCTGCTTTGAGGTCGGTTTTCAGAGCCAGGGCTCCTTCACCAGCCTCTTTGCGCGCCACATGGGCCACCCCCCAGGACGCTACCGCGCGCGGCGCTTTGCCGTGCTCGCCTCTCCCGCCGCCCAGCCCCCACCGATCGCGGCCGTGCCCTGGTGTTTTTACAGCATGCACCAGCAGCGCTCGGCCACCTGAAGACCAAATGTCTCTCGGCACTGGATTGTCAGACAGCTTCCAGATGTTCTGGCACGCGCGCCAAAATCAGCAGTCAGTGATGAGCTTGCGCATGAGCTTGAAAATTTACAATAACAGGTTACTCCATCCACAGAGCGTGTCGATATGAGTTCCCGGACCCCATCAAAAACACCCAAGTCTGTCACAATGAGACAAAACCGATCAACCCCGTCACAGACGACCATAACTGCCCAACCTTGGATTTTACCAACAACAAAACCCCACAAAAAACAACATAAACTCTTTTCATAAGCCCGTTCATATCGCATATTGCCAAATGTAAGGCCGCCGGAGCGGAGTGGATAAACCAGGTGGACGACTTCGGTTGATCAAGTTTGTCTGCTGCTCCGTGCGGCTCTTCGTCCTTTTTTCCCGACATTTTTTGGGCATGCACAAGCACAAACGCGTGTTGGTGTGGTCGAGCACGATCATTTGCGGCCTTGCGGCCACCGCAAGGACCATGGCGTCACCCCGCACCATCGGCGGCGGTGCGCCCACCGCCAACAAGAGGAGCACCTCTTAGCCCATGACCCAAACACGACGCGTCCTTTTTCTGGGCCTGCTTTGCACCGCGCTGTGGTGCCCCACAGCCTGCGGCGATGACGGCAACACCAATACCGCCGAGCCCCCCACAGACGCGGGCACGGTGCCCGACACCGATCAGCCCGACGGCGACGACCCTCCAGACACCATCGACACACCAGACGCCGATGAGCCGCCCCCCAATCGGGTCATCGAACCCCGGCCCGATGGCGACTTTGCCGCGCGCAACGCCGACGTCCTGGGCTGCTTAACGGGCGCTCTGGACCAGACGCTGGCCACGGGCGCGGTGGTGGGCTTTATGGAAGATGGCCAGGTGGTGACGATCGACGGCTACGGCCAGCGCAGCCTCGACAGCCAGGAGCCCGTGGGCCCCGAGACCCTCTTTCGCTTTGGCTCGGTGCTGAAGATGATGACGTCCGCCGCCGCCCTGAGCTACGTCGACGACGGCACGCTGGCGCTGCACCAGGACATCCGTGAAGTCCGCCCCGAATTGGACTTTGAGCAACAACCCGACGGCGCGATGAGCCTGCACATGCTGATGAGCCACCAGGGCGGGATGATCGACGAGTTGACCCTCAACGGCACCCTGGAGGACCAGGGCCTCGAAGACTTCCTGACCAGCGCCGACTTCCTGGACATCCTCTTCCACGCCCCTCCGGGCACCTTCTACAACTACTCCAACCCCAACTTCTATCTGGCGGGGTTGCTGATTGAGCAGGCCTCGGGGCAGTTCTACCGCGAGGCCATCACCGAGCGCGTCTTTGAACCCCTGGGCATGGACCGGACGGTCTTTCGCGCCCAGGACGTGCTGGACGACGGCGATCACGCGCTGGGGACCACCACTGGCCTCCTGGGCGATCAGGCCGTCGCCGTCGACGCCTGGGAAAACACCTGGGCCAGACCCGCCGGGCTCGGCTGGACCTCCATGGACAACCTGCTGCGCTTTGGGAGCTTCTTGATGGCGGGCAACGAGGACGTGCTCAGCCAGGAGAGCTGGCAGCTGATGCGCACCGGCCAGGTCAACGTCAGCGGCCCCGGCCAGATTGACCAATACGGCTACGGGGTCATCGTCCAGCGCGGCCTCTTCACCGGAACCAATCAGTTCCGAGACGTCCTCACCCTCTTCCACGACGGCTCCACGGGCGACTTCACCTCCCTGCTCTACACCCTGCCCGAGACGGGCTTCGCCATGGCCGCCATGGTCAACGGCCCCAGCGGCCCGGTCATCGACTGCATGATCCCCGCGCTGGTCCGCGAGGCCGCACGCTACCCGCTGACCCAGGCCCCCGATGCCCTCCAACCCACCCCCGAGACCTTCGAGCAGTACGTCGGCCAGTGGGTCCAGACCGCGCCGCTGGGCACCCTCCCCGTCTTTTACATCGGATACGACGGCCAGAACCTCACCGCCCTCGTCCCCGCCTGGGAGGAACAGGGCTTTGACTACACGCGCCGCCTGCGGCCCACCAGCCAGGACAACTTCCTGCTCGAAACCAGCAACGGCACCCTCCCCATGACCGGCATCCGCGACGCCAACGGCGACCTCACACACCTGCGCAGCCGCATCGCCGTCAGCCGCAAAGCCACCGAAGGCAGCGGCAAGGCCCGCCCCCCCACCAACCCCCAACACATCCAAAAGGGCTGGGAAGCCATCCGCTCCAAGGCTCGCCCCATCGACCACCTCCGGAACCTGCACCTTCCCGGCCTCCACCCCTGACCCACACCATGCACCAAAGAGGGTGAATCATGCGTCTCGACCGCTGCCTGGGCACCGTCCTCATCGCCGCCGCCTGCGCCTACACGTGCGCAGCCCCAAACACCGCCTCACCCAAGCCAGATGTCGTCGCTGCCAAGGCCAAAGCCCCCGCCGAGGCCGCCCCAGAAGCGCCCGAGGACAACAACGGGCGCGTCGAGCGCGGCAACCTTGTCATCGAAGGGGTCCCAGAGGTCCCCGCCGCGCTCAGGGATCGACTCCAGCAATACCAGAACACCCGCAGCGCGACCCTTTCGGGCTGGCTCGACCAGGGCATCCTGATCCGCACTCGCTTTGGCGAAACCTACCAGTTCCACCGCGTCGAGCAGCCCATGGGTGCCCGGCAACAGCTCACCTTCTACAACGAGCGCGTCGCTGGCGGCGCCGTCAGACCCTCCAACGGCCGCACCTTCGTGATGAGCCGCGACGTCGGCGGCAATGAACTCTACCAACTGTCGCTCTTTGACCTCGACTCCGGGCTCGCCACCCCAATCACCGACCCCGACACCCGCAACGGCTCGGCCCTCTGGTCCGACGATGGCCGCTGGGTGGCCTGGAACAGCACCACGGCGCAAGATCCCAACTACAGCATCGTCGCCCTGGACATGAACGCCCCCGGCAAACCCGCAGGCCAGACCCTCTGGAAAGGTGAAGGCTACGTCTACCCAGGGGACTGGTCGGCAGACAACAGCCAACTGCTCCTGGGTCGGTACATCTCGCCGGAGCGCGGTGAGATGTACCTCCTCAAGCCCGGTGAAGGCGCCGAGCCCACCCAGATCCGCCCCGATCTTGAAGCCTTCTGGGCGCCTGTGGCGTTGATGAAGGACGCGGTCCTGGCCGTCACCGACTACAAGAGTGAGTTCAGGCGTCTGGTCCGCGTCTCGCTCAAGGGCAAAGATGCCCCAAAGGTGCTCACCCCCGACCTCAAGTGGAACATCGAGCGGATGGAGGTCGCCCCCGACGGCCGCACCGGCGTCTACGCTGTCAACGTCGATGGCGGCTCAGAGCTTTACCTCATTGATCTCAAGACCGGTGTCTCTCGTCGCGGGCCGAAGCTGCCGCCCGGGGTGATCGACAGCCTGCGCTTCAACGACGATGGCTCTAAGGTGGCCGTCGCCTTGAACGCCTACAACAGTCCCTCGGACGTGTGGTCATTTGAGATCAAGGGCCAGAAGCTGACCCGGTGGACCGCCAGCGAGATCGGGGGGCTGAACGCGGACAACTTTGCCAAGCCGGAGTTGATCCGCTACCCCAGCGACGACGTCGTGGTCCCGGCCTGGGTCTATCGACCCAAAAATCGCCCCGCTGACGGGGCAAAAACGCCGGTGGTGGTGTCCATCCACGGCGGCCCGGCCAGCCAGCATCGCCCCAGGTTCAACCCCAGCGTCCAGGCGTGGGCCGGCGAGCTGGGTGTGGCCGTGGTGGCGCCCAACGTGCGGGGTTCTTCTGGCTACGGCAAGACCTGGATGGGGCTCGACAATGGGTTCAACCGCAAGCGCTCGGTCGAGGACATCGGCGCGTTGCTGGACTGGATCGCCACACAGCCCGACCTCGACCCCGACCGGGTCCTGCTCTACGGCGGATCTTATGGGGGATACATGGTGCTGGCGTCGATGATCGATTACGCCGACCGGGTCGCGGGTGGCGTGGACGTCGTGGGCATCTCGGATTTTGCCACATTCTTGACCAACACCAAGGGCTACCGCCGCGATCTGCGCCGCGTAGAGTACGGCGACGAGCGCGACCCCAAGATGGCCGAGTTTTTCAAGGAGATCTCGCCGCTGCGCAACGCCAGCAAGATCACCAAGCCCCTCTTTGTCATCCAGGGGCTCAACGACCCCAGGGTGCCCGCCTCGGAGGCCGAGCAGATCGTCGAGGTCGTGCGCGCGGGCGGCGGCGAGGTGTGGTATTTGCTGGCGAAGGATGAGGGACACGGGTTTCGCAAGCAGTCCAACCGGGCGTACATGCGAGAAGCGGCCGCGCTCTTCATCAGTCAGGTGCTGGGGTTGGACACTCCCTGAACCGCATTTGCTGGGCATCGCGGCGCGCTCAGCGGACCTCGTGCCAGGCTTCCAGCAGCTCACGGGCCACGGGCGCGGCCGTTTTGCCCCCGGACACACCCCCTTTGACCCGTACCACCACGACCACCTCGGGCTCATCGGCGGGCGCATACCCCGCAAACCAGGCGTCATCGTAAATCTGGTCATTGTCCGCCGACGGCTTTCTGTAATTTTGGCCGGTCCAAACGGTGCCCGTCTTACCCGCCACGGACACCCGCTTGCTGGCCGCCCAGTGTGCGGTGCCTTTGGGACCAGCCACCGCATCGACCAGCCCTTTGCGAACCATGGCCAGCGCCTCTGGGTCCAACTCAACCGGGGTGGGCTTGTCCCAATCGTCTCCTGGACGGTGCACCTGCACCAGGTGGCCCCTGGCAAGGACGCCGTAGGCCCGCGCCATCTGCAAGAGGTTCTGTTCAAACGGGTGTTGCCCCACAGACAGGAGGAGCTTGTAGCCTTCAACAAATTTGGGGATGTCCTTTTGTGACAGGAGCTTGCCGCCTGGGGCCAACCCAGGCCCGGGGGCCTCACCCAGACCAAAACGCCGCGCAAAGGTCACGATGTCATCGTAATGGGCGTGGCTTGCCAGCTCAAAGCTGACGCTGTTGCACGACTGGGCCAACGCATCATCCAGCCCCACCTCTCCGTGCCCATCTCGCTTCCAGCAGTGAAAGTGCCGGCCACCGAACTTGGTGTACCCTTTGCAATTCATCTGTGCGTCCGGCTTCAGCCCAAGTTCTGGGCTGGCGAGCGCTGCCAGCGTGCTGATGGGCTTGAAGGTCGAACCCACCCCGTGGGGCTCCTCGCCGCCAACCTGCGCCAACAACGCTCCGGTGCGTGCATCCATCAGCACGGCTTCGCCCCGGCCCTCAAACTGCTCAAGCACGGCTTCGGTGACCTGCTGCAAGATGCGGCGGTCTGCCTTGACCTTGTTTTGGGCCTGGGTTTTGGCTTGAAGGACCTCTTCTTCGCCGTCCCGAGGCGCCGTCTCCTCTTGGACCGCTGCGGTGTCACGGACGACCTCAAACGTCTTCACCTCGGGCGCTTCGCACGCCATCAACCCAGACGACGCCATCGCCGCCAGCACCGCACACACCAGGACCTTTGCCTTCATGGGACCCTCCTTTGGCACATCGTAGGTCACGCCCGCCTTCCTTAAGGGCGCAACATGGCTTCTGTGTGAGCCCGCAAAGAGCAAACCGTGTGCCACCCTCACCACCCCAAACCCAGCAACCGCCGCCGCCTCCCTGCCCAGGCCAAAGGAGCCCACCGCGACAACCCCACGTCGCCGCGATGGCACCGAGCACAAAGCCCCCGAGAACATCTGCCAATCCCAGCCACGATCTAGCAATCCCCCTGCCGAGCCCTCTTCAGCGGTCATTTGAGACCCACCTGACAGACGCTGCGATCGGTTTGCACGGCATGTGCCATCACAGCCCATTTGAGGGGTTCAAAACCGCTCCGAGACAATGGATGGGTGCTTGAAGGTGCTGGCGCTCGGCGCTACAACATCAAGCACTCCGGCCCCACACCTCCCCATCAAGACCCACAATCAGGAGGCCAAGCACATGACTGAGCGACACCAGAAGGCCCGCGCCGACCTGCGCCAGTGGCAAGAGAGCCAACCCACCAACTTCTACACCAGCAATCACCAACTCCAGCGCCTGCTCAAGCGCCTGATGGCGCCCGAGCGCTTTGCGCAGGCCCAAAACCACCTGGAGTCATTTGGTCAAGTCGCCGCTGGCCCTTTGGATCAGGCCGCCGTCATCAACAACCGCCACTGGAACCTGCCCAGGTTGGAGCGCTGGTCGCCCATCGGAGAGCGCACTGAAGGGATCGAACACCACCCTTCCTACCATGACTGCGGCAAGGCCATTTACGAGGACGGCCGTGTCATCTCGGTCTACGCTCAGTCCCCGGCCAACCTGCACGCCCAGGCCCTCTTTTATCTTTCGAGCCACGTGGGGGAAGCGGGCCACAACTGCCCGGTGGCGTGCACGGCTGGGGTGGTCAAAGCGCTGGCCGGGGCGGGTTCCAAGGCGTTGAAGGCGCGCTGGATGCCGGGGCTCTTGACCAACGACTACAGCCAGCGCCTGGACGGCGCCCAGTTCTTGACCGAGGTGCAGGGCGGCTCGGACGTGGGGGCCAACACGGTGCGCGCGGTGCCAGACGGCGAATCACTGGGCACGACGCGTTGGCGGATTCACGGCGAGAAGTGGTTTTGCTCCAATGCGGACGCGGATCTGATTTTGATGACGGCCCGTTATGAAGGTGGGCCAGAGGGGACAGCTGGGCTGGGTCTCTTTGTGGTCCCCAGGCTGCTTGAGGACGGGTCGGCCAACCACTTTGCGCTGCGGCGCCTGAAGGACAAGCTGGGCACGCGCTCGATGCCCTCTGGCGAGTTGGATTTCAATGGGGCGGTGGGTTACGCGGTGGGGTTGGCCCAGAAGGGTTTTGGCACCGTGATGCGTTATGTCATCAACACCTCTCGGCTCTACAACACGGTGGGCTGCGCGGGGATCTCGCGGCGCGCGCATGTGATCGCCGACGGTTATGCCAGGGCGCGCCGGGCCTTTGGTCGACCGGTCTTTGAGTTTCCGTTGATGCAGGAGATGCTGGCCTCGACACGCAGCACCTCGGCGGCGTTGATGGCCGGGAGCCTGGAGCTGGCCGCCGTGGCGGATGAAGCCGAGGCGGGGCGTCTCGATGCCTCAGAGCAGGCCTTTTTGCGCGTGGCGACCAACCTGGCCAAAATGCGCTCCTGTCAGCACTCCCATCGGGTGGTCTTGACGGGCATCGAGACGCTCGGCGGCAACGGCGCCATTGAGAGTTTTTCGGTGTTGCCACGGCTCTTGCGCGACAACGTTGTCTACGAAAACTGGGAGGGCACCCACAACACGTTGGTGGCCCAGACCGTGCGCGACTTTGCGCGCCACCGCCTCCACGAGGGCTTTCTGGCAGGCTTGACCGCTCGCCTGGAGGCCGCCAAAGGCCTCTCCAAGCCGCTCGCCCCGGCCTTTGAGACCATTGAACGCACCCAACACGCGCTGGTTCAGATGGCGGACGTGCGCGATCCGGGCTTGGCGGCGCTCATGCTGCGGCCCCACGCCGAGGCGCTGGCCGACGCCTTCTTTGCCGCCTCCTACGCCACCGACATCGCCCAGGAGACCGACCCGACCCGCAAAGAGGCCGAGACCGAGGCCCTGGCCCACTTCTGCCAGACCCAACTTGGCCAGATCCCAGCAACGCGCGACCGCGCCTATGCCCAGCGCATCCACACCATCGCCAGCCTCACCGACTGACGCATTGCTTTTCTCTGCGTTTGGGTCCGGCGCCATCATTTTTCTTCGCCCAAGGCGCCGCAGGAGCCCTCTGTAGGTCTAGGTGCGACAATATGCCTCACGGGTGCGACATTTTGCCACGCAGACATTCACGCGTGAGGCGCTAAGGTCATGGACATCAAGTTCTGGGTGTATCTCTGGGTCTACGCCCACCAAAGATCCACATTGATGTTTTGATGTTGCATATGAGGCCATCGACGATGACAAAGCGCCTTTGCCTGTTCCTGCTTTTGGCTTTCCTGTCCACCAACGCCGCCTGCGGTCATGATCACGAGGATGGTGATCACAACCACGGTGACGAAGCCAACAACGGCCATGATCACGACGATCACAACAACGATCATGACCACGACGACCACGATCATGGCAACAACGACACCAGCCCGGCTTCGGCCGCTCAGATGGCGTGTGAGGCGTTTGAGAGCGGCGAAGCTGCGGCGCTCGAAGCGGCTGCAAGCGCCGACACCCTGGGTGAGGGTCAGATGTTGTCCGCTGGCGCCGCCTACAAGATCACCATTCCCGCAGGTGGCAGCGGCTTTGTGGCCTTCAACAACCCTGCCGAGCACAACGACTTGACCTTCTTTGCCGACACGGCGGCCATCGCGGCGGTGAGCAAAGACGGCGGCGCGCTGGCGGTGCCCACGGCGGTGAGCACGGCGTCTTGCGATGAAAGCATCAAGGGCCAATACAACATGCACATCCCTGCGGAAGGCATGATGACACTGGAGCTTAGCGGCGCAGGTGAGGTCTGGTTGATGATCCACTCGGCGCAGGGCGGCGATCATGACCACGATCATGATCACAACAACGACGCAGGCCCCGACCACGCGCTGATGGCGTGCATGGCGATTGAGGCCGGCACGGTCATGGAAGCGACTGCGACGGCCAGCGCTGCCGAGCTGGGCGAAGGCAACATGCTGACCCCAGGCATGGCCTACGCCGTGACCTTCCCTGCCGAGGGCAATGGCTTTGTGGCCTTCCACAGCCCCGTCGAGCACAATGACATCATGGTCTTCACTGATGAGGGCGAGCGTTTGGTGTCCATCACTCAGAACATGCAGGCGCTGGAGTCGGGCGCTGAGATGCCCAACGGCGACTGCCCGGACGCCATCGCAGGTGCCTCGGCCCACCACGTGCACGCTGAGGGCATGGTGGCCATTGAGTTGGCGCCGCCGACTGAAGGTCCGCTGTGGATCATGATCATGTCGGCCGGCGGCAGCGATCACAGCGACGGTCACGACCACGACGGCGAGGAAGACGGCGATCACGACGGCCATGAACACGACGGTGAGTGACGTCTTGGGGCTAAAGGCCTGCTTTGCCCCTGGCGTCCCACCTGAACTGCGCCAGGGTGCCCTTTTTGCCCTTTTCACACGGTCAAAATCCGCTGCGGGTGCCGTTGCGGACCTTTTTTGTCCAGTTTAGCTTTGAACCTCCTGATTCAAGGTTGCATCTCGTTGTTAGCGTTTGGTAGTTTCTGCCTCGCTTTGGCACTCCTGTGACGCATCCAAGACCTGCTTATGGGCTGGTTGTCACAGGTTGTCTTGAGTCAACGACACTCGATCCCAACCCCATATCAGGAGAGAACCATGGCCTTTACGCTTCCCGAGCTGCCCTACGATTACAACGCGCTGGAGCCCCACATCGACGAGCGGACCATGCGCATCCACCACGGCAAGCACCACAACGGTTACACCAACAAGCTCAACGCCGCGCTGGAGAAGGCTGAGGGCCTGGGCGACAAGTCCATCGAGGAGCTTCTGTCCAACCTGGACGCGGTGCCGGAAGCCATCCGCAACGGCGTGCGCAACAACGGCGGTGGCTTCTACAACCACAGCCTCTTCTGGTCCGTGATGGGCCCCGGCAAGGGCGGCGAGCCCACCGGTGAGCTGGCCGACGCCATCAACGCCGCCTTTGGCAGCTTTGAGGACTTCAAGAAAGCCTTCGCCAGCGCCGCCGCCACCCGCTTCGGCTCCGGCTGGGCCTGGCTGGTCGTCAAAGACGGCGCTGTGGCCGTCACCTCCAGCCCCAACCAGGACAACCCCCTGATGGACGGCAGCGGCACCCCCATCCTGGGCCTGGACGTGTGGGAGCACGCCTACTACCTCAACTACCAGAACCGTCGCGGCGACTACGTCGGCGCCTGGTTCAACGTCGTCGATTGGGACGCTGTCAGCGCCCGCTTCGCCGCCGCCAAATGAGATCTGACGGCGCTGCGTGACGGGGCTGCCCATCACGCCGCAGACAGATTTTAAAAGAAGAGGCCGCTTGTGACTGCACAAGCGGCCTCTTCTTTTTCCCCCTCTCTCTAGACCGCGTACCGCTCAAAACAAGCCAGCGCTGGCGGCTCTCACAGCCCATTTCTTCGTCGTCGATGCTCGACGAACCCCCGGTTCGTCTGCGCTCTCATCGATTGCAGAGATGCAAAAGGTCTAAGAGATACCACTTTCCAGTGTCATCTCCCCAGAGTCACTGTCGTGACTCCAAGCCTTTCGCATCTCTCGACCTCAACTGTGATTTCTCGCCCTCGCAAGGCTCGTTTTAATCGGGACGCGGTCTAGTCGGTGCCTGCCTCGACACTGAAAATCTCTGGTCATCGGCGTCGCCTTCGGTTTATCTTCAGCCGCCCTTTTATTGGAGCACTCCTGGAGCCGTTATACTCGACTGGACCTCGCCTTGCGGGGCCTTTGGGTCCGTGTGCGCCCCTCCAAGTGCCCCAAGACTTCCTTGATGGCGTCGCGGGCTGGCGCCCCAAAGCACCTTGAGCCCCGTGAAACGCAATCCAGACATCAGCCAAACCCCGTCGAACCCCACCCAAACACAGCGTCCAAAGCCTCCCGCAGCGGCGCTCTTGCTTGGACTGTGGCTGGGCGTAGCGTTGGTGGTCGCGTGCGACCAGCCCGCCGCCAACAACCACGCGCCAGCGGCCCAAGCCGCCCATCAGGGACAAAAACGAGCCGCCAAGGCCGCTCGCGACGACGGGTCACCTCAGCGCTCAAACAAGGCGACTCCCCCTGCACAGCCGGGGGCGCCGCCCATCGCACAGGCTCCCCCAAAAGGCCCGGAGCTCAAGCCTGGGGACAAGCTGATTCCGGCGGCAGAGCCTGTGGAGATCCCCGAAACCGACACGCGGCCCACCGCCGAGGATTACGCCACCAAAGACCACAGCTACGAGGTCTTGCTCCACTGGCGCAACCGCAAAAAATGGGGCACTTCGCCCAGCATGGGCGATCCCATCTACGGGCGCCTGCCGGGGGGTGTGAAGCTTGAGGACAGCGGCCCGCACCACAACATTTTGACCATGTGCAAGGAGCGCAAGACCAACTTCGCCGAGCCTCGGCTGATCGAATTGGTCAAATACGCGGCCAAAGCGGTGCACACGGCCATGCCGGGGCCCAAGCTTCAGGTCTGCAACATGTCTGTGGAGGGCGGCGGACCGATGCCGTGGAGCAAGTCGCACGCGGCGGGGCGCGACGTGGACTTTGCCTTCTTTGTGCACAAGGACGGTCAGCCTTACGAACTCAACACCATGCTGACCTTTGAGCGCGGCACCAAGCGCGTGCTCGACGAGTCGGTCTTCACCTTTGACGTGGAGCGCAACTGGCTGCTGGTCAAAGCCCTGTTGACCCACCCGACCATCAAGGTCCAGTGGATCTTTGCGGCGCACGCGCTGCGGCGCGCGATGTTGGACCACGCCGTGGCCATCGGGGAGCCGCTGGAGGTGTTGATCAAGGCGCGTCAGTTGGTCAAGCAGCCGGGGGACAGCGCGCCCCACGACGATCACTTCCATGTGCGGATTTACTGCGATCCGGGCGAGCGGATCCATGGGTGCCGGGACGCCGAGCCTTATTGGCCTTGGATCGAGATGAGGGACCCGAGGCTGGAGCTGCGGGCGGCGTCGTTGGCGCAGGGGCTGCGGGTGCGCAAAAAAGAGATGCGCTTGCTGGCCTACGAGCGGATCGAGGCGCGCAGGCTTTACGATGCGGCCCCGGCCATCGCCGAGGTGGCGTTGATGGACCCCAACGGAGAGGTTCAGGCCAAGGCCATTGAGATGGTGGTGGACTGGGGCCAGCGCGCGGGGCTGCTGGCTTACACGCTGGAGAAGTTTTTGCGGCGCGCCGACGGGGGCATCAAGGTCGATGACCCTGACTTTACGGGCAAGCCGGTGGCGTTGACGGCCGAGGCCATGCGCGGCGCCCACCAGCCCTGGGAGATCGGGACCCACAAGAAGCGCCGCGCGGCGCACATCCGCAGAGCGTACGTCATCATCGGGCGGATGGGTTCGGTTGAGTTTGCGCCGCTTTTGGCCGACGCGCTGCGCTCCAAGCGCATCATCGAGGGCGGCAAGGGCACCCCAGAGGCGTTGTTGGCCGCCATCGCCGCTCGCCATGTCATGTCGCCGGTGCTGATCCCCTCGCTCATCGACGCGTTGGGGCATGACAACAGTGACGTGCGCGAGGCGGCCCAGACGGCGTTGCGCCGGATCACCAACCACACCATGAACTTGCGCGTGGGTCGCAGCGTGCCGCGCAAAAGCATTGATCAGGGGGTTGAATCCTGGCGAACCTGGTGGAATGCACGCAAAGACACCCACGACCGTGACGTCCTATTGAAGGAGGGCTTCGCCAAGCATGGCCTCCAGATTGACTCCTGGAGGCCCGAAGCGCGGATCGTGGAGTTGGTCTCGGTCATGAAACACCCGGACCCGGTGGCTTACAACGCCGATCGGGTCTTGTCCTGGCTGACGGCCCGACGATCCATCCTCGATGCGACCTCCAGCGCCAAACGACAGCGCTGGCGAGATTGGATCGGCGTTAAGGACGATGACTGACTGCCCGGACGAATCGCTTTTTGTGGCCATGCTCCAGGGGGAATTGGCCGACGACGAGCGCGCGATGCTCGATGATCACATCGACGCGTGCCAGTGGTGTGCCCAACTGGTGGCGGATCTGGCCGCCCTGGACGCTTTTGGGCCACCTGCCGAGCAAGACGCCGTCCAAACGCCCACCATGGCCACCACCACGCTGGGCAGCCTGCACGCCCCCTCCCCATCCAAAAAACCTGCCGCCTTGCTGCCCGCCGAAGACGAGAAGTCGATGGGCGAGTATGAGTTGCAGGAGATTTTGGGCCAGGGCGGCATGGGGGTGGTGTATCGGGCAAGGCACACGACCACGGGGTTGCCCGTGGCGCTCAAGACCCTCAAAAAGCCTCACGCGCGGTTGATGCGGGGGATGCGTCTGGAGATCCAGGCGTTGCGGCGCCTGGACCATCCGGGGATCGTCAAGGTGCTCGACGACGGGGTGGAGAAGGACTGCCCGTGGTACGCCATGGAGTTGGTCGACGGCCAGACGCTCAAAGACGCGATGCGGACCCAGGCTTCGCCGCAAGACACCTCGGTGACGCAGTTGACGGTGAGCGACACGGTGCACAGCGGCGCGCTTCATGGCGGCACGCGCCTGATGCCGCTCTCGGGTCTGGACTCAGCGCACGACAGCGGCGCACAGGACCGCAAAAGCCGCCGCAAGAGTGTGGAGATCGACGCCGAAGCGCTCTACGCCAGCGTCGAGGACTTCTCCCCGCTGCTGCGCCCCCAGGATCCCCCTGCCGCCCAACAAAACCCCCACCATCACGCGCTCGACGAGCGCACCACCGGGTTGCTCATCGCCGTGGCCCAGCTTTGCCACGCGCTGGCCTACCTTCACGGCGAGGGGCTGGTGCACTGCGATCTCAAGCCGGCCAACGTGTTGCTTTCGGCCAAAGAGGGCCACGCGGTGTTGGTGGACTTTGGTTTGGCCGCTCAAAAGAGCCACCGGGTGGACCCGGACGCCCTCATCGACGCCGGATACCGCGACGGCACCGCGCTCTACATGTGCCCCGAGCGGATCGAAGGCCGCCACTTTGACGCCCGCGCTGACCTTTACGCGCTGGGCTGCATCCTCTACGAGATCTTCGCGGGCCGCGCCCCGTTTCTGGGCCCCGACGCGCGCTCGGTGCTGGTTTGCCACGTCACCCTCCCCCCGCGCCGCCCCTCTGAGTTTGGCGCCACCATCCCAGCGCACCTCGAAGCGCTCATCATGCGCCTGCTGGCCAAGTCCCCCAACGAGCGCCCCGGCCACGCCCAGGCCATCCTCAACGCCCTGGCCCAAATGGGCATCACCGCCCACTTCCCCACCCCACCGCCCACCCCGCAGCCCCACCTCTACGCCCCGCCGCTCTGGGGCCGCGACGGCCTCCAGACCACCCTCCTCAACCACCTCCAAGCCACCCAATCCCCCCCCGGCACCCTCCAAACGCTCTCCGGCCCCAGCGGGGTTGGAAAAACTCGCCTGACCATGGAACTGATCCAACGGGCACGGATGGACAAGCGCCTGGTCTTGACCGGGCAGTGCGCCAGCGACGGCGCCAAGCGCCCGCTGGGCGTCATGATCGCCGTGCTCCAACAGATCGCCGACGTTTGCCGAGCCAGCGGCCAGGAGGCCACCGATCTGGCCTTTGGCCCCCGCGGCCCCCTGCTCCACCCGTTTGCGCCCTTTTTGAGCCGATTGCCCGGGCAGCGTCAGTACCCCGAACCAGCGCCCTTGCCGCCCGACTCGGCCCGGCTGCGCCTCTTTGAAGCCCTCATCCAGACGCTGGACGCCTTCACCCAGGGCGAACCGCTCCTGCTGGTCTTTGACGACCTGCACTGGGCCGACCCGCTCTCGCTGGCGTTCTTGGAGCACCTGCACCAAAACGCGCTGGCCAAGCGGCCCTGGATGGTGCTGATCAATGCACGCGGCGAGTCGTCTTCGAGGGCCGTGTTGAAGTTGTTGGACGCGCCTGGGGCGGTGCGCCATGAGTTGGAACGGCTGACCGACGCCGAGATCGCCTCGATGACGGCCAGCATGTTGGGCTTGGAGCGTGCGCCTGAGGCGCTGGAGCAGTTTGTGGTCCAGCAGGCCAGCGGCAACCCATTCTTTGTGGCCGAGTACCTGCAAATGGCCCTCGACGAGGGGATTTTGGGTCTTGATGGGCAGGGGCAATGGCGCCTGGGTGGTTTGGACGAGACCTTTGTCAGCGGCATGCGCGTGTTGCCCACCCCCAGGTCCATCCAGAGCCTCATCGCCGGTCGCCTGGGCGGTCTGGACGACGCCGCAGGGCGGCTCTGCGTCGCCGCCGCGATCCTGGGCCGCGATGCGCAGGTCGATGTGCTCCAGGAGGTCGCTGGGTTGGAAGAAGGCTCGTTCTGGTCGGCGCTGAGCACGCTGCGCAGGCGGCAGATCCTGGAAGACAGCGATCTGGAGCAAGTCCGCTTCATCCACGACAAGCTGCGTGAGGCGTCCCTTGGGCGCCTTCCGCCGGACCATGCCCAGCGCTGGCACCAGCGCGCGGCCTGGCAGCTCTCGCTGCGCGACGACATCGAGCCGGCGCGTCTGGCCTGGCACTGGTCCCAGGCGGGGCGCGCGGACGAGGCGCGACAGGCTCACCTCCAGGCGGCGCAGCGCGCCCTGGAGCGTTACGCACACGACGACGCCGAAAGCCATCAGCGCGCCGCCATCGCGCTGGGCGCCGACCCGGGACAGACCTTGGAGCACACCCTGGAGTTGATCGAGGAGATGCTCATCCCGCGCGGGGCCCCGGAGGTGGCGCAGATGCTCGATGAGGCGCTGGAGCTGGCCCGCGCGCTGGGGCGCCGTCGCCTGGAGGCCAAGACGCTCAGCCTCAAGGGCACCGCCGACCAGAACACGGGGCGCTTGGACGACTCCATCGCCCATTTTCAGGCCGCCGCCGACCTCTTTGCCGCCCTGCGGGAGCCGCAGCAGGAGGGCACGGCGCTCAACGGCGTCGCCACCGGGCATCGGCTCAAGGGTCAGGCCGAGGTCGCGCTCTCCCTTTTTCCCAAAGTCATCGAGCTGCAGAAGATGGGCGCGGATCAGCGCGCCGAGGGCATCGCGCTCAACGACTATGGTCTGGTGTTGATGGATTTGGCCCACTTTGGGCAGGCGGCCAGCTATTTTGAAGACGCCATGACGCTCTTTGAGGAGGTGGGGCACCGCTTTGGGGTCGGCTGCGTGTACAACAACCTGGCGTTGATGGCCGACCGGCGAGGCATCATCCCGCGAGCCCAGGCCCTCTACGGCTGCGCGCTGGACGTCTTTGAAGAGATCGGCCACTTGCAGGCCGCCAGCATCACCACACACAACATCGCGCTGATCCACGCGCGGCAAGGCGAGCCAGATTTGGCGCTGCCGCTCTTCAAGCGGGCCATGGAGGGGCACCGGCAGGTGGGCTTTAAGTTTGGGCATGGCAACAGCGCCCAGGCCATCGCGGGCTTGCTCCTGGAGGAGGGGCACCACCACGACGCCCTCTTGCACGCGGAGCAGGCGGTGCAGATGCTGGAGTCGGTCAACGCCTACAAGAACAGCGCGGTGGCGGCCTTGACCCTGGGCCGGGTGCATCGGGCGCTGGGCCAACATGATCAGGCCCGCGCCGCGCTGGAGCGCAACCTGGAGAACCTCAAGGTCCACGCCAACCCCCACATGGCCATCCTGACCCACACCGAGTTGGCGCGGATGGCCATGAACGCGGGGCACCTGCAGCGCGCCCACGACATCCTCCAGGAGGCACAAAAAGAGCCCTTGCCGCGCAGCGACCATGCGCGCGCTGCGGTGCAGGGCTCCATGGACCTCTTCTGGGGGATTTGGTGCCGCCATCAGGGGCTTTTTGACATCAGCATGGAGCACCTGCGTCAGGCGCTGGAGCACTTTGGACAGAGCAACGACACCCTCAGCGCCTTGCGCGCCTTGTGCCAGCAGGGGTTGACGGCGTTGGCCGCGGGCCAAAGCGCAGCGGGCGTTTATGACAGCGCCAGGGAGTTGTGGGGAGAGCTTTCAAGCGGCCACCAGCGCCGGGGTCAAGAAACGCTGGCCATGCTCCGGGACGCCATGGAGGCTCACCTTGAGGGCGCTCCGATGTGCCGGGGCGAGCGCCGCAGCGCGCTCTCAAAGGGGCTCTTGGGGGCCATCGACGCCATGGATCGGTGAGGTGTGGTGGGAGCGGGTCAGCTCAGGGGCGCAGGTTGACGTCGATCCAGACCAGGCGATGGTCGGAGGCCTCCACGAGGGACGACTGAGCGCTCTCGGGTGCGGGCCAGAAGACGCCGGAGTCCGTCACGCCGAGGGTTTTGGAGGGCAGGACGTAGTCGAGCCTGAGGTTGCCCACGCGCGCGTCTTCAAAGTCGGTGGTGTCGTGTTGGGGTTGGCCTTTGTGGTTGGCGTTGATGCCCTGGTCGGCCTGCGCAAGGCCGCCGTCGCCGGCGGGGATGGGCTGTGGGTTGACGGCGGGGTGCTCCAGGAGTTGGGCGATGGCCCCGGCGGCGCTGTCTCCGTCGTTGGGGTCGGCGTTGAGGTCTCCGGCGATGACAAAGTGGGCGCCAGCGTCGAGGCCACCGGCGCGACCGGCGTCGTCCTGAATGTAGGTGGCGGCTTGATCGCCGGTGAGGTAGTCCGCCCACAGGCGCAGCTCGTCAAAGTTGCGCCGCCCGTTGCGGTCTTCGGGGCCATCAAAGACGGGGGGCGTGGGGTGGCTCAGGAGAAAGTGGAGGGTCTGGTCGTCGATTTGGACGGGCAGATCGACGTGGTTTTTGCTCGACAGGACCATAACCTCGGCGGCCTCGGCGCTGTAGAAGTCGCCGGGGAACATGTTGTCGGGCATGGCGGACCACTTGAGGTTCTGAAAGGTCCGCACGGCGTCGCGGTCAAGCGGGTATTTTGAGAGCACGGCGAAGGCGTATTGACCAGGGAAAACCCCAAAGCCCAGGCTGTCGCCGCCGTAGGCGCCCGAGCCGGGCTCGGTGACCACCTGGCCGTTGTTGTCCAGGTCCACCCCCGAGGGTTGTCCGGTGTTGGAGGCGAAGACCATCTGGTGGGGGTAATCGATGGACTCGACGTCCTGGGCCTGGGCGACCGCCAGGAAGTTGTCTGCAAAGCGTGACAGACCCTGTCCCTGGGCGTCGTAGTCAAACTCACACAGAAGCAGGACGTCGGGGCGGACGCGCTGGATGACCTCGGCCACGGCCTTGGCCTGGGCGTGTTCGGGGTCGGCCAGATCGGTGGCCAGCTGACCCTGGGCGGCGCGGTGGAACGAGACGTTGTACGTGGCGACCCGAACCACAAGGGGCTCGGTCACGGCGTCGGGCTCCTGAGCGTCCTCTGGCGCGTCTTCGTTCTGGGCGTCTTCAACGGGGTTTGCGGCGTCGGCCCCGCCGGACGATTGCTGCGCGGGGGTACCGCAGGCCACCAGGAGCCCCAGGACTGCCGCCAGAAACCACGCGGCGGCGCGGACCAAAGGGCGTCCCTTCAAGGTTTTCAAGCCGGTCGTGTGATGAATCCCAGTGCGCATGGATGTCTCCCAGATGGATTGGGTGGGTTGGCCGCCCCGGCGGCGATGTGTGCCGGGGCAATGGGCCTTATTTTTCATCGAAGCGCAACTCAAACTGCTTGATTTCGGCCTTGGAGACCACCGGATCGTCGTCAAGGGAGATGAGCACGGTCAGGTAGATGGTTTTGCCGGACCACTTTGCCATCGGGATCGTGTCCACGCCCAGCCCAACAACGTCGCGCTCAAAGACGGTCTGGCCTTTTGAGGTCTGGGTGACGCGGCTCCAGCGGTGCTCCGAGGGGCTCTTGTAGTAGAGATAGTGGTGGCCGACGTCGTCCAGAAAGAGCCGGTAGCTGGCGTCGCGCTTGCCTTCGGCCATGCCCGTGCCGGGGCAAAACGGCAGCGGTGCCTTGTCGGGGTCTTTGTAGCATTGGTCAGGGTCGAAACCGGCCACGAGCTGGCTGGCCACGGCCTTGTTGGTCGTCACGCTCAGTTGGACGGTCTGGGGCGGTCCATCGACCGTCACGCGCAGCGTCCACGGCGCCTTGTCGAGCTTCAAGATCGAGGCGGCCTGAGGCTGCACAAGCTGGCTCTTTTGCACCACCCCCACCGACCACGCGCGGGCCTTTGTCTTTGGCGCGCCCCCGTCCCCAGCGCTGGCCGCCACCGCCGCGATCATCACCGTCGCCAACACCGCCGCGCCCGTTATCTTTGCCGACATCCACCACCCCTTCGCCCCAGTCAGGGCCACACGGCCCACTTAAAGCCTTGTTTTCCTATCGCAGATCTATCAATCGCATCATTGGCGGTCTTCTTCCCGTCAACCGCGCTCGAATTGACGGGCATCGGCCGGGTCTGGCACAGGGTGTGCTCAAGGACGCCGACGCACCATGTTGCAAGGAGAATGACATGAATGGACAGCACAAAGCCATCGCCGCAGGAGCGGCGGTGGTTTTCATCGCCGTGTTGGTGGTGACAGAAGGGATGAGCGGCGGTGGGGGCTGGGAGCGGCGCCAGAAGGTCTTGAAGCAGATCCCGGACGACCCCGACATCCTCATCAACATCACCTACGGGGATCTGCCGGCGACCAGCGACATGGTGCAGCTTGGCAAGCGGGCCACGCCGGCGATCGCCAACTGCTTGATCAACAACATGGAACCGGGCATCCGGGCTTCGTGCGCGGAGGTCTTGACCGCCACCCGCGACGCGCGGGCCATCGACCCCTTGATGGACGCGCTCGATGATCCCAGCGGCCGGGTGGTCAGCATGGCGCTCCAGTCGCTCAGCGCCGTCGAGACGCGCAAACCCACCAAGCGGCTGCTGAAGATGATGAAGCGGCCCAACGTGCCCAGCTACCTGCGCAACGAGGCCGTCCTGGCGCTGGGCCGCATGGGTGACCCCAAGGCCATCGACCCGTTGATGGACTACTTTGAGGACACCTGGGATCCGGCGGCGCAGAAGGCGCTGTGGGACATGCGCCATCGCCTGGACGAGGACAACTTTGAGACGCTCTTTGTCGATCCGCTTGAAGAAGACGATGAAGACAACCTGCCGCCGCAAGAGGTGATCGCCTTTGCGGTGGAGCGCTCGGGGGATTTGAGGCTCGAAGACGCCGTCGATCCTTTGATGGAGCACTACGAGCAGCACCCCTACCTGCAAAACCGGATCATCTACAACCTGGGTCGGATCGGCGACGACGACGCGGTGGAGTTCCTTGAAGGCCTGCTGGACATGACCGCCGAGGCCAGGCTGCTCAACAACGTCACCTTTGCCCTCCAGCGCCTCAAACAGGACGTGGTGCCCTTTTTGCGCAAGGCCCTGAACGACCGGCGCGCCTACATCCGCTTCAACGCCGCCTTTGTGGCAGGGGATTTGGGTGAGCGGGCGTTGGTGCCGGAGTTGATCAAGGCGCTGAGCGATCCCAACGACATCGTGCGCAGCGAGGCGGCGGTGGCGCTTGGCAGCATTGGCGACGCGGGGGCCATCCCTGCCCTTGAGGCCACCACCAAGGTTAAGAACCCGGTGGTGCGCCGCGACGCGGTGCTGGCGCTGGCCAGGATCGACTATAAGGGCAACCGGGAGCGCATCTTGACGGAGCTGTTGACCAGCAAACAGACCGGGGTGCGCAACAAGGCCATCGGGGTCCTGGGGTACATGAAGGACAAGGCGGCGATCCCGACCGTCATCCGCCGCCTCAACCCCGATTATTACGGCGACCAGAGCCTTGGTTTGGCCTTCCTGGCGCAGTTTGACAAGGTCGAAGACCCGGACGCGCTGGCTTTCTTGATGCGCGTGGCGGCGGGCAACGGCGAGCGCCAGCAGGCGTTGGTTTTGCTGGCCCGGTTTGCCGATGAGCGCACGCGCTTTATGTTGCGGGCCTGGCTGCACCAGGACAGCGGTCAGGCGTCGCAGTTGATGCGTGCATTGGCGCGCATGGAAGACAAGGAGAGCGTGGCGTTGGCGCGCAAGTGGTTTGAGCAGACCGGCGCACCCCAGGCCCAGCTCTATGCCGGCTTCCTGCTGGCGGCCACGGGGGACAAGGCGGGGGCGGACTTGCTCCTCGATGCGTTGGAGAACGGTCCCGTGGAGCGCAAGCGCGTGGCGGCCATGATCCTGACCCAGTTTGACATCTCGCGCTTTGACACCCGCGATCGTCTGTTGGCCATGTTGGAGCACCCGGACGTCTATGTGCGGCTTTATGCGGCCAGGCCGCTGGCGCATCACGGCGAGCAGAAGGCGGTGGTGCGGTTGCGCAAGGAGTTGGACAAGCGCACGCCCTTTATCCGCGATGAGGTGCTGGACATCGTGGAGCGGCTGCCGCCGTCTCGCCGGGAGAAGATCGTCAAAGAGTGGTCAAACAAGGCCAAGCGCCTGCGCCGCAAAGAGCTGGAGCGCCTGCTGTGAACCCAGCCTTGATCCCATGGCCCGGCAAGGGCCCCTCTGGCAGCCAACGCGCCAGTGTGCCACTGGCCAGCGCCCTGCTCTGTGCTCTGGTCCTGGCCTGGATGCCGGGGTTGCCGCACGCTGGCGCGCTGCGCTTGTGGTTGATGGCGGCGGTGGTGCCCTGCTTTGCGCTCTGGGAGGGCCTGCGCCCTGCCGAAGGGCGTCATCTGGCGCCCTGGGCGGCGCTGGCGTTTGTGTTGGCGCTCGGCGCTGCGTTTCGGGACGCGCCGGGGGCGTCGCTGCAAGCGGCGATGATGACGGTGGGGATGTCGGCGGCGCTCTTGCTGGGATTGAGGACGGACCGCCGCGCGCCGCTGGACGTGGCCAGCGCCCTGGCAGGGGCTTTGGCGGCGGCGCCCGTGTGGTGGGGTTCACAATCGCTCAAAGGGGCGTTGTGTCACCTGACGCCGGACCTTGATGGGTGTTTGCCCACCAAGGCCGAGCCAGCCGCGCCCTGGTGGGGAGACGGCGGCACCTTTGGCAACCCGGACTGGCTGGCAGGTTTTTTGGTCTTGACGCTGATCTGGACCACTGGATCGCTCTTGAGGACCCTTCAAGGCGCCCCTCGGCGCTGGCGCCTGGGTTTGTTGACGGCCTCGGGCATTTTTCAGTGCTCGGCGTTGGTGGCGTTGGAGAGCATGGGCGCAGCGGTGGCGCTGGGGGCTGCGGGCGCGGCCACGGCGTTGGTGTGGGGCTGGCAAAAGGGGCCGCGCGGCAAGCGCGTCGCGATGGCCGGCGCGCTGGCGCTCGCCGTTGGGGCGCTGGGCGCGCTGTGGTCGTGGCCCTCTTTGGTCGAGCATCTTCAAGGGCGTGCTTATTTGTGGCGGCTGTCGTTGGACGTGATCGCCGATGGGGGGCTGTCGGGTGTGGGCGCGGGGCATTTTCATGGGCATTTTCTTCAGGCCCAGGCTGACTGGTTGGCGTCCAACCCAGCACAGGCTCACCTGTGGACCAACGCGCACCACGCCCACAACGAGGCCTTGCAAGCCGCCGCGGTCCACGGCGCGCTGGGGCTGCTGCTGCTGTGGCCGCTGGGGCGAGCAGCGAGGAGGACTCAGGTCAGCGCTCCGTGGGCGGCGACGACGGCGTTCTGGGTCATGGCAATGGTCTCCATGCCGCTGTCCGAGCCCGCCACCGCGTGGCTGGTGGCGTTTGGGGCCGGTGTGGTCCTGCGCAGCGTCGAACGCCGCCAGCGCAAGGCCGACGCCCCCAACACCAGGCCCCGAGGAGCGGGGCGCGTCTGGCGGCCGCTGGCGATCGCGGTGGCGGCGGCGGTGTTGATTGTGGGCACGGGCAACTTGATGGGTCAGCGCTTGCTGGTGCGCGGCGTCGAGGCCCGGGACACAGTGCTCTTGGAGCGCGCACAGGCGCTGATGCTTCACCCTGCGCGGGCGCGGCATCATCTGGCGCTGGCGCTCTTGGAGGAGGATCGCCCCGGGGAGGCCATGGAGGCAGCCTCAGCGGCGCTCGACGCCGATCCGTCCACGGCCAACTGGGTCTTGCTGGGCCGCGCGGCGGTGGCGCTGGGCGATCATCAGGCCGGGATCAGGGCGTTTCGGCACGCCGTGCGCTTGCATCCCCAACTCTTTGCCGGGCACTTCAACCTGGCCAGCACCTACGAGGGCATGGGCGATCGCCGCACAGCGTGCCGACACGCGCTGCGGGCCCACAGCCTGCGCCCCACCGACCCGCGCCTGCCCAACATCCCCTCCAAAAAAGCCTGCCAGCGGTAGAGCGCTCCTGGCCACACAGCCCCACGTAATTGGCGCTCTATGCGCGAACCTCCTATGATGGGGGGAGCCATTGGACTCCAAACCATCGGCACTGAACGGTGCTGACTTGCCTCGGGGTTTGCGCCTCTATGCTGCGACACTTCAACGTCTTTGAGTTGCGATCAAACATGCGCGTGGTGCTCTTTGGGGCCCTGCTCTTGTTGATTGGCATCGGCGCTGTCACGGCCATTCTCAAGCGCGGTGAATTTGCAGAAGAAGCTCGTCAGAGCGCACTTGAGCAATGTGCCCAGGACCCAGACTTTGACTGTGCGCTGATCGACAAGCACCACAAAGAGTGTTTTGAGGTGTCGTACAGCAGCGGCGGTCGTCACAGCGGACACGGGTTCAACATCAACACGTACAACGCGTGCTTGAAGATGGGCAAAGCGGCCTACAAAAAATTGATGCGCCAGCGCGCCAAAGAGGCCAGGGACGAGGTTTTGTGAGGCCGTGGGGCAAGCAGACCAAGACAACACATCCACCAGTGATACCAAGATGCAGACGAAAGGCTTGCTTTGGGGCGAGCAATGATGAGTTCCAGGGGCCTCGGGTCGAGCGCAGCTGTAGCACCGCTACCGCAAGCGAGTCACGTGGTTCCTGGGACCATCAGGGCCGCCCCAAAGTAAGTCGGACGTCTGCAACTTGGTATGAAATTGGCGCCTGCTGATGATTGCGTGCGCCTTGGCACCGCCCATTGAGGGTGGCACCAGAGCACGCCAAATCGCTTGCGCGCCAAGCCGCGACCACCACCGTCAGCGATGTTACGGCACGGCGGTTGCATTTATGAATTGTCAGGGGATCTGAAAGCGACGGCTTCAGCAGCGCCCCGTCAATGTCGAGGTGACCAGAGACCGACAAGCGCTCGGCTCAATGGCACAACACATCCACACCGATCGCAAAACATTTGCATCCTTTATGATCGGACCTGGATGTATCAAAAGGGGAAGGGGATATGTCGGGCCAGCAACCCACAGTTTACGGCGAAAGATACGAGGTCGAACGCCTGCTGGCGTCGGGGAGCATGGGCGACGTTTTTGTCGCTCGCCACAAGCTCACGGGCCAGCGTGTGGCGCTCAAGGTGCTCTTTCCAAACGTCGCCCGCAACGTCGGCGGTGTGGAGCGCTTCTTGACCGAGATCCGCGCCGCCAGCTCCATTGAGCACGAAGGCGTCATCCGCATCTTTGATGCCGGCGAGGACAACGGCGCCTTTTATTACGCCATGGAGCTGCTTGACGGGCAGACGCTGGGTCAATGGCTGGCCGCAAAGCCCAGGTCCCTGGCCCAGGCCCTGGAATTGATCCACCAAATGCTTGGGGCGTTGGCCGCAGCCCACGACAAAGGCATCGTCCACCGGGACATCAAGCCCGAAAACATCTTCGTCTTTAAGCAACCAGACGGGACTGAAGGGGTCAAACTGCTGGACTTTGGCATCGCGCGCAATCTGCACAACATCCGCCTGACCCAGACCGGGCACACACTGGGCACCCCCATTTACATGAGCCCGGAGCAAGCCACCGATCCCCAAAACATCGGCCCTCCCTCCGATGTCTGGTCCGTGGGTGTCCTGCTTTATGAACTCATCACCGGGCAAGTGCCCTTTGACGCCGAAACACCACAAGCCATCTGCATCCGGGCCATTTGCACAGCCCACGCGCCCCTGAGCCAGTGGGTGCCCAGTGTCTCCCCCACCCTCGAAGCCCTCATCGACCGTTGCCTGAGCAAAACCGCCTACGGCCGTCCTCAAAACGCAGGTCAGTTGGAGGCAGAGTTGAACCGGGTGCTTGAGGAGTGTTCACAACAGGGGGCGGCCACACCAGCCCCCAAACCCCACAAGGCCCCCACCAGCCCTCCACCCAACCCGGACCTCTCATCAGCCTCCGCCAGCGCCGACGCGCTGCGGGCTTCGGGCTCTGTTCAGACCATGATGAGCCCAATGCCACCGGCCATCGCCGACCCGACCTCACCACTGACCACCGCTGCCAAACCCCCGCTCAGAGCGCTGCCAGACCACGTCCCCGCCCCCGACGATGACCATATCCCCACACAAACATTCGAACGCAGCCCACTGGACGCCTGGAGAGAAGAGCAAGCGCGCCCCCTGGGCACCGCTCTGCTCAAAATCCGCCAGATGATCGACTCCCAGGAAATCACCATCCCCACCCCAAAGCCACCCCCCACTGCCCCCACCCAGCCCTCCCAACAAACCCTCCATGACTGGCTTCAAACCGCTCGCCCGCCACTGATGCTGACCATGAGCATCATCCACCAAACGCTCGGCGCGCTGGCCCAACTGCACCACCAGGGACTGGTCCATCTGGACGTTCGCCCCCAAAACATCATGGTGACCTCCGACGCGGATGGAGGGTTTGAGGCGGTGCTGCTTGACTGTGGTCAAGCTTACAGCCTCCGAGACAGCGCAGCGTTGGCCAGCAGCCACGCATTGGGCCAGCCGGCCTACATGAGCCCCGAGCAGACCAACGCCCCCCAACGCATCTGCCCCGCCTCCGATGTCTGGTCCGTCGGCGTCCTGCTCTACAAAATCGTCACTGGCCGCGTCCCCTTTGACGCCCCCACACCCCAGGACGTCTCCATCCGCGCCCTGTGCAACCCCCACATCCCAGTGCGGCAGCTTGCCCCCGACGTTCCACCTGGCCTCGAAACCCTCATCGACCAATGCCTCATCAAAAACCCCGCCGAACGCATCCTCAACGCCGCCGTGCTTCAAACCGCGCTCAGCATGCTCATCGCGCTGCCAGAGTCGGCCACCATGCACGAGCACACCACGCTGGCCCTGGGTCCGCCCCCCAACACTCCAGAGCACCCCTCCAAACCTGAAACCGCACTCAAATCCCAGCCCAAAAAGACCCGAGGGTGCACTCTGGGATTGATGGCGCTCCTGTGCGTCATTGTGGCGGCGTCGATGGGGCACCCCAATACCAGACAATATGCCCAAATGAGCCTCAAAGCGCTCAGTCGCCCATCCAAAAGTGAACCATTTTCGCCGCACAGGCCCGCCCGGATGATCACTTCTCCCACCCAAACCCCACCACTGGGCACCCCATGAAGGCCGTCATAGAAGGATCGACAAACCATTACGACCATAGATGCTGCACTGGTATTGAAAAAATCACAGAAATGAAGCAATATGATGGACAACCGCTCCGGGGACCTCGCCTTCTGAGCAAACATTCAAAGGCTGTGGATTCAACCGGATTGTTGGCACTTAAGGCTTGGTATCAGATTGTTCAGCATCGCCCCACACTCAAAAGAACGGTCGTCGGCCGCCTGGCAAAACGCCGACCACAACACACCTTTTGATGTGGATTGATGCCCTGACAGGCAAACAGATTTGGGCTGGGTTTCGAGCAAATCGATGGCTCAGAAAAGGATTGTTTGCATGTTTTGAAGAGAGGGTTCACTCCTGACAGCTTCAGTTCCACGTGTTGGACGCCGCCCTGAGGCACAGCGCTCGCTGCTGCCCTGGCGCAAGCTCCAAAACATGCGCTGATGCCCGTCAAACGCCCCTCCTTGAACCGTCAAGTGGGCTCAAAGTTGATGCTTTGGGCTTATCGATGGCCAACGAGCCGTACTGTCAACCGCGATCTCTGGTGCCATGCCATACCAGCAACACTCGGTCTATGGCGGACGATACAAGGTCGAACGTCTGCTGGCCTCGGGGAGCATGGGCGATGTTTTTGTCGCCCGACACCTGCTCACGGGCCAGCGCGTGGCGCTCAAGGTGCTCTTTCCAAACGTCGCCCGCAACGTCGGCGGCGTTGAGCGCTTTCTCAATGAAATCCGCACCGCCAGCTCCATCGAACACGAAGGGGTCGTGCGCATCTTTGATGCGGGCGAAGACCACAACACATTTTACTACACCATGGAGCTGCTCGAGGGCATGACCCTCGACCGCTGGATGCGCGCCCAGCAAAGGCCTCTTGTGCAGCCCCTGACGCTGATCCACAAAGTGCTGGGCACGTTGGCCGAAGCCCACAGCAAAAACATCATTCATCGGGACATCAAACCCGAAAACATCTTTGTGTTGAACCACGACGGCGAGCAACCCAACGTCAAACTGCTGGACTTTGGCATCGCGCGCGACCTCCAGGCCACGCGCATGACCCAGACCGGCCACACGCTCGGCACCCCCGCCTACATGAGCCCCGAGCAAGCCACTGCGCCCCAAAACATCTGCCCAGCCTCAGACGTGTGGTCGGTGGGCGTGCTCCTCTACGAGGTGGTCACCGGCCATGTCCCCTTTGACGCCGAAACCCCTCAAGCCGTCTGCATCCGCTCCGTGTGCGACCAACATGTGCCAGTCAGCAAACTCGTCCCCACCACCCCACCCAAACTCGAAGCCATCATCGACCACTGCCTCAAAAAGTCCCACAAAGCGCGCCCCAACCACGCCGGAGCGCTGCTGGCCCCACTGCAAGAGGTACTCGATGAACTGGGACCTGCAACCCCACAAAAACCAGCCCCCAAACCCAAAAACGAGCCCTCTCCAACCACGACGCACGCGTACACCGACCCCCCTCCGACGGCCGCGCCAGCCCCAAGACCCCCAAACCTTCTGATGAAACCGGCCTTTACGCTGCCGTTTATCCCCTCCCCCGCTCCCGCGCCGGCCGCCACCACGCAACTGCTGAGCCCCGAAGAGGTCGACGCATGGCAACAAGAGGACGCGCGGCCACTGTCTGGAGCGCTCGAAGCCGTCCGCAGGATGGCCCGCTCACAAAACCAGATGGCGGCTGGCGCTGACCCCGCCCCCGGCTTGAGCACCGGCCCCGTCGATGTGCTCGCCCGTCACAAACAAACGTTTGGCTCGTGGATGCTTAGGGAACAACGCCCCTTGATGCTCTGCCTGGAGCTGCTCCACCGCGCACTGGACGACCTCAAAAGGCTCCATCAGCAGGGGCTTGCCCATTTGAACATCCACCCCAAAAACATCCTCGTCCTCTCATCCTCAACAGGGCAACTGGAGATCCGCCTGCGCCCACATGACTGCCCCCAGGGACCCTTCCCCATCCCCTCGGCCTATGTCAGCCCGGAACAAACGCGCTCCCCCAAAAAAGCCGCCATCACCGCCGACGTCTGGTCCATTGGGGTCATGCTCTACGAAGTGGTCACCGGACAACTGCCCTTTGAGACCAGCTTCAACGGTGCCGTCCACAAACACCTCCCAGTCCACCAACTCAGGCCTGGCGTCCACCCCAAACTCGAAGCGCTCATCGACGCCTGCCTCAGCCCCGACCCAAACGAGCGGCCCATCAACGCCATCAAACTCCAGGACGCCCTGTCACAGCTTCTGACAGCGCCCAACCCAAATGCTGCCCCACAACAGGAACCCAGCGCAGGCGAACCCAGCATTGCCGGACCATCGGGCGATGGAACAATGGTCGAGCAAAACCTCGACAGCCACGCCCCACCCATACCGCTGGCCCCCCACACCCCCGCCAGCACCGCGCCGGCGGTGACCCCATCCCCGTCAATGCCCCCGCGCGCCGAACAAAAGACCGCGCTGCTGGCCACCACGCGCCCCACCGCCGACAACAACCCCGTCGTCCGTGCCCCCGGACCACCCCAATTCAAAGAGCGGCTGATCGTCATTTTTGCTGTGATCGCCGCCGTCATGGCCATCGCAGCACTCCTGCTCAACCCCGCCGTGCGCCAAAACGCCGTCACTGGCCTCGAAGTGCTCGGCATCATCGACCCCGCCCCCGAACCCCCCGCCACCACCCCCTGAGCACCCCGATGGCCACGCCCTGGCTTGAAATGCACACCACGTTGGGCCAACATAAAGGCCTTAAGTGAGCGTTCACTCACCTCTTCCCACAAGCCAAGAAAGGGAGCCCTTATGACAGAGCGCATATCGTATGTGTCCGAAGGTGGTGTCGGGTTCATCCGCATGGACGACGGCAAAGCCAACGCCATGAACTTTGACTTCTTTGAGGCCCTCAACAAAGCACTCGACGCCGCCAAAGCGGACGGCGCGTCGGTCCTGGTCTTCGAGGGCAGAGGCAAGTTCTTCTCGGGGGGTCTGGACCTGAAGCTGATCCCGACCTTAACCCCGCAGCGCCTCAAAGGGCTGGGAAGACAGTTGGCCCAGACCCTCTTGCGGGTCTGGACGCTGGAGATTCCCACGGTGGCGGCCCTCCAAGGACACGCCATCGCGGGCGGCGCTCTGCTGACCATGGCCTGCGACAGCCGCATCGCGCTCGATGGACCGGGGCGCTTCCATGTCAACGAGGCCGCCATCGGCATCGCGCTGCCCACCTGGTCCATTGAACTGTGCCGCAGCGCCATCCCCGTGCGCTGGCACACGCCGCTGCTGCTCCAGGCCAAACCCGTGACATGGTCACAGGCGGCCGCCTGGGGCGTGGTCGACGAGCTGGTGGCGCCAGACGGCGACTTGCGCGCCGCCGCGCGCCGAGCCGCCATTGGACTCCAGCTCCTGGACCGCAACGCCTACGCCACCATCAAAACCCGCATGCGGGGACCCATCGCCCAAGCCGGTCTGGCCATCGTGGACGACGAGTTCGACGCCCAACTCCCCTGACATCAAACCCCTCAACTGCGGTTTGGCATGGCACCCCTGCCGTCCACCGCCTCAAGGGTCGAGCCACACCCGCATATGCCCAGATCTTTGTGGCCCGTCGACCTCAGGCGGCCACAGCGCTGCCCCATATCCGGTCAACATCAAGCGTCCATCAAGCGGGGACGCCTGAACGTGCTGGACGCTCATGCCCCAAAAGGATGTTTGGGGATCGAAAGGGCGACGCGCGCGGACCCGCTCTGACCAGACAAGCTCCCCTCCGATGGTCAGCTTGTCCACCACCAACGCGGCGGCATCAAACCCCCCCGTGACACACTCCCGGTGCCCCACCACAAACCAGTGCGCCCCAGCCTCATCGGCCACAATCGCGTGATCGTAAGCCCGACAAGGCTCATCGGGCTCCAAAAGCGCGTGCCAAGCCACCTGACCCCGGGCATCAAAGACCACCAACCGCTCCAAAGACTGCCCTGCCCAGGCGTCATCGGCCACTGGATCGCCCATAAACCGCTCCAAAAGCCCGACGTGCCCCTCAGCGCTCACGTCCATGCTCGATGGGCGCCAATCAAAGTCCCGACTGCGCCACCACTGCTGGCGCCAGACCGTGCCCCAGCCAGCGTCAGGATCCAGCCGATAAAGCCCCCCGGCAACCCCGGACACGGGAGGCTCCAGCGGGGAACGGGCCACTTCCAAAGGGGTTTGCTCTGGAACACCGCCCGTCGTCAGCAACACCACCTGGCGCCCATCCTCAGCAAGGCGGACCTCGATGGCCTGAGCATCGGAAGCAATGGGTTCCGAGCCCTGCAAACGCCCCTGAGCGTCAAAGAGCATCATGCTCAACCCCCAAAGATGCTCGGGCTGCGGGCCTGGACTGGCCACCACAAGGCTCTGATCGGGGCGCACCAGGATGTGCGAGGGATAAGCGTAGGGCTCAAACACATGGGCGGCGCTCCACATCCCCCCGGCGTCAAATTTAACCAGCACACTCTGGCCCTGAGGGACCTCGGTGCAGCCGATGATCATGGGGTCCACGGCCTCGATGATCGCCCAGGCCCCCAGATCGGCGCTTGGACCCCAGGCCCGCAACCGCGCCTCCCCCCAGCGCCACATCGGAACCTCCCAGCGAACCGCGCCGTCCCAGCTGCGCCGAGCCAAGGCGTAACGGGCCTGTCCATCCAAATGGCGCGCGCAGTGGACGAGGGTGTCGCCGTTGGGCGCCAGCATGTGCTCAAAACAGGTGTCTTCGGGGGGCTCAAAGTGGGCGCCGGCGTCCAACTCCACCTCGGCCTCAATGAGCCGAGGCTGGTTCACCGCCACCTGACAGCGCTCGGCCTGGCACCCATCTGTCAGGGGCCAACGCACCGGATGACCCTCGGGGCCTGGGCTGCGCAACTGCGCGGTCATCGTCGCGCACGACTCCGGTTGCCAATCACAGGCATCCTCACATCCACCGCGGACACCGGGCACGCAACGGCACTCAAACCCAAGTTCGGGCTCCTGGAGCCAAAACCCGTCAAACGCCTGCGCGGTGGCCCTGCCCGCATGTTTCAGGCGCAGCCGTTGGGTTGGAGGCTGCCCACACACTCCACCATCGCCCTGGCCACCACAGCTCAGGGCCACGCAAGCCTGCCCCTCCGCCTGACACGACCAGGCCTGCCACGGCCGAGCCTCCGCAGGTTCACCGCACAAGAGCGGCTCCACGGCGCACTGATGGCAGCCGTCACCGCCTTGTACATTGCCATCGTCGCACGCCTCACCCTCTTCCAGCAGGCCGTCGCCACAAAGTGGCCCCCGCGCCACCAACGACACGCTCGGCGGCGGGGTGGTGTTGTAGCGGCAATGGTGGGTGTCGTCGCTGAAGGCGATGGACCACGACGCCGAAAGCGACAGCGGCGCCGCGCGGCGGTCCTGGCGCAGCCGAATCAAGTGAAAGAACCCCGGCTCCAGCGCCATCTGCAAAGCATCGACCCGCACGACATCCACGTCAGGCCATCGCCCCAGGACCGTCGCACCAGAAGCCAGCGCCGTCCCCACCGGCGCCGAGCGCGCCTGCTCCAAAGTGTAGGCCAACTCAGGCTGCCGAGGACCGTTTGGCACCAACGCCTCGGGGACGTGCACCAGGGCCAGCGGCTCGTTGGCGCTCAACTCGATCGCCATTGAGGTGATCGATTGGGCCCCCAGGCCCACAGCAGGCCAGGCCGACGAGTCGGGGTCCGCCCTTGGACCGTTGAGGGTCAGCGCGACAAGAATGTCAGCTTCGCTGTGGTCGACCTCAACGGCGTGCACCGCGTCCTGGGCAGAGTCACAGATCTCGCGCAGCCAGGACAAATCGCGCTCGACATAACCATCGCACCCATCCCCAACGGAATCGGGGTGCTCATCAAAGGCCCCAGGGACGACCGGAGGGGCGGGGTCAACGTCGTCAGCGGTGACCTGCACCGAGGCCGTCGTCGGTGGCCCTTCACAGCGCGCCGCCAACAAAGGCAACCCCATCACACACACGCACCACCGCAGCCACCATTTCATCAGCATCACCCTTCTGTTCTGTGGTCGCAGGGGCAGTGTGCAGAATCGGTACCAATCCGCCGCACAAAACGCCAATCGCAGGTGACTCTAGAGTCATTTAAGCCCGTGGAGACGGGGCAGAACGGATTTTTGCGGTGGATCGCGTGTTTTTCCCCACAGTCGGTGCAAAAGGATTGCACAACTGCCCAACCTCCATATAATCGCGCCCAAGCTAGGAAGACAGATCAGGCCAAGAGGACCCGGCGGTGACGCCGGGGCACTTTGACCCACAAGCGGCGCACTCAAGCCAAGCGCCGCAACTCAAAATCCCCAGGAAAAAGCGCCCGCACACGGGCAACCTGGGGGGCTAAGACCAGGAAAAGGAGAAGCATGAACAAGTTTACTTTGGCGGCGGTGTGTTGTGTGGCGGCGTTGGCTGTGGTTGCGGGCAACGCCGGTGAAGCCCACGCCAAGCGCGGCACGGTCGGCTTTGGCGTCGGAACGGACCTGCGCCTGGGCGTGCCCACCTCGCTGGGCAACATCGTGGTGCCCATCCACATCAGTGACTCGCTGGCCATTGAGCCCGAGTTCGGCTTTGTCCGCAACGCCACCGAGCAAGGCGACAACTCCACCAGCGACCTCAACCTGCGCCTTGGCACCGGCATCTTCTTCAAGAACGCCATCACCAAAAAGACCAACATCTACGGCGGTGGCCGCCTGGGCATCATCTTCAACTCGGGCAACGTCACCATTGGCGACAACGAAGTCGACACCTCCCAGACCAGCTTCTTTGTTGGCGGTGTCTCTGGCGCTGAGTTCTTCATCAACGACGCCTTCAGCCTTGGCGGTGAGTGGGGCATCTACTTCACCAGCATCGGCGAAGAAGAAGTCGACGGTGAAGACGGTGGTGACGATGAAGAGGCCGCCAGCCAGAGCATCATCAGCACCACGACCATGATCTACTTCCGCTACTACTTCATGTGATCAATGCGCCGGATGAATCGCCACACCACCTCGTTTGGCCAATCATCCCGCGTCCCTTGAGCCTGCCAGGGGCTCCGGTGCATCTTCCTCAGTGTGCCGTCCTGCGCCGACCACCACCACGGTGGCCAAACACACGCGCGGACCCACCCACACCAGGAGACCCCATGCATCAGGCAGCCCAGGCCCCTCCCCCCTCAACGAGCCCCGCGCTCGAGCGCATCTTCTACCGCGCCAATCGCCCCGTGACCGAGGAACACGACGTCCCGCTGGAGGTCATCGAGGGCGCTGTGCCTGCAGCGCTGCGCGGGGTCCACTTTCGCAATGGCCCTGGCCGCCAGGAAGCCTTTGGGGTCCCCTACGAGCACCCCTTTGACGGCGACGGCATGATCACCCGCTTTGCCTTTGATGGATCCGACGCGCCGGTGCGCTACCGCAACCGCTTTGTCCGCACCCGCGAGTTTGAGGCCGAAGCCCAGGCAGGCCGCATGCTCTACCGCGCCTTTGGGACCAACCTCCCCGGCGGTCTGCGCACCAACCTGCTGCGGATGACCTTTAAAAACGCCGCCAACACCAGCATCGTCCAACACGGTCAGCGCCTGCTGGCGCTCTGGGAAGGCGGCCTGCCCCATCGCCTTGACCCCGACACCCTCGAAACCCTCGGGCGCGAGTCCTTTGGAGGGCTCCTGAGCAACCAGCGCTCCCTGATCGATCGGGTCCTGATGCCAGAGCTGCCCTTCTCGGCCCATCCCAGCGTGGATCCGCGCACCGGCGAGCTGTGGAACTTTGGCGTGGCGTACGGGGGCAAGCCCAGGTTGATGCTCTACCGCATTGACGCCGATGGCCGCTGCCAGCCGCCCCAATCCGTGGTCCTCGACCGGATGTCTTTTGTGCACGACTTTGTGTTGACCGACCGCTGGCGGATCTTCTTCCTGACGCCGGTGTCCTTTGACGTGCCGCGCACGCTTGTGGGCCTCAAGACCCCCGTGGAGTCGCTGGCCGAGGCGCCGGGGGTGCCCATGGAGATCCTGCTGGTTCCCAGAGACGGCGGCCCCAGCCACAAGCTCCAGGCCAAAGCAGGCTTCATCTTCCACTTTACCGGCGGCCACGACATCAACGGGCACACCGTGGCGGTCGATGGCTACCGGATGGACCACATGCCTGATGCGGCCTCGGCGCGCCGGGTCATGGCGGGCCAGCCCATTGAGTACCCCACCCCCATCCTGACGCGCTACACGCTCGATCTGCGCACCCAGACGGTCACCGAAACGGCGCTGTGCGCTCTGCCCGGCGAGCTTCCCACCATCCACCCGGACCTCCAGGGGCGCCCCTACCAATATGCATGGTGTGTGGCGCTGGCCGCCGAGCGGCCACCGACGCTCTTTACCGCCATTGGCAAGGTCGACGTCACCACGGGCCAGCACATCCACCGGGACTTCTACCCGGATTTGCCCGGCGAGCCCCTTTTTGTCCCCCGTCCGTCGGCGACCGATGAGGACGACGGCTGGCTCTTGACCCTCATTTACAGGGCCGAGGACCACCGCAGCGAGCTGCTCATCCTCGACGCCAGGGACCTCAGCACCGTGTGCCGTCTGGCGCTACCGCACCACGTGCCGCCAGGTTTTCACTCCACCTGGTGCCCTGCGCCGCAGTGATCAGGTGATCGTCCGGCGCGCCTCCCGGCGCTGCTGGTTCATGATATAGCGCTGCAAAATGCCCTGGTGGAAGCCGCTGGACGTGCCCCCAGAAAAAGAAAGCCCGCATTTGATGCCGTCGGGGGTCCACTCGCGGTGTTGAATGATGGCCTCAAAGACAAGGATCGTCTTGTCGCCCGGCACCCGAAAGGCCACCTGACATCGATCGGTGTCAATCAAACGCATCTCGGCCTCTTCGCTCAACCGCACCCCCAACCCCGAGATTGCCAGGTCAATGATCTCGCCCTCAAGCTCGCCTTGCTGCCCCATCACGACCATTTGGAGCGGGCTTTCGGGGCGCACGCGGTAAGCCATGCGCCGGTTGGGCATGATGATCTGGACGGGCTCGGGGACCTCAAAGGTGTATTCGCGGCCATGGGGCTTTTCGCGCCGACGCAGCACCAACGCGTTGGTGTCCACGCTGCAGATGTTGTGGACGTGCAGCTGCAAGGGGTAAACGCGCCCCATGGGCAGGTCCACACTCGGCCAGGCCCCAAACGACACCACCACGCGATGATCGACCATCCTGACCAGAGTGCCTTTGGGCAAATCCTGGTGCAGCACCTCCACGGCCACGTCCACCTGACCTTCGGTGAACATGTCACTGAGCGGAATCCGCGACACGTGCTGGATGTCTTTGCGGTGACGCCCTGGGCGCGTGCTGGTGCTGATGCTGTAGAAGGGGCGAGTGGTGCGCAGTGTTGAACTGGTCTGTGACATGGTGCTCTCCTTTGGAGAAGCCGCTGGGTGCTCTGTGGGTCGCCCTCGGCTTCCGACTGCGCTCGTGCCCTCCTGATGAGCACGCGCAGACGCCGACGGATGCCAGATCGGCAGATCGCGCTGTGCACTTGATGCATTTTTCGCAGGCGCCGGGGCACGCGCTGTGCTATCCTCTGCGCTTGAACCTTGTCACTGAGTGCCATCTGGAGAACATCATTCACATGAGCACACTCGACATCACCAATCCCTGGAGCGGCCAACTGCACGCGCAGGTGGCGCGCTCATCCACGTCGCAGATCATCGACGCGATGGCCGCCGCGCGCCGGGCCCAGCCGCTTTGGGCGGCTCGGAGCCTTGATGAGCGCATTGGGGCGCTGGAGCGCTTTGGCGCCGCGCTGGAGGCTCAGGCCCCGCGACTGGCCGCCGAGTTGACCGCCCAGAGCGGCAAGCCCATCCGTCAGGCGCTCTCCGAGGTGCGCGCCACGGTCGGCCGGGTGGCGTTCTTTACGGGCCACGTGGCCCATGAGTTGGCGCCCAGGCAGGTCGCCGGGGGCGCCACCGCAGAGCGCGTCACCTTTGATCCGTTGGGCGTGATCGCCAACATCTCTGCCTGGAACTACCCGTACTTTGTGGGCGCCAACGTCTTTGTTCCAGCCCTGCTGGCGGGCAACGCGGTCCTCTACAAGCCCTCCGAGATCACGGCGCTGACCGGCGCCTCCATCGCCCGGCTTTTGCACGAGGCCGGCGTGCCCAAAGACATCTTTGTGTGCATCCAGGGCGACGGCGCCGAGGCCCAAACGCTCCTGGCCCAGCGCCCAGACGGGGTCTTCTTCACCGGCTCCCACGCCACAGGGGTCGCGATCGCCACCCAGGTGGCCGCCCACCTGGGGGTCTTGCAGTTGGAGCTTGGCGGCAAGGACCCCATTTACGTGCACAGCGACGTGGACGTGGCCGCTGTGGCCTCCGCCGTGGCCGACGGCGCCTTTTACAACGCGGGCCAGAGCTGCTGCGCAGTCGAGCGGATCTACGTCCACCAGGACATCCACAGCCCCTTTGTGGAACACTTCACCAAAGCCGCCAAAGCGCTCACCCTGGGCGATCCCGCCCTGGACACCACCGACATGGGGCCACTCGCTCGTCGGGCCCAACTCCAGGTCCTCCAGGACCAACTCAAAGACGCCCAGGACAAGGGCGCCAAGGTCGTCTGCGGCGGGGGCCTGTGGGACAAACACGAGGGATTTTGGCAACCGACCGTGGTCACCCAGGTCGACCACAGCATGTCGCTGATGAAAGACGAGAGCTTTGGACCCATCATCGGCATCATGGGCGTCGACGGCCCCACACAAGCCCGCGCGCTGATGGCCGACACGGCCTATGGGCTGACCGCTGGGGTCTACTCTCGCAGCCAGGACGTGGCCACCGACATCCTCTCGGGGCTCTCGGTCGGCAGCGCCTACTGGAACTGTTGTGACCGGGTCAGCCCTGCGCTGCCCTGGTCGGGGCGCGGCCACTCGGGCGTGGGCAGCACGCTGGGGCTGGAGGGCATCCGCGCATTTGTTCAACCACGCGCCTGGCACCTCAGAGCCGGGCAATGAACCCCAGGAGGCCTTTTGAGCGCGACGGCGCGCTCCCCCAAAGGCCCTCTGGCGCGACAGGCTTGTCACCATGAGATGTGAACCACTGGCAAAACACATCGGCGCCGTTGTCCACGGTGTGGACCTGACCCAACCGCTGACCGAAGCGCTCGTCGAAGGCCTGCGTCAGGCCCTGCTCACCCACGAGGTCATCTTCTTCAGAGACCAACCCATCGAGCCCCAACACCACCGCGCGCTCGCCCAGGCCTTTGGCAGCCCCGTGCCACACCGGGCCTACCCCCACGTCGAGGGCTTTGAAGAGGTCAACATCCTCGAAAACGACCCCCGCACCCAATCCACCCCGCCCAAGATCGACTCCTGGCACACCGACATGACCTTTCAGGAGTGTCCGCCGCTGGGCTCGATCCTCCATGGGGTCATCATCCCTCCCACCGGCGGCGACACCATGTGGTCCAGCCTCTCGGCGGCCTACGAGGCCCTCTCTGAGCGCATGAAGGCCTACATCGATGGCATGGAGGCCGTGCACGACTTCTCGTACGGCTTCCGCCACAGCCTGGCCGAGCCCGGCGGCCGCGAGCGCCTGGCACAAATGGTCCGCGACAACCCCCCCAGGCGCCACCCCGTGGTGCGCACCCACCCCGAGAGCGGCAAGAAGATCCTCTTCGTCAACCCGCTCTTCACCACCGGCCTTGTGGGCATCCCCGAAGCCGAGAGCGACGCCATCCTGCGCTTCCTCTACCAGCACATGATCACCCCCGAGTTCACCTGCCGCTTTGTCTGGCAGCCCAACTCCATCGCCTTCTGGGACAACCGCGCCACCCTCCACCGACCCGTCAACGACTACTGGCCCGGACACCGACGCATGCAACGCATCACCATCAAAGGAGATCGCCCAGCATGACTCGCCATGACCACCTTCGCCTGCTGGTCATCGACGCCTACGACCTGCCCTCACGCACCGCGCTCGACGACCATGGGGTACTGCGCGGAGGCGACGCCTACCGCCAACTCCTCCAGCACCTTGCCCCTGGCGCGCACGTCGACATCGCCTGGTGCGCCAACGCCGACCCCCTCCAGGGCGTCGACGCCCTGACCAGCTACCACGGGGTCGTCTGGACCGGCTCTAGCCTTAGCGTCTACGACGACAACCCCGTCATCCCTCGACAGATCGACCTGGTCCGCGCCACCATGGCCGCCAACATCCCCGCCTTTGGAAGCTGCTACGCCGCCCAGATCGCCACCGTCGCCAACGGCGGCCAGGTCCAGGCCAACCCCCTGGGGCGCGAATTTGGCGTGGGACGCAAGATCCGCCTCACCGCCGACGGCCAGAACCACCCCCTCTACCGGGACAAAGGCCCCGTCTTTGACGCCTTCACCTGCCACGGCGATCACATCACCGCCCTGCCCGATGGCGCCACCGTCCTGGCCACCAACGCCTTCAGCCCCATCCAGGCGCTGACCATCGAGCCCCCCACTGGAGGCTCCTTCTGGGCCGTGCAGTACCACCCCGAGTTTGACGCCGACTACATGGCGCGGCTCTCCCGTCTGCGCGCCGAGCGGCTGATCACACAAGGACTCTTTGAAGACACCGCCCAGGTCGAGCGCTACGCCAGCGCCATGGAAACCCTGCAACAAAACCCCTCGCACACCGCCCTGTCCTTTGCCTACGGCGTGGACCAGGATGTCTTGAACCCCGCTCGCCGCACCCAGGAAGTCCTCAACTGGTTCAGACACAAAGTGGCCCAGCAAACCTGAGACTCCACCTCTAAAAAGCCAACGCCCGCGCCTCTAGGAGATCCCCAGTGAACGACCCCCGGCAGATCCTGCGCCAGAAGTACGGCTTCGATTTTCCCGACTCCTTTTTTGAGTTCAAGCGCTTTGTAGACCTCGCCAAGACCAAGGGCCTGTCACTCTACGACGCGCTGGACATGTCGCTGGGTGACGTCTTTGAGGTCTTCAACCCCGAACTGGATCTGGAGAACTTCGACCCGGTGGAGAAGTCGCGCTATTACTGCGACCCACCCGAGTTCTTCACCGTCCTCTACGGCCACACCGACGGCCTGCACTGGGGCTACTGGGTCGATGGCCACAGCGCCGATGAGTACCCCGTGGTCAGCTACTACCACAGCGACGCCTACGAGCTTGGCAGCGACGGCGACGGGCTCTTTGAGGCGCTGCGTTACCGGATGGAGCAAGCCCACAGCGGCTACCTGGACAACGCCCATTACGCACCCCACGACGAAGAAGAGCAGGCACACTGCACCCAGCAGCTGACCCGGATCGAAGCCCTGCGCCAGGCCCTGTCGGGCTTTCCCACCTCGGAGAGAAAAGAAACCGGCGAAGCCTACATTGACCGCTACGGCGGCGTGCCGCGCGATGTCCTGGCGCCGACCTACGAGGGCATGGGGCTGGTCGCCCCCGAACACCTCTTCAGGCCGCTGGCCTTTGACCCGTTCTCGACCGCGCACGGCTATCGCCCCAACGACGACAGCGCCCAGCGGCTCTACGAAGAGGGCCTGCGCGCCTTGGAAGAGGGCTTCCCTGCCACGGCGCTCAAAATCGGCCGCGACCTGTGGATTTTTAGCGATTACGCCGAACTCTCTGCCAACCTGCTCGACGCCGCTTACGACGCCATGGGCCTTGGCGCCCAGCGCCAGATCGTGCGCCGCTTCCGCATGGGCCGCAGCGCCGCCGACCTGCCCGAGTACCAAAAGGCGCTGGACAACCCCCAGGAACACGGCACTGGACTGCACTTTGGCGGCAAAAATGTCGTCTCCATCCCCGACTCCATCGCCACACTCCAGCACCTGACCCACCTGACGGCCTACAACAACCGCCTGACCACCCTGCCCCAGGCCATCGGAGAACTGCCCGCCCTCAAATGGGTCAACCTCTCCGACAACCGCCTCGAAGGCTTCCCCACGGCGCTCTTTGGCCTCGAAAGCCTCGAACACCTGGACCTGACCCGCAACAGCGGCGTCGACACCATCCCCAACGATCCCCGTGGCTTGCCTGGGCTCAAACACATCAAAATCAACGGCCTCCAATGGACCCGCTTCCCCGAGGCCGTCGCCGCATGGCCAGCCCTCGAAACGCTGGAATTTGCCAGCTCCGTGGCCATCGACACGCTGCCTGCGGCGTTGGGACAGATGACCTCGCTGCGCAAGCTGGTGCTGCAAACTCGCACACCGCTCCAACACGTGGACCCAGCCATCGCGCAGGCCACCGCGCTGGAAATCATCGTCTATGGCTCCATCATGGACGGCTACGCTCACAGAGTGGAGATCCCAGACGCCTTCTTTGAGGCCCGCTCGGTCAAGTCACTGACCCTGGAGTGCAACCAGCGGCTGGTCATCCCCGACGCGCTGGCCCGAATGACCGAACTGGAGACGCTGCGCCTGAGCGTCTACCAACTCGAAGAGGTGCCGCTGTCGGTCTGGAGACTCTCCAAGCTCAAAAAGCTCTCGCTTTCGGGCCGTTTGGGCAAAATCTCGGGGCGAATCGCCGCGCTGGAGGCCTTGGAAGAACTCGAATGCGGCGCCTGCCAGTTGACCACGCTCCCCGAGGCACTCGACGCCCTGCCCAACCTCAAGCGCATCCGCGCCTCCTACAACGAGTTCAGCCCCGCTGAGGCCGACCGCCTCAAGGCGCGCCTGAGCCACATCGAGTTGATCCTCTAAACAGAGCGGCAACCCAAACCCACCCGCGGCGCCAAACCGTTCACTGGGCCTCGGTGTCCTTGACGTGAAGCTCAAAGGTGCCGCTGTGGCCGCGCACCTGGGTCTGGTAGAGCAGCGACGCGCTCGCCGGAGGCACGGTAAAGCGTCCGGCCAGCTCGGCGCGCATCACCACACCGCTGGTGGCCTTGTAACTGGTCTGCTCATAGTGGGAGTCAACACCCCGGGTGCGATCCTCGCGCATGTTGAACCCATGGATGTCGGAGAGCCTCACAAAGCGGGCATCATCCCGGGGCACAATCTCACACGAGGCCGGGCGCGGATCTTCAATGACCAGATAACGCATCGCCTGCTTCAAGACGTTGGTCACCGTCACCTCGCTGTAAATCCGGGCGCCTCGCTCTATCGTGTCCCCAGACTTCAACTCGGCGCCCTTTTCACCGTTTTCCCCCACCAAAAAGACGCGACGCTCCACCTCAAGGCCCTGCTCATGCGCCTTCATCGACACCCCTTCGCGGCGGTAGGACACCTCCAGGCGGAACATCGCCCGGCTGCCTTCAGGGGCCTCAAAGCGCAACTCATTCAGACCGCGCTTGAGCAGTGAACCGGGCAGCTTGATCCGCTGGGTCAGACCATCCTTGAACTCAACGCGCTGCGGCGCGCTCTGGCCGATGGTGAAGGAGAGGGTCTGGCGCTTGCCGCCCTTGGCACCCTTGGCCGCCACATAATCGGACATGGCGTAGATGATCATGGCGGTGTCTTTGGTCGAGTTCCACTTGCGGCCGCGCTTGGTGGTCATGAAGAACTTGATCACCGGGGCAATGAGTTCATCGTCGGGGTTGTAGGCCACCAACGCCTTGAGGGCCGCGGCGGTGATCTCAAAGCGGTCGTCGCCCCAACGGGAGAAGCCCGCCGTGGTCCAATGCACCATGCCCGACTTTTTGACCGCGCGGGCGCGCAGGCGGTCTGCCAGCGCCCTGGCCAACGAGCGCTTCTTGGCTTTGGCGGCCATCTCCAGGCTCATCGCCAGCGCATAGTCCGACAACCTGCCCGCGCTGGCCTCAACCTCGATAAACTCCCACCAACCTTTCTCCAACGGGCGACTCATGCTGTAGACGTACATGTTGAAGATGCGGTCGGCGGCCTGCTGGCGGCCCATGGCGCGAATGAACTGGTTCAGGCGCGCCAGCCCTTTGTCCAGCGCCATCTTGTTGTTCACAGGGTAACCCGCCGCCTCGGCTTGCAAGAGGCCGTAGAGGGCGTAGGGCGTCATCATCTCGTGAGTGTTGCCCTGGCCGTACCAACCCCAACCGCCATCGGGCTTCTGAAGCTGAAGCAGGCGCTTGATGCCAGCATTGACGACCTTGGGCAAGCGCGCCTGGAGGCCGTTGTGTTTGGTGCCGGTCAACTCCAGAATTTTGGCCACGCGGATGGCGGGCAAAAAGCGGCTCATGGTCTGCTCGACGCAGCCGTAGGGGTACTGCACCAGGTAATCGAGGGTATCGACCATGTCCGCCACCAGCGACGGCGTCAGCGCCACCTCGATCTGGGCGGTGTCCAGGTCCACATCCTCGTCCACCTCCACGTCAAAGGCGCCGGTGGCCAGCCCCGCGTGAGAGATCACCTCGTTGGCGGCCGGATAGGCCACGTTGATCCGCTTGAGCGAGGCGTCCGAGCCCAGCGGACCTTTGACGGACATCAAGAGCTGCACCTGCCCCTCTTTGGCGGGCCTGTAGGTCCAGTACACCGGCGCGCTCTGGCCCGCCTCAAGGTCGATCTCCACGGTCGGCTTGGAGAGGATCTGACCCTGGTCGGCCTCAAAGTGCACCGTGAGCGTCTGGGGCTGGGAGGACTGGTTGTGGACCTTGGCAAAAAGCTCCACCTCATCACCCACCGTGAAGATCCGGGGAATCATGGGCCAGACCATCACGGGCCGGAAGGTCTTGAAGCGCGTCGCGGCCTGACCCACGCGGGTGTCGGGCGAAACGGCCTTGACGACCACGCGCCAGTTGGTCAACGAGTCGGGGAGCTTGAAGGTGACCGTGGCCTTGCCGTCGGCGTTGGTGCGGGTCAGGCCCGACCAGTGCGCCAGATCCGAAAAGTCGCGGCGAACCGGAATCTGCCCCCCTTCGGTGTCCATCGGCGCCACGGCCCCGGCAGGCGGCGCCGAGTGCATCGCCTGGGCTGACACCTCTGAGAAGACGGCGTTGCCGGTGACGGCGACGTTGTTGGAGAAATGGGCGTCGCCGCGCGCGCGGCCCCGAAACCCAGCGTTGAACTGGAACTGGGATTCACCGCCCCAGCCAAGCGCAAAACGGTTGCCGAACACCACCCGATCGCCCCGCAACGCAATGTCAACGTTTCTGGCCGACAGGCGCAGCATCTCAAAGAAGCTCTTGTCTTCCCACCCCTCCTCAAGACGCACGTAGGGGTAATGGCCCTGAACATCAAGAGAGAGCCCCAGGACATCCAACATCATCCTGAACTGATAATGGTGGATGTTGTGGTTGTCCCTGAACTGCGCAAGCTGGTTGGTGAGCGTGTTTTTGACCTCCTCATTGGTCTCTTTCTCAGCGCGCTCTGTGAGGCGCTCGCGAAGCTCGCCCATCGTCACACCGCCCAGACGCCGCTCCAACGCCTTCAAATTGCGCTCGGCGTGCACGCGCTCATCGGCCAGAAAGAAACTGCGGATGTCGGCGCTGCGATCGGGCGCCAGACCCAGCAGCGACATGTCGTAGACCGACACCGCCAGATCCACATCGGCGCCGCCAACCACGTCAATGTCCAGCGTCACCTCCTGGCCCGGCTCATAGACCGACTTGTGCTCCACGCCGATCTCCAGGACCTGCGCTTTGGGGCTGACGCGGAAGAAACGATCCGCGAGGTGCGTCTTGCCGTTGGCGTCGGGATACACCACGCTGACGACCGCGCCGCGCGACAAACCTTTGGGCAAAGCGACCTCAAAGGGCTGCTGGGTGCTGCCGATCACCAGCGGCCTCCAGACCTTCAACCCCGAGCCGTCGCGCACCGACAAGAGCGCCCGCGCACCCACAAAGCGGCTGTGGACCACGCCGCGCAGCGGCTGACCCGCCTTAAGCTCGTCGCGCTCCAACGCCAACTCAAACCCCGGGATCGCCTCCTCGGCCTGCACCACAAAGCCGACCTCCTCCTGCACCGACTCTGCGCCGTGCTGGGCCGACACCACGACCTTGTACGCGCCAGGGCTGGCCAGGGTAAAATCGCCCCGACCACCCACCAGCGAATGCAGCCCGATCATGTCTCGGTCGATGGTCTGGGTCACCGGCGTGAACCAACGCGGCGCCGCCCAACTGCGCGTGTTGTTCAAGTAGAGGCCGGTGTTTGCCTGATAGCCCCCCAAACCACCATACACCTGGTAACCACCGTAGACCTGACCCGAAGAGCCCTCTTTGAGCCGCACCAGCGCCGCCGAGTAAGTCGCCTCCAACGGACGGCCATGCTCATCAAAGAGCTTGGCGTCGACCTTGACCGGCTCACCGGGCCGAACCCGAATATGGGACGCCTCCAACGAGAGCCGGTGCGTGTTGGCATTCTCCTTCAAAGACACCGTCCGGGACGCGCGCTGCTCTCGCCCGTTTTCATCGATCATGACCGCAGAGACCTGAACGCTGGCCCCCACATCGATCCACCGCGTCTCCAACGGCAGCTCATAGCGCGCCTCGCCGTCTTTGAGCACCACCTCAGACTCCACCATCGAGAGCACACGACGAGACACGGCGCTAACGCCAACGCGACTGGCACCGGCCATCACCATCAGCCGCTCATCTTCGGGCAACAACTCCACCGCCGGCCAACTCCCGGCGTTGAACCCGTGGTAGGCAAACTCGCTGGGCTTGAGCCCATCACCGCCGCTGTGGCCAAGCTTGTCATCGCGCACGACCTGGGCCGTAAACTTCATCTGGCTGCCGGCCACCGGCTCCCCCATAAAGTCCTGGGGGCGAAAGGCCAGATGCAGCGTGCTGTCCTTGCGCTCAGCCTCGATTTTGACCTTGACCTTGGACTTGCGAAACTCGCCCAGCTTCACCGACGCCTGGCCCGCCATGTCCTTGATGGACAGCGAGTAGGTGTCGAGCGCGTCACCACTGGAGAACTCGTAAGAGCCGCTGACGCGACCCTGGGCATCGGTGCGCAGCTTCATGCGCGCGGCGGTCAACTGAGCGCTGTCGGACTTGAGCAGGACCTCAACGTCCTGGTTGGCCACGGGCTCAAACCCGCCGGTGGGGTTGGGTTTTCGCACCCAGGCCACAAAGTGCAGCGGCTGCTCGGGGCGATAGAGGGTTCGATCCACAAAAATATAGGCCGCGGCGTCAGTGACCGCAGGCGGCGCCAGACTCACGCGGTAGGCCAAGTCGCCATAAACCACCTCGGCGCCCGTCGGCTCATCGACCTTGTAGACCCATTCAAAGGTCCGATTGGCGCTGATCGGCGCGTCCGCTGCCAATTTGCCGTCCAGGTGGATTTGCACCGAGCCCTTGTCCAAAGGGGCCTCGCCGCTGATCCAGCCCAAAAGCCGGTATCCATCGGCGGTGACGTGCAACCGCATCGGGTTGGCCGCTGGCTGCCCCTCGGGATGCAACGGGGCGCGCTCCAGGCGTCCTTGATGACCGCCCAACTGCTGGGGACTGGAGACGGGCACGTCGAGAGGGTTGGGAGAGGGCGGATCGATGACCTCGGCCCCGGCGTTGGGATGACACGCTGCACCACACAGCGCCAACAAGAGGCCGCACAACACCAAACCAAGAGAGAACGTCCTGAACATTGCGTTGGATCCCTGTCAGGTGGGTCGCAAAAACGCCGACCCGAAATGCGTCACCAGAAAGAAGACCGGACAAACGCACCCCGTCAGGGCCCACAAACACGCCGCCGCTTTCCTGGTGGTCACTCAAACGTCACCCACCACCGCAGCGATCTAAAATTCTTTCAGGACCGGGGCTTGAGCCCCACAAAGTTCTGGCGGCCCCACTTGTCCCCAAAGCACGCCGCCTCAAAACCCACCTCTTTCAAAAGCTCAAACCACGTGTCCCTGGAAAAGAGCCCGACCACGTGGTGATCGTGAACCACCTGCATCGGCTGACCCTCTTCAAGGAGCATGTAGGTGTAATGGACGTCGTAGCAGGTGGCGCCCGGCTCGGGCTCAAGGGTCCACTCCATGTAGCGGGCGCTGCGACCCTCACCGTCATGGCCGCCCTGAAGCGTGTCGGCGTCAAAGGTCTCCTCGACGCAGTCGGGCAAAAAGATGGCCGCGCCGCCCGGCTCCAGATGCTCCCAGGCCGTCTTGATGGCCGCCAGCAAATCCTCGGGGGTCAGCATGTACATGATGGCGTCGTGCACCAACACAGACTCAAAGGTCCGACCCAGGCGCAACTGACGCATGTCACCCTGGATGTGCTCCAAACCGGGGTTCAAAGTGACGCTCAAATCGAGCATGGGCTGGGCCAGATCCGTCAACACCAACGTCTCCAGGCTCTCCTTGAGGTGCGAGGCCGTGTTGCCCCCTCCCGAACCCAACTCCAACATCGTCTTGGGCGCCTGACCCCGGACCTCACCCAAAAGCCCCAAAATCAGTGACGCCTCTTCGTCGTACTCCTCGGGGGGAGAGATCAGGTGGAACCACGGCGCCACTGCGCCGTACATCAGGGGCAAAGAAGAATCGCTCATGCTCACAAACCTCCCGGCGGCTGTCCAAAAAGAGGGGACTGTCCCACAGCGGCGTTTCGGATATCCTTTTGCAACAACCCACGTCAAATCACACCGGGATGATCGTCTGTGAACACAGACATCATCCAACTTGCAGGGGTACCCGTCATGGAAAAATTGCTCGCGTGCGTCGCCATCGGGATCGTCGTGCTCACCGCCGCACCCATCCACGCCCAAAACCCAGACCCCGCAGCGCAGACCCACCACACCTACGAAGCGTGCACCAAGCTCTACACTGACCTCGACTTCAAGCAGGCCGAAGGGTGCTTTGCCGCCTTTGTCGCACAGAACCCCACCAACCCACAGGCAAACGACGCGGTCCGGCTTCACCTTGAATGCGTGCTCAAGTCACAAAACGCCACCAACGCCGAGAAAGTGGCTCAAAAGTACCTTGATGACCCCGTCCTGTCCCAAAACCAGGACATCGTTAAGACCTGCCAGGACGCCATCGTGCACATCCACTGGTCCCGGTGCGAAGCGTTCTACAGCCAAAGCGACTTCAAAAACGCCGCGTCGTGCTTTGAAGATCTGGCCACCAAGCACCCCGCCACCGCCATGACAGACAAAGCGCTCAACAACGCCGCCGTGGCGTTTTCCAAAAGCAACCAGCCCAACAAAGCGCTGGCCGCCTACCGAACCCTCTACACCCAACACCCCGACTCAATGCACGCCGAAGAGGCCCTGCGCTACTCCATCGTCATCCTCAAAAAAGAAGGCCAGCCCGACAAAGCCATCAAGCTGATGCAAACCGCCATCCAGCGCTACCCCAAAAGCGATTACAGCGTCGACCTGAGCCTGGAGTTGATGGCGATGCACGCACAAGCAAAGCGCTTCGAGTTGGCCGCACAGCACGCCGAAGGCTTCACCCGACGCTATCCTCGCCATGAACACACCGCCACCGCCGCGCTCTGGCAAGGGCTGTGGTGGGAAAAGGCAGGCAAACCCGTCAAAGCCATCAAATCACACCAGCGCTTCATCAAAACCCACCGCCGCGCCGACACCAACATGCTCGCCACCGCCTGGGTCGCGCTGGCGCGCCTGCACCGACTCCAAACAGGCTCCGCCCAACAAGCCCAGCAAGCCGCCCAGCGGGCGCTCAAACTCGTCGGCGCTCGCCCCGACGACATCCAACCAGATGTCGCCGCCGAAGCCTTCTTCATCATGGGCCAGCTCGAACACGACAAGACCCGCGCCGTCAAACTCAACATCACCAACCCCGACGACCTGACCAAAGCCCTCAAAAAGCGCATGAAGCTGCTCAAAGACACCGAAGCGCTCTACATCAAGGTCATCTCACACGGGTCTGTGCAATGGTCGGTCGCGGCGCTCTACAGCGCAGGCATGCTCTACACAGAGATGGCCGACGAGATGCGCGACACACCCGTCCCCCCAGGCATGGACGCCAACACCTACCGCCAAGCCATAGAGAATTTCGCTGTGAACATCGAAAACAAAGGGCACGAGTTCATCGCCGTGGCCGCCGAGAAGGCCGAAGAAACCCAACTCCAGACCGAGTACGCCAAACGCGCCCGGCAAGCCCACGATGCCATCACCAAAGGCCCCTGAAGGGACCTCAACCATCAAGCTGGTCGGGATCGACGCCCTGGAGGTACATCAGAAACTCTTCGCAGTCGGTCATCCGACCCTCGGGGTCTTTGCAGGTGGCCAACCGCGCGATCTCGATGAGCATCGGGTGAATGTCGCGCTCGTCGTGGTTCAGCACCGGGGCAGGGTCAAACTGCTGGGCCATGATGGCGTCGGGCGACTCTCCGGCAAAAGCGCGGCGCCCGGTGAGCATTTCAAAGAAAATCAGGCCAATGGAGAAGAGGTCGCTGGCGGTAGATGCGGGCTCGCCCACAAGCTGCTCGGGGGCCATATAGCGGGGCGTGCCCACGATTTGACCGGGGGTGGTGATGGTCTGCCAGGGCTGGCCTGGCGGCGGACCGTCGATGAAGCTGGCGATGCCAAAATCCAGGATCTTGATCAGATCGTCGCCGTTGGGATCCTTGGTGATCATGATGTTGTCAGGCTTTAAGTCCCGATGCACCAGACCCCGGGCATGCACCTCTTCCAAACCCGCCAGGAGCTGGCGCGTCAGGCGCACCACGCGGCCAGGACTCAAAGGACCCTGCTCGATGAGCGCGGTCAGCGTCTGACCCTCAATGTACTCGGTGACGATGAAGGGACGAGCGACGTTTTCCCAACGAAAGTCGTAGATGGCCATCGTGTTGGGGTGGCTTAAGAGGCTCAAAAAACGGGCCTCTCGGCGAAAGCGCTCGCGTGGGTTGCGGTCGTGGGCGGCGGCGGTCAAAAATTTGAGCACGACCTGCCGATTCATCTCGACGTGGAGGGCCTTGAAGAGCACCGAATAGGGACCCTGGCCGAGCTTGTCGGCGATTTGATAGCGCTTATCAAAGAGCGCGCTCTGGCGTCCTTTCGGGCTCACAGTCTCTCCTCCCTGAACATCGTGCATCACCCCGCGCTTGTGGTCAGACGGGGTGCGGTGGCCATCGCCGCCGGGCGGCGGCAGGATCAGCATGCGTGTCAGGTGCCGCCCAGCGGCACCCAAATGGTCGCACAGTGCCAACACCCAGCGCTATTTTTGCTGACCCAGCTTCCAGTTGAGGTTCTGGATGTGCTCTTCGGCATCCTTGAGCTTCTTCTGGGTTTCTTCAAGCTGGGTCTTAAGCGCCTTGGCCTCGCTTTGGCCCGCGTTGGCCTTCTCTTCAAGCTGCTTTTTAAAGGCGTCGCGCTCCTTCTGGGCGGTCTGCTGGGCGCTCTTGGCGGCGTTGAGCTCTTTTTGCAGCCCCTGGGCGCTCTTTTTGAGGTCGTTGATCTCTTTTTCCAGCGCAGCCCCTTTGGCCTTGACCGCTTCAAGCTGCTCTTCGGCGCTGGCCTTGGCCGAACCCCAAAGGCCATAACCCACCGCCAGACCAATCACACCGGCCACAACGGCCGCCGCGACAATGGGCACCAGATTGCCCTCATCGTTGCTGGCGACAGGATCGGGCTCACGGGCCGGGCGCGGTGTCGCAGCGGGCGCGGCGGCCTTGGGCTTGTCGGGAGACCTGGGCGCAGGCTTCGGCTCGGCCTTGGCCACCACAGACGCCTTGTCCTCTTTGACTTCAGCGCTCGGCGCAGCCTCCTCCTCGGAAGCATCCTCCTTCGACTCGGCCTCCTGCGCATCTTTGGCCTCAGGAGCCGACTCTTGGGCGCTCCCAGCGTCCTCCTCCGCACCCTCTTCGGCCTCGGCGTCATCACCACCGGCCTCTTGCGCATCCTCAGACTCGCCAGCGGCGTCGTCCTCCGGCTCACCATCTTCAGCCTCCGACTCACCGCCTTCGGCCCCGTCATCGGCGCTCCCAACCTCTTCAGAGTCACCGCCACCGGACTCGCCTTCGTCGGCCGCCTCCGCCCCATCGCCTTCTTCAGCGTCGGCAGCCTCTTCCGGCTCGCCATCTTGGGCATCAGCGTCGGCAACCTCTTCGGCAGCGCCCTCATCTTCGTTGGCCTGCTCGGACTCGTCGCCTTCGTCGGTTCCCTCCTCGGCGTCTACCTCCTGCGCAGCATCGGGGGCGTCGTCTTGCTCGGCATCGCCGCCTTCTTCTTCCCCACCAGCATCCTCGGCATCGCCGCCGTCGGCCTCTTCGGCAGCGTCGGCAGCCTCACCGTCGCCTTGCTCGGCATCATCAGCATCGCCGCCATCAGCCTCTTGGGCACCGCCCGACTCGGCCTCATCGGCGCCTTCCTCGGCTTCAGCACCGTCGGCCTGAGCCTCCGGCGCGGCCTCGCCAGCCTCTCCGGCGCCGCCTTCTTCGGCATCGGCCGAGGCATCTTCTTCAGCGCCATCACTTTGGGCGTCGTCGTCCCCTTCAGACTCCTCTGCGCCGCCGTCATCCTCAGCGGTCGCCTCGTCAGCGTTGTCCTCTTGGGCGTCCTGGGCATCTTCACTCTGGGCGTCATCCGCTTTTGCGTCGCTGTCGCCCTCTTTGTCGCTTGACGCGTCTTTGGCCTGTCCATCCTCGGGTGACTGGCCATCAAAGAGGTCCTGAACCTCTTTGACCTCATCGGCCAACTCATTTTGGGGGCCATCAAGCTGGTAGGCCGCCAACGTTTCGGCGTAGAGGCGTTTGTTCTGTTCCAGGTCGATGGAGATGTCCTGCCAGGTGTTTTCCACCATGGCAAAGAGGCGGTCTTGCCCTGACTCACTCTTGTCGACATCCACCCAGGCGCCGGTTTCGCTGTCGTAACCGCCCCGGATCATCCCAAAGTTGACGTCTCCAAAGTCACCGCCTCCGCCGCCACCGGTACCAAGCAGATCGCCGACCTCGGCCAGGTACATCACTGGCAGGTTGTCGACGCGGACAAAGGTGATGGCCGTGTCAGAGAGGCCACCGCGCTCTTTGGCCTTGGAGACAAAGGCATCGGAGGCCTTTTCCAGCTTGTTGGTGCCCATCAACGGGCCAAGCTCATCCAAATTCTCAGGGCAAGCCAGGCCATCGGAGCAAAGCAGGAAGGTGTCTCCCAAAGACATGCGCAGCGAGTAAACCCTTGGGCCGCCGCTGTCGGCGGTGGAGCCATCGACGGTCAGCTCGCTGTCGGGCGAGAGCGTGTGAAGCTGCCCTGCACGAAGGAGATAGGCGCGGCTGTCGCCCAGATGGGCGATGTGAACGGTGTCGTCGACAAAGAGCGCGCCGATGAGGCCGTTGCTGCGCTCGCTGAGGTTGGCGGTCTTCTGGAAGGGCTTCCAGATGCTCTCGTGGGTCTGCTCAAAGACCGCCGTGAGCGCCCGCACAGGAGATTCCTCGTCGCTGGCCCGCAGCCCCTTTTTGATCAAGCTGATGGTCTTTTGACCGACGGTCTCTTCGCCTTCGCCGCCCATACCATTGGCGATGATGAAAATGGGCCCCAGCGGGGTCCGGTGGCCTTTGGGTGCTGAGTCCGCATCGTGCTTGACGCTGATGTCAGACATGGAAAGGTATTGTAGACCAGAAATCATCCGCGACTCTCCCCGACTTAAGGCAATGCCCGTTCAAACGCCGTCAACCCAGGCGCGCCGCATCACAAAGACAAAGATGGCCCCACACCCAGACAAGCCTCTAAAACCCACCTGCGCACAGACCGACTCTGCCCTCGTTTTCGAGGCTCGCCGTTGATCTCACATTTTTCCAGGCACCGTTCTTAACAGTTTATGCAACACCACGCTGCTTGAGGCGCTCACAACAGTGTGCTCTCCAACACTTCGCACCCACATTGTCGCGCTTGAGCGGCGCTCTTTTGGCTTGTCGAGGGGATTTGTGAGGCCTGCACGTTCACTCAAACGCATCTGGAGGGCGCAACAAGACATCGGCACCCATCCGAAAGGTCAGGATCAGACCCAAAAGCCATCTCCACGGCCTGACAGTCTCATGGTTCAAGACCCGTTTTGCGTACACAAACCCACTGCATGCACTGCTCAAACAGCGCACATCATACCACAGGTATGACGCAGTGGGGAGTTGCCCCAGGATTTTCAAGGCGGAAAACACCGTGCATCAAACTCGCCCTGAAACGCCGCCTCAAGAGATGTCTTCCCCGGTGTAGCCGCCGCGCCGCCAGGCAAAAAGATCGCCCACAATGACGGTGGAGATGCCGCCGACGACGGCGCACAAGAGGGCAAAGACGGCGGAGGCCTTGTAGGGGTGCTCGATGAGGTTCCCCATGGACTGGGGGCTATGAAAAATCAGCTCCAGGTAGAGGGCGCCGCCAAGGAGTCCAAGCTGAACCAGAGAACCAGCGGCGAGCTTGAAAAGGCGAGGACGCGTGAGCCAGCCGGGGCGAACATGGCCTTGACGGGCAAAGAAGAGCGCGCCGCCGAGACAGACGCCGATGACGGTGGCGATCGGGCCGATGGAGCCCATCACCAGCAGTTGGAGCCCGATGGAGGCCGCCGCGCCGCCAAGTTGCCCAAAGGCCAGACCCATGCGGTCGCCGATGGAGACGTCGGACGGGACAGGGGCGTCGTTGGGAAAGGGCTTTTGTGGGGGTCGCTTGTGATTCATGGCGTTTAAGCGTGGGGTCGTCGCTGCCTGGGACCATCATGCACAGCGCGCCGATGGGCGGCAAGATGGCACCTTGGAGAGGGCCTTGGATGACCATTTGAACAGACAGAGTGCTGCGCCGTGCATTGAGACATTGAGCACGGCCCTGATTGCGATCCACCGCTGATAAAGATGCAACAAAACACAAGGGAGGTTTGCCGCCCGCGCAAAACCTCGACGCCGACCCACATAGAGCGGCGACACCGACTCTGACGGCATCAACAAGCACAAGATATTTATGTTATAGTGTGGACAACATACCTGCACAGCGCGCCTTTGGCGTCGGCCTGAAAACTTCAGGCCGTTGTGGAGCGGGTCATCATCGCAACCACAACAAAGCCAAATACGATGTAGAGCACGTGAGACCAACCTGTCTCGACGCACCTTGTGCACGCTTTAGACTCTGGTCCACACACCGCTCCCTTTGCGCGCTCAGGCACACCACAACCCAACCATGAGGAGGGTTTTTATGGCCAAGGGCCAGTCAGTTCCAGAGAGCACGTCCAACCGAAACCCCACCATCAACCTCTTTTCTGTCTCACTGATCTTCTGCATCATCATCGCCACCATCGGCATCGGCTGGCCCGAAACTTTCGCCACCGCCATGTCGACCTTCACCAACACCACCTTCGACGCCCTGGGCTGGTTCTTTGTGCTGTCGGTGTCGGGCATGTTGGTCTTGTCGCTGTGGATGGCGTTTGGACCCTATGGACACCTGAAGTTGGGGAAACCTCAGGACAAGCCCGAATTCTCAACCCTCTCATGGCTCTCAATGCTTTTCGCCGCTGGCATGGGTGTTGGGCTGATCTTTTGGAGCGTGGCGGAGCCCGTCATCCACTTCAACACCCCTCCCACAGGCGCACCGCCGAGTGCAGAGACAGCGCGACAGTCGCTGGTCATCACCAACCTGCACTGGGGACTGCACGCCTGGGCTGTGTACTGCACTGGTGCGCTGGTGTTGGCCTACTTCCACTTTCGCAAAAACGAGCCCTACCTGGCCGGGGCTCCCATCAGAGCCAGCTTCAAGGGGAGATGGGTCGAGCCCATCGCTCGCCTGGCAGACCTCCTGGCGGTCATTTCGGTGGCGTTTGGCGTCGCAGGGTCCATGGCCATGGGCATCTTCCAAATCCACACTGGCCTCCACCTGGTCCTTGGCATCCCTGCCCAGTCCATTTGGGTCTCGGGTCTCCTGATGGCGCTGCTCTTTGTCTGCTACATGCTCTCGGCCGCCACAAGCCTCGATAAAGGCATCCAGATCCTCAGCAACCTCAACATGGCGCTGGCGATCGCGCTGATGCTCTTTGTCTTGCTCTTTGGCCCCACCGAGTTCCTCTTGTCCACCACGTTCAATTCATTGGGCGACTACCTCACGGCGCTGCCCAACCTCTCGTTGAGGATGTATCCGTTTTCGGAGCTTGGCGGATGGTTCAAGGGCTGGACTTTGATGTACTTCATATGGTGGATCGCCTGGGCCCCTTTTGTGGGCATTTTCATTGCCAGAATCAGCCGCGGGCGCACCATCCGTGAGTTTGTCCTGGGCGTGCTGCTGGCCCCCACATCCTTTACCATCATCTGGTTTGCCATCTTCGGCGGCACCGGCATCCACCAGGAACTTTACGGTGACGCCAACCTCGCCGCGCTGGTCAACGAAGACGTCACTCTGGCCCTCTTTGCGCTCTTTGAGAGCCTGCCCGGCTCGGCGATCCTCTCGGGCCTCTCACTGACGCTGGTCTTTGTCTTCCTGATCACCAGCGTCGACAGCGCCACATTTGTCCTGGGGATGCTGACCTCAAAAGGCTCCATGGATCCTCCCACCAGCCGCAAGCTCGGATGGGGGGTGACGTTGGCTGTCCTTGGCACCGCGCTGATGGTCTCGGGCAACATCGATGTGGTCAGAGCCGCTGCCATCAGCGGCGCCGTCCCCTTCACCCTGATCTTGATGCTGCAAGGCGCTGCGCTGATCCGTACTCTGCGCGCCGATCGGCGCCGGGCCCAACCCAAGCCCCACGAGGAGGTCCAACCATGACACACCGCACGCTGCCCATGCTCCTGGCGTTGATGATGGTCCTGGCCCTGCTCGCTGCGGCTTGCCAACAAGAGCGCCAACCGGTGCGCATCGGCGTCAAAGACTTCACCGAACAAGAGATCATCGCCCAGATGGCCTCGGCGCTGACCCAAAACAAGGGCATGGGCAAAGCCCAGATCGTCCCCTGCCAGGACACCTACCAGTGCCAGCACATGCTGCGCACCGGCCGCATCGACCTGATGACCGAGTACACCGGCACCGGCCTGCTCTACCTGGGCCAACCGGTCAACCCCCAGGACGCCAGCCTGGAGCACGTCCGCAAGCTCTACCAACCGCTGGAACTGAACTGGATGGGGGCGCTGGGCTTTGACAACGGCTACCTGCTGCTGGTCACCCCGCAGCGCGCCGCGTCCCTGGGGCTGAAGACCATCGAGGACCTGGAAAAGCTCCCCGAAGGCGTCCGCGTCGCGTGCCCCTCAACCTACCTCAAACGCCCAAGCGACGGCCTCGGCCCCCTGGTCGAGCGCCACGGCCTGCGCCTGCGCGGGCAACCGATCGCGCTCGACACCATCGAAGAGCGCATCGACGCGCTGCTCGACGGGCGAGCCGATGCCATCGTCGTCTATGGCACCGACGGCGCCATTTCGGACCTCGATCTGGTGGCCCTCAAAGACAGCCTTGGCTTCTTCCCACCCTACCAGGCCGCCTTCGTCATGCACGCCAAGGCCGCACAAAAACACCCTGAGTTGGCCCAAACCCTCCAAGCCCTCGAAGGGCGCCTGGACGCGGCCACCATGCGGCAACTCAACCACCAGGCCGAGGCCCAGGGCGCCGCTCCCAAAGACGTCGCCGCGGGCTTCCTGGGCACCTCTGGGCTGATCGACCAGGACAGCGCCCCCACCACGACGCGCTCCGAGTTGACCATCGCCGCCGATGCCATCCAAACCAACGGCCCCCTGGGCCCCAAGGCGCTGCGCGCCGTGCGCCGCGCCTTTCCCGGGCGCCCCGTTGCCTTCCAAACCCAGCCCAACCCCCTCGACACCGTCATCCAGGGCAAAGCGCGCCTGGCGCTGGTCGGGGCCGAACACTTCTTCACCGACCAGGGCCGCCAAAACAAGGCCCAGGCCGCCGCCGTCGTCGGCAGCAGCCTGATCCACGTCCTGCACCGCGCAGGAGCGCGGCCCGCAAACCCACTGGAAGGCAAAATCGGCACCCTCGACGCCAATGGACAAGCCCCGCGCGTGTTGCGCCCGCTCCTTGGCGACAACGCCCCCACCCTCAAGGCCAAGACCACCCCGGCGCTGCTCGACGCCCTGAAGTCATCAAGCATCGACACCGCGCTGATCGCGCTGCCCGCCTCGGACCCCGCGTTGACCAAAGCCATGGCGGACGGCGCGCTGGAGCTTGGAGCGCTCGAAGGCTGGATGACCCCGCAGCGCGCCATCGCCCATCCCTTCCTGCGCCCCCGGCGCATCCCGGCCAACACCTACACCAACCAACCCCAGGCCATCGAAACGCTCGGCTCACAGGTCGTCCTGGCCGCCCCCGCCTACCTGCCCGAAGCCACGCCCAGCGGTGGTCCCGCCTCGGCGCTGTTGACCACCGGCACCCCGCTGACCGACGCCGAAATCCAGGCGTTGGCCAAAGCCACAGGCGTCCCCACGGCGCCCGACTCTGCCCTGCCCTCGGCTTGGAGCCGCCGCGCACCCGAGCCGCCCCAGGACACCGCAGACAGCACTGTCAAAAAGGTCCTCAGCACGGCGCTCAACATCCTGGCCATCGCCTTCCTGGCGCTCCTGGCCGCGCTGGCGCTGGCCCCCGCACCCAAGGACACCACCCCACAACCCCCCGCCAAGGCCTGAAGGCGCGCTTATCTGACCAACTCCAAACCCCGCAGCTGCCGCGTCACGCCCGGCGCCAACCACAAGGCGATCAGGCGCTGGCGCCGCACGCTGGCCTGGTTGGCCACCTGAATCTGACGCTGGTGGCGGTCTACACCCTCGCTCAAAGCGATCTGTCGATTAAAGAGGTCAAAGAGCCGCAACAAATCGGGCCGCTGCTGCAGCTCAACCCGCAAATCCCGACGCCCAAACCGCAGCAACGACCGAAACCCTGCGTGGTTCAACTCCCGCACACCGGGGTTGCGCTGATTGAAACGCTCCACAAAGCACGTGTAGCGCACCCACGGCCAGCGCATGTAATTCCACAGCGCCACAAACTGCCGCACAGGCCTGCGCCCACCAAAAGCACGCGCGCGCACCACCCCCAACAACTCACGCACCCGCTCCCACTGAACACCCTCGCCGTAAAAGGCCTCGGTCACCCCCTCCAAATCCAGCCCATCATCCACGCTGTCACAACGCATCGAATCAAGAACCTCATCACAGCGCTCTCCAAGCGCTTTGCGCAGACCCGTCACGCGCGCCTCGGACTCAAAAACCACCTGCGGCTCGTCAAAAACCGCCTGCTCTGGCACCGCACCGCCGCCCGTCGGCCCCGAACGGCGCCCCTTGGCGCGCGCAGGCAAAACCACGCGGGCATAATGGCACAACTCCGCCAACCAACTGCGGGGACCCATCAGCGGCTGACGACGCTGAGACGGCACCTCTTTGCGATCCTCGCGCGCAAGAAGCTCGGCCAGCGCCGAAAGGAAAATCTGCGCCAACTCATCATCAAGGCTCTTTTGACGGGGGTGCACACTTTGGGCCGAGTAGGTCTGACGGTCGGGACCACCGATGAGCAACGCGCTGCTGGCCGCCACCGCCATCAAACACGTCACCTCCATCAACGACACATCCAGGTGGTTCAAGAGCCAACGGCCAAGTGGCCCGCGCTGGGCATCATCGCCATCAACCAACGCCCGCCGCGCGGCGGCCCGCTCCAGAAGCGCGCGCCATTGATCCAATGCCTGACCTTTAAGCGGCCCCCGCACCGCGCTCAGGCCAAAAGGGGTTCGGGGATCGGGGTTGCGTTCATCCACGCCCACAACAACTCTGTGCGTCGACATACCTGTTTCCTCCACGCCAAGAACGCCGACCCACATCAACGTGGCCGCGTTCATACCGCAGGTTCTCCCACAACAAAGGGATCAGAATTCAGGCAAGGCACACACCTTCACGTCGCAACAAAAGCACCCACAACACCCGGACTCGCCAGGCAAAGCCTGAAACATCTGCGCACGCCCCCCTCGACGCCGCGTCTGTCGATGCTCTTGGATTCAAGCAGATGCCTCCGCTCAGCTCGCGCTCATAAGGTTCACAATCCGTCACCACGCCTGAAAACTGGCCCTCCAAGCAGACGCACGCCACCTGTCAACGTCAAAGCAGGTGCATGCCTCAACGCCGCATTCTCTGGCCCAAGTCACAACATCGACTTCGGCTCAAAGCGCACCAGATGGACTCAACCTAAGCGTCCTCGGGGTTCCTGTTATCACAGAAGGTAAGTCGGGATTCGCAATGCGCCAGACACAAAAATACTGACAAATTTTACAGTATTGCCTTTATTTTTCCCAAAACGACCAAGAGTTCCCCCTTCCAAACCTCATCGGGGCTGGATTCGGCGGCGCTGCCAAGGCGCTGGGCCATTTGAAGCAGCTCCGCATTGGACCCCTGCCCAAAGGCATGAAGCTCAACGTGGATCCTGGCCGCCAATTGAAGGCTCCACAGCCGCACCGCGTTGTCCTCAACCCCCTGGTAGGCCTTTGAGGCCAACTCCAAAGCGGTGCGCAAGAGCGCGGCGTCGCGGTGATGGGCGCCGACCATGAACCTGGCGAATGCCAGGCGATGCAAATAAACGGGCGCCTCAAAGAGAGGGAATGTCGTCACGTCGTGGAGACTGTAGAGGTCCTGGGGAGCATCGGTGCGGGTGGCGACGGCGTTGAAGGCTTCCAAGAACGCCAACCATGCCTGCCCATCGCTGCGCTGCGGGCGCTGGCACAGCGTCTGCTCCCACTGGGCCATCAAGACATCGTGTCGGTTGGCTGCGGCGCTGCGCGCAAGTTGCAGAATGTGATCAAATTTGGAGGTCATCCGTAGACTGCATGTCGACGTTTTGCTGCTGATTTTGACCGGTCACAAGTGAGCCACCAAGTCCCATTAAAGTTGCCATACAAGCACAACGCAAATGGGCTCTGGTGCGCGTTTCCGGCCGCCTGTGACCTCATGGAAGTCCAGGCACGACGCCCTGGAACGATTTATAGAACAGATGGGCGTTCATAAACATATTTCGGAAAAAAAAGCGGTAAACTTAAACCCGATCCGCGTTGAAAATCGATGCTCTTTCCATGCTGAGATTCAATTGAACCTCACGCATACCAAAGTGCAGACAAAGGGCTCGCGGATGGCAGGGGTGAGAGAAGGCAGGTCAGTGCATCACGCTGCCTCCAGACACCACAAGCGCTGCGTCAACGCCTGACACCAACCCCCGCTGCCCAACAAAACACGGCGCTGACACGTTCCCCCTGACACCGCATAAAGACCTTCAAGCGCCCCCAACCAAGCCCCGCACACCACGCTGTGGCTCGACTCGCCGCTCTGCAACGCCGGCGGCCGACCCTCATTGATCGCATAGAGCGCCAAGAGCGCGCTGACCTCTTCCAAACGCAACGGCACACAGTGCATGGCGTCCCACAGGCACGCGTGCCTGGCAGCGACGCTGTCGGGCCTGGCCCCAAGCCCATGGGCCTGCGCACCAAACAACGTCACGCACTCTTTGGCCGCCATCGCCAAAAGCTCCCCCGGGATCCCCCTGACGGGTCCAAACGCGCTGCCCACTGCCGGCAAAAGCCCCATCACCAGAGCGCGCCTGTCCCCCGGCGTCCACCCCTCATGCCCGCCGCGCAGCAGCGCCGCGTCCCGCCCCACCGCCGCCCCCCCTGTCTCCCTCCCA
>CAKZKQ010000314.1 GCA_937123825.1 uncultured Pseudomonadota bacterium
ACCCTCAGCCCCTGACACGAGGGCATCGACGGGGGTTCTGCGGGCAAAGGGCTTGTCAAAAGACGCCTTGAGGCGTGCTTCGAGGGCCTCATCCCGGTTTTTCCAGACGATGTCGCCGGGTTGGATGTTGTGCAGTTGGAGGCCGGGACCAAAGCGCAGCTCGGCCAGAACCCCGGAGAGTGCTTCTTTGGGGGAGGTGCGGCCGACAAAGATTTCGTAAACCTTGCCGCCCTCTTCGCGCTCTTGGGGGCGTCCGGCGTCAAACACGACCCCATCGCCACGCTTGAGGGGGGCTTCGAGGTTGAGCAGAACGCCAGCGGGGGTAACTTCGCGCACAGTGCCCAGACGCACGCCGCGATGGCGAGGGGAGCGGCCTTCGACCAGGACCTGGTGCTTGACGCCGTCGAGGAAGCCGGGGGTGAGGCCACGGGAGAAGACGGTTTCAAGGTCGCGGCGTTCGGAAGCAGCCAGCGCCACCTTGCGGCCCGCCAGGACGGTGTCGATGGCCTTGCGGTAGGTGCGCGTGGTCAGCGCGACGTACTCGGGGCCTTTGAGCCGGCCTTCGATCTTGAAGCAGGAGACGCCGGCGGCCATGAGCGCCTCGACTTGCTCGACCCCCATGAGGTCTTGGGGGGACAAGAGATAGCGCTTGTCCCCCAGATCGTGGGGTTGGCCGTCGAGGATCATGTCGTAGGGCATGCGGCAGGCCTGGGCGCATTGGCCACGGTTGGCGCTGCGCCCGCCCCAGGCTTCGCTGGAAAAGCACTGGCCGCTGTAAGAGACACACAGCGCGCCGTGGACAAAGACCTCAAGCTCGATGTCGGTCTGCGAGGCGATGGTGGCGATCTCGGTGGTGCTCAGTTCACGGGCCAGAACCACGCGCTCCACACCCAATTGGCGGACGAGTTCGGCCCCTTGGGCCGAGGTGATCGTCATCTGCGTGGAGCCGTGAATGGGGACATCGGGCGAGATTTGCCGAATCAGGCGCACGACCCCCAGGTCCTGGACGATGAGGGAGTCCACGCCGGCGTCGATGATCGCGCGCAGTGCAGCCTCGGCCTTGGACAACTCTTCATCAAAAAGCAGCGTGTTGAAGGTCACAAAGCCCTGAACTCCGCGCTCGTGGAGCATGGACATGAGTTCGGGCAGCTCCTCAACGGCAAAATTGGCGGCGCGGGCCCGGGCGTTGAAGTGTTTGAGACCAAAATAGATGGCGTCGGCGCCGTTTTCGACGGCGGCTTTCGCCTGGGGCCACCCTCCGGCGGGGGCGAGGACCTCTGGGGCCAACATGGGATTCACCTTGCGCAAAACAGGCCAACGCTTCTGCCGCGCATGGGCGCGGGGAAGAAGGTGGCATCAATGGCATCTCTCAATTCTTTCAATTCATCCCCGCTTGTCATCCAAAAGGAACGCGCCACGCTCCCATCGACGCCAACGGATCTGGAATGCTGTCGCACCACCTTGCGACAGCGCGCAAAAACGCACAAAAGGGTCTGGCGCATGGGCGAGCAACTCGGGCACCGTAAATGGTGGTCCCACACCCGCGCAAGCGTTCACAGACCCTATGGACCTGCCTCAGGGCGGCATCGGGGTTATCCGATGGCTCCCAAGGACGCCAGCACAACATACTTTCAATCGCCGCCGTGCGCCAACCGTCGGCGCAGATTCGCCAGCGGCGCGAGCGTCAGGGCGCCAAACGCTCCACTTTCCATCCGCCATCGCCCTCAAGGCGATGGTAGACCAGACGGTCGTGGAGCCGGTTGGTGCGGCCCTGCCAGAACTCAACCCGCTCCGGCACGACCCGATAACCTCCCCAGTGTTCGGGGCGATCCACCTCTTGGCCTTCAAATTTCTGGGTGACGTCCTGAAGGTTGCCCTCCAAGACGCTGCGATCCTCAATGACCTCGCTTTGCGGCGACGCCCAGGCACCAAGACGGCTGCCACGGGGGCGGGACGCAAAATAAGCGTCGGCCACCTCGGGCGCCACGCGCTCAACGTGACCTTCAACGCGCACCTGGGACTCCAACGCAGGCCACCAGAAGACCAACGCCGCGCGCATCGTCGCGTCAAGCGCCCTGCCCTTGCGGCTGTTGTAGTTGGTGTAAAACACAAACCCACCCGCATCGTAGGCCTTGAGCAAGACCACGCGCGCCTGGGGCCAGCCGCTGGTGTCTACAGTGGCCAACGTCATCGCGTTGGCCTCAGACACCTCAGGGCACTGCCTGGCCGCACCAAACCACTGCTCAAAGAGCGCCAACGGCTCGGCCGGACAAGTCGCCTCGTCCAGAGCACCCTGGCGATAGTCCTGCCGCATGTCCGCCACATGATCTGTCATCGTCTTCCTCCTTGAAATGCTGACATCCAGAACCCCCCCTCACATTCACAGGGGGCTTCTCATGCCGCCGGCTCCTCACGACAACATCCACAAACCCATCGTTGTAAACCGCCCCACCGCTCAAAACCAGCCCCAACACCATTTTTCCACAGACAACCCCACACTGCTCAAAAGTTGATCCCAATGCTCGCCCCACGTATTTTCCCAACCACGCCCCGTCTCAACGGCTGCCCACACACCACACCCCGCACATCGGGCGCGGTCTTGGACACCGACCAGGGGTCTACGGTGTGCGCCCCTTTGGCCTGACCTTGCGCCAACACCAGGGCCGCAACACAATTCAGGAGCATCTGCGATGAGGTACACGCTGGTCCCCCTTGTCCTATGGACCACCATCACAATCGGCTGCGCCGAACCCAGCCCAGTCTCCAATGACGACCCACCCACACCCCCCACACCGTCGCGCGCCGCCACCCCCGACGACGACACTCGCCAGCGGCTGGGCGCGCAGTGGGACAAACTCAAAGACGCCGCCGCGGCCCGCGCACAAAAAGCCTCCCCCGTCAGCGCCAAAGGCCCAGACCTCTCGCTGACCCACAACGAAGAGATGCGCCAGGCCCTCCAAAAACTCTACAAAAGCCGCCCCCAAGGCACCATCTTCATCAACCCCGACGGCACCGCCTCACCCCAAGGCATCGACGCCATCGCGCTGACTGAAAAAGCCTGGACGCACGGCATCCCCGCCCCTGAAGGTTGGCCCAACATCGACGCCCTCCTGAAGCGTTGGCGCCAAGGCCCCAAGACCCTCTCCGACGCCTTCCACGCCCCCCTCCAGCCCCAAGACCTCCAACGACATTGGGACAAAGAGGCCGAAAACACACTCGACACCAGCCTCCTGACCTCCCAAAGCCTCCAACACCTCGACACCATCGAATCCCTGCCCGCACAACTGGCCGCCAACCAACGCGCGCTCGACACCGCGCTGGTCCTGGGGGTCTGGATGCTGGCGCGCGCCATCGACGCCAAAGCCGTCCCCTGCCCCGTATGGCCCAGAAAACGACGCCGCGCCTGCAAACGCGCCCGCAAAGCCCAACAAAACACCCTGCTCGAAACCCCAGAGTCCATGCTGGCCAGAGTCGCCCCTCGCCATCCCGACTACCAAAAACTGCGCAACGCCTTCGAGCGCTACGTCAACATCACAGACGCTGGCGGCTTCCCCGCACTCCCAACAGACACCCCCAAAGAGCTCGGCCCCGGTCAACGCCACCCCAGCGTCACCGCCCTTCGCGCACGCCTTAACGCCGAGGGCTACCCCGCCGCCCCAAACAAAGACGCCGACGCAGACCTCTACGACGCACCGCTCTCAGAGCAAGTCCGCGCCTTTCAGTTCACCCGCGGCCTGCGCATGACTGGCCTGCTCGACAAACCCACCCAAAAAGCGCTCCAAATCCCCGCCGCACACCTCGTCGAACAACTCCAACTCAACCTCGTGCGCTGGCACCGCTCACGCGCTCGCCATGAAGACTATTACGTCCGCGTCAGCATCACCCGATACCAGGTCCAACTCGTCGACGGCCCCGAAGTCCTCTCCCGCATCAAAGCCGTCGTCGGCAAACCCTGGAAACAAACCCCGCGCTTCAACGGCGTCATCACACACCTCGAAACACACCCCTGGTGGTGGGGACTGGCCGACGACCCCAAGCGCGTCCCCCCAGGCCCCGCCAACCCCCTTGGACCGCTGGTCTTCCGCGTCCAACCCCGGCACCTGCTCATCTACCTTCACGGCACCAACGAGCCTCGCCTGCTCGACAAACCCTACCGCGCCTACAGCCACGGCTGCATCCGCATGAAAGACCCCGGCGAGCTGGGCGAACTCGTCCTGGACCGCGACCCGGGCAAAGCCACCGGCAAAGACATGCGCAACTACATGGCCGGCAAACGCCGCACGCGCCGCCTCATGCTCGCCAACCCGCTTCCCGTCCTCTTTGAATACACCACCGCCTACGTCGACGATGACACCGGGCACGTCCACTTCACACCCGACATCTACCGCCAGGACGCCGCACACCGCGCGCGATGGAAACTCCCCGTCGATCCACACAAAACCTGGACCAAACCCGCACCTCAAAACGAATCCGCCAACTGAAAGCGCAGCAAGCAAGCACAGCGTAACCAAAGAACGCGTTGATGGAGCGCATACAAACGCTCCCTCCAAAGCCCCAGCATCCGCCAACGCCGCTCAAACCCAACCCTCAATCGCAACGCGACACTGTCACCGCGATGGCATTGAGCGCCGCGTTGCCCGACAACGGATCCACCACCATGTCATCGGTCAACACATTGCTGTTGACCCCCGCATGACGCGACGCCACCCCCAACCTCGTCCCCAACCCGTCATGACCCCAGCCGTGGGGCAAACTCACCACCCCCACCATGATCCCGTCGGAAATCTCCACCGGCGCCTCCACAGACCCCACGCCAGACGCCACCCTGGCCACATCACCCGACTCAAACCCCAGCCGCTGAGCATCCTCAGGGTTCATCAACAACGTGCAGCGCGCCTTCCCGCGCACCAACACTTCCGTATTGTGCATCCACGAATTGTTGCTGCGCAGATGACGACGCCCAATCAACACCATCCCCCCAGTAACGCTCGCCCGACCCAACTCGGCCTTCAATCGCTCCAAGTCACCCAGAATCTCCTTTGGAGCCGCCTCCACACACCCCGACGGCGTCTTCAACACCCTTGGCAACGCGGGCTCCAACGGCCCCAAATCCATCCCGTGCACCTCATCTTGCAACGATGCCAGGCTCAAGCCCCCCTCTCGCTGTCCAAAACCATCGCCGTAAGCACCGGTGCGCAGCATCAAATCCAACACCTTCAATGGCCCCGGAGCGCTGGCGTCCAGCGCCTGCAACATCTCAGGCACGGCCTTGCCGTAAGCGGGCGACGCCGGGTTGGCGCTGGCCTTCGATGCCAACTGCATCAACATCGCAAATCATGGGATTTACAGAATGTTTTGAGCCTTATACTTCAAATTTATTTTTGAGG
>CAKZKQ010000315.1 GCA_937123825.1 uncultured Pseudomonadota bacterium
GACTGTGCTGAACTGGCTGAACTCACCCCAGAGACCTCGGGATGAGCGAAGCTGTGGCATCGCCACCGCAAGCGAGTCACGTGGTTTCTGGCGCCGTTAGGGCCGCCACAAAGTAAGTCGGACGTCTGCATTTTGGTATGAGACCTTCCCTTCCGGCCAGGGGCACTGCCGCAATGGACTCAAGCCGTAGGAGGCCATCGCCATGTCCTGGTTTTCAAAGCCCAAAGAAGAAGAGCCGCCCCCAGAAGAGACCATCTTGAGGTGCTCGTTTTGCAGCAAGAGCCAGCAAGAGGTCCGCAAGCTCATCGCGGGCCCCACCGTCTACATCTGCAACGAGTGCATCAGCCTGTGCAGCGACATCATCAGCGAAGAGGAGGCCAGGCAGGCGCTGGAGGACGAGCCCCCGTGGCCCCCCAGCGCCGGGGAGTTGATGCAGCGCCTTGACCAGGCCGTGGTGGGCCATCAGGTCGCCAAACGGGTGCTGACGGCCAGCGCGCGCATGGCCATGATCGCCAACGCCAACACTGACGGTGCCCCGCTGGCTCCCAGAGTGCTGCTGGTTGGCCCTGCGGGGTGCGGCAAGAGCGCGTTGGCAGGCGCCTTCGCGCGGCTCTCGGGGCTGCCGCACACGATGATCGATCTCAGCCGCCTGACCACGACCGGGTATGTCGGCGAAGACCTGGAGAACGTGCTGGCAGAGCTGGTCGAGCGCTCAGGGGAGAGCGTGGAGGCGGCACAGCGGGGTTTGTTGGTCCTCGACGGGCTGCAAAACAATCTGCGCCGGGACGCGGGACCAGAGTTGACCCGCGACGTGACCGGCGACGGCGTACAGCGCGGCCTGGGGCGGCTCCTGTCGGGCGCCCAGATGCGCTACCAGGGCAGCGGCCCCTACCACCCGGGGCACAAAGCCCAGGCCTTTGACCCCACGCGCTTGACGGTGGTGATGACCCATCAGATGGACGAGGTCCCCAGGACCGACCAGGCCATCCGGCAAAAGCTCCTGGCCGACGGCGTGCTGCCCGAGGTCCTCTCGCGGGTGAGCATGATCGTGCCCATGGCGCCGCTCGGCATGGATGAGCAGCGCCGGGTCCTGGCGGCGCACCTCTTGCCGCAGTGTGCGCACCTTGTCGAGGCCATCGACGGCAACCTCCGCCTTGAAGCCGACGCGCTCGACATGCTGGCGCTGCGCGCAGAGCAGGCCAGCGACGGCGCCTGGAGCCTCAAACGCGATCTGGCCCAGATCATGACCGTCGTCTTCGCCGACGCCCGCCCCGAGCGGCGCTGGGACATCGACCAACACGACCTCCAAAGCCTCCTGGACGCCTGATGCAACACGATGATGCGGGCGCACGCCAGCCCAACCCCCTTGAGGTGGCACAGCTCGCCATCGACAACGCCGACCCTGCCGCCCGCAGCGCCGTTGAAGCCACCTGGGATGACCTCTTTGCGCGCCAGGCAACCCAAGACGACGCCCTCAACACCCAAGACACGCTCTTTTGGAGCCTGGGCCTGCGCCACATCACCGTCCGCTACGGCAGCAACAAAGCCCTGAAGTTCTGGAACCGCTGCGCGCAAAACCATGGCCCCACACCGCTGCACGCCTGGGAACTGGTCCACAGGCACCGCTACCGCGGCAGGGCGCACATCTCGCTGGATTGGCTCGGGGACCTGCGCTGGGAACCGCTCCAAGCCATGATCCAACAATACCCGAAGCATCGCGCCGATCTGCTCACCTATCTGGCCAAGCACGCCCCCGAGCGCCACGCGGCGCTCTTTGTCAAACACCTCGGAGACACCAAAAGCGCCGTTCGAGAGGTCTGCGCAGCGACACTCATCAAAATGGAGGCGCCGCCGCTGGCGTCGATTTGCCAAAGCCTCCACAAAGCCCCCAAACACCACCGCCTGGCCACCGCGAAGCTCCTGCGCAAGCTCGCCGCGCCCCAAGCCGTCGACGCACTGACCAACGCCATCGGCAAAGAAAAAAACGCCGAAGTCCAGGCCGCGCTCCAGAGCGCCCTGGAGGCATGCACACCGGCCAACGCCCCCGCACCCACGCACCGCGCCAGCGCTCAGTCCTCGCCATCAACAGAGACAACGGTCATCGAAGCACTCAAAGCCGTCCCCAGCGGCAAGAAGCTGCCAAAATTCCTTCAGGATACGGCGCTGCCTACGGTGCGCACCCTTGAAGGGCAAGCGCTGGGTCGGGCGGCGCTGCTGGGTTTCATCGCGCTCTTGCGCCAGGAAGGCCCCAACGAGCACCTGGAGCGCACCTGCGACCTCACGCAACGCCTCATGACCCATGATGTGATCGAATTGGGCGAGCACATTTATAAGGCGTGGAAGGCTCAGGGGTCGATGCGCAAGGCTGACCTGTGGGGGCTCTACCAACTGGGGCACACGGCGGGACCGGAGTCCATGCTCTATTTGTGGATGCTGAGCCAGCGCCCCAACAAAGACGTCGAGCGTTGGCTCACTGTCCTGGAGCGGCGCCAGACCCCCATCGCACGCACGCTGCTGCTCTTGCTTGAAAAACATTACAAGGCCATGGACACCAAGCGCCTGAGCTACGCCGACCTGCTCTGCGCCAGCGGCCTCAAAAAGCGCCTCGTTGAGCATCGGGAGGCCTGGTCGGGCAAAGAGAAGCTCACTGCGCTGGCGGCCAGCGGCCGGTTGCGTCCAGGCTTTGGGATTGGCCTGCTTACCTTGGACCGTGTGGGCGGTGACCACCTTTGGGGCCATTGGAGACACGGGTCCTCCTGGCGCTGGACACAGGGACCACACACCTTTGTGTGCAGCGCCCGGCACCACGGCAACGGCCGGCCTGGCTCGCCGCAGCAAGCCCTGGAGCTCTTCATTTGCCAGGTCTCCAGCAAAGAAGGCTCCAAACCCGACAACGACCAGGTTCGCAAGGCCCTGGCGACCCTCAAGAGTCGCCAACAAGGGGTCGATGACGATGCCAAACGCTTTCACAAAGAACTCAAGCGCCTGGGCACAAAGGTCTGCTGGACCCACACCGACTGGCACCAGCAAATGTGCGTCCACCCCATATCGCGCCTGCTGAGCCGGGGGATGCTCTTCCAGCAGCCAGACGGCCCGGTCTTTGGCGTCAACCCTGACTTTGAGCCCGTCGACGCCCAAAACACCCCCGTCATCATCGACAAATCGCGCTTTATCCTGCGCGCCACCACCAAAAACCTCTCCAAGACGGCGCGCAAGGACTGGACCGCGCGACTCAAAGCCTGGGAAACACAGTGGGTCAAAGAACGTTCGCCAGAGGTGACCTTCGAGCTTCAGGAGGCCAGCACCTCGGATCACCTCGGCGAGCTCCGCGGCATCCTCTATGACGCGCCGAGCGTCGGAGGTTGGCGGCGGCTGACGACCTTCTTTGACAGCCTCCTTGAAACCCCTCAGGCCATGGCTGCGGCCCTCGACTACGCGCTGCCGCTGCTGAAGACATCGTGGGAACACATCGCCCGCGCCGCCCCTGCACACTGGCTGCTCCCCGATCACTTCGCCCAGCGCTCAGGCCTGCCGCACGGTCACGACCCCAGGCTGGCACTGTGCAACACCATCAAGGTCGACTCGCTCCACTGGCTGCAACTCATGCGTGTCTACCAAGGAGCACCGGGGCTCAGCCGCATCACGACGCTCGTGATGGGCCCCAAAGACCTCAAAAAACCCCACCTTGAGCCGCTGCGCCACAGCGACTTCCTGCCGGCGCTCCACACGCTGCACCTCATCGGGCGCCCACCTGGAAACAAAGCCACCTGGAGGGCGCTGTGCAAATCGCCGCTGATGAAGCGCATCGGTGCGCTGCGCCTTGTCCCGGACCACAGCGGCGGCTGCCAAATCGCGCACATCGAAGCGCTGGCCCAAGCGGGGGTGCTGACCCACCTGGCCCACTTCGACACCAACGCCAGTGCCCCCGAAGCGCTCCTTGTCATCCTCGACGCCATCGACCCGTCAAAGCTCCAGCGGCTGGACCTTGGCAGCGTGGAACAAGAGGCCGCGCGCATGCTGAGCGCGTCCGACAAACTCGCCCAGCTCCAGCAACTGACGCTCTCCAGCCATGCCCCTGCGTCGGCGCGCCAAATCCTGCAAGACGCCGCGCACCTGCGCCACTGCTTGCGGTTCGCCCCTGATTGACAGTTCAACCCCAACAATTCCAAGAACAAAACCATTACAGCCACACTTGACACTGGCATCCTGAAGAGGCCAAAAATCCCTGCCACAGACATCACAATCGCAATGACGATTGCACCGGCAGAGGACATCCATGACCGCACACCTACGCGACCAGATCTCCAAGACCTCAGGCCCTGAGCAATGGCAAAAGCTGCTGCGCGAGAGCAAACTTACCGAACTTAAGCAAAGCAAGCTGATCTGGTCGATGGTCGCGGACCACAACTTCCCTGTCGGGCCCCGGCCTGAAGAAGCCGCCAGGGCGCTGACACAGCACATTCACCCTGACGCGATTGGGGCCGTGGGCAGCGCCCTCGACATGATGCTCTTCCACCTCAAGATCCCAGGGGCCATCGCCACCGTCCTTGACGCCCTGGCCCAGCTCGACCCCAAAGCGCTGCGCGCCATGGCCGCGCGCCTTGGCTACAACGGATACCACGCGCGGCTGGCCTTATGGCGAGCGGGCGCTCTGAACAAAGTCTCCGACGATGTCCTGAAACACGCCATCAGGGCCTGGCTCGACGCGCAAACCCCCGACTGCTGGGGACAGATTGAGGCCGCCATGACCTCACCGGAGCGGCTGCAGCGCATGGCTGTGGAGTCCGCTTCGATCGTCAGCATTTGCAACTGGGCGCATCTGGATCAGGCACTTGAGAGGGTCTCGGACGACGACTTTGTGGCCGTCATGAGCGCCCAGACCAACCGCCAGGCCATCTTTGAGCGCCTGACGCAGGACCACCTGCCTGCCACCTGGCGCTGGCTTGAGTCCATTCCCCCACCCGGCAACAAGACCCATCAACACCGCCGCAACATCAACCTCGTGCTGGGCACCATGGCGCTGCTGGCCAAAGAGGGCTTGCCCATCCCCGAGTCGCTCGATCCTCACCTCAAACACGCCTTGTGCAAAGATGAACGCGATGACGGCGCGCTGGTGATCGCGCAGATTGCCCAGGGGCTCCCCAAAGAACGCCTTCACCCGCTGCTTGAGGCTGGCATCAAGAAGGGCCACGGACTGGCGTGGCGCGCCTGCGCCGCCACCAAGGACGAGGCCTTCATCGAAAAGCTCTTTGGGTTGGCCGCCAAAGACAAAAACCTGCCGGTGGAGGCCGCCGCCAAGGGCATGGCGCTGGCGCCAGCACAGACGCTCCCGCACCTCAAAGAGGCCTTAAACCAAAACAACGCCCCCAACGTGGCCGCCATGGCCGCCCGCGCGCTGCGCTGGATCGACGACCCGGCCAATGACCCGGTGCTGGTCGCGGCGCTCTCCCACAAGTCCAAAAAGGTCCGCATGCTGGCCGCCCGCTCCATCGCGCAGCTCGGCCCGCGCATGCTGCCCCTGCTCGCCGGCCCCCTCAAAGCGT
>CAKZKQ010000316.1 GCA_937123825.1 uncultured Pseudomonadota bacterium
GCGCTGGGTCTTTCCAATCAGCCTTGGCACCTTAGCGCTGACCACCTTCCTGATCATCAAACGGGTCTATGAGGTTAACTTCGGCGCATTCCGTGAAGACTCCGGCGTTCAAAGTCTGCTACTCGCGGTCTACTACTATCTGCCGATTTTGTACCTGTTCTCTTTCATGTTGCTGTCCAAAATTTGGGCGCTCGCATACTCAGTGGGGATATGGCTTGCCGTTTTGTTCATGGTTTATTTTGCCAACATTGAAGAATTTGCAATGCCCGTATGGCGAGAAGGGCTCGATTATCTGATCTTAGTAATTGGCATGTGCCAGCCAATATACATTGCGATTATCTACATGGTTCCACCATACGCCGAGGCAGTAACCAGCGCCAAAGTGGAAACTGAAGAGGTAAAAGACGCTCTTCATAACTTAGAAGAAATCGCGTTTAGAGATGCCCTAACGGATTTACACAACCGCCGATTCCTAGAAGAATTCTGGCAAGGTTTCGCAAATCCAAAGGAATACACCCAGCAACACCTGTCGTTGTTTATCGTCGATATCGACCATTTCAAAGAATTCAATGACTCAGCAGGCCACTTGGAAGGCGACAAATGCCTTCAAGCGATTGCACGAGAACTCGACAAATTTGCCCACGACGCCCTTCTCGCGCAGCATCTGGACGATGCGCAGGGTCATGTCGGTGGCCGTCACGCCGGGGTTGAGCTTGCCGGTGAGCTTGAAGCCGATGACCTCGGGCATGAGCATGTAGACCGGCTGGCCCAGCATGACCGCCTCGGCCTCGATGCCGCCCACGCCCCAGCCCAGCACGCCCAGGCCATTAATCATGGTGGTGTGGCTGTCGGTGCCAACCAGACTGTCGCAGTAGTAGAGCGGCTTGCCGTCTTCCTCGCCGGGGTGGGCGACGGTGGCGATCCACTCCAGGTTGACCTGGTGAACGATGCCGCGGCCGGGGGGCACCGCCCGGAAGTTGTCCAGGTTCTGCTGGCCCCACTTGAGGAACTCGTAGCGCTCTTGGTTGCGCTTGTACTCAATGTCCAGGTTGCGCTGGCGAGCGTCTTCAAAGCGGCCCGAGAAGTCCACCTGCACGGAGTGGTCGACGACCAGATCCACAGGCACCATGGGGTTGACCTTCTTTGGGTCGCCGCCCAAATCCACCATCGCGTTGCGCAGCGCCGCCAAATCCACCACAGCGGGCACGCCGGTGAAATCCTGAAGGATGACGCGCGCGGGCATGAAGGGGATCTCCTTGCGCTCACAGCCCGGCGCCCACTGCGAGAGGTTGCGCACGTCTTTGTCCTCGACCAGGTAGCCGTCGTGCTTGCGCAGCGCAGCCTCCAAAAGGACGCGGATGGAGAAAGGCAGCTTGGACAATTGGGTCCAACCGTCTTCTTCCAATTTGGACAACCGGTAGTAGTAGGCGTCATCGCCGTTGGCCAGCTTAAACGTATCGCGGGCCCCCAACGCGTTGCGGGTTTTGCTCATATCAAGCCTCAATCAAAGAAGGATGGGTTTTACACCAGGAGTGCAACCTCGCAAGGCTCCTGACCGCGCTCAACCCCGTTGTGTCTTTCGCGCGTGCGATATGAAGTGTTATTCACCGTACGACAGATTTCAACTTGCTTTGTGCACGGCAACGGGGATGATGGGCGGCGTTTTATGCTGTTGTGCATTGTGATCAGTGCCGCAAACACTGAACCATTCAAACTCAACCCCACCGGCCACCGTCGGCCTTTTGTCTACGTTTTGGTATGACCTTCCAAAGAGACCGTTTTGGAGAGCCCATGAAGACCCCGATCGTGATCCTCGGCGCGGTGCTGACGGCGTTGATGCTGGCCGTGATGGTTCAAAGCCAGCCCGTGGTGGCCGACGACGGCCCCCTGGTCATCAACGCCGTCGGCGATGTGTCGCTGCCCCACGGCAACTTCAATAAAATCCTCGACCGACAAGGCCCAAAGCTCTTTGACCCCGTGCGCGATGTCCTGGCCAGCGGCGACCTGAACTTTGTCAACGTCGAGACCGCCGTGACCGACAAGCCCCCGTCGGCCAAAAAGAAGTACGCCTTCTCCATGCCCCCCAGACGCCTGGACTGGCTCCTGGATGCGGGCTTCAACCTCATCAGCCTGGCCAACAACCACATCACCGACGCCGGAGAACAGGGGATCCGCGACACGCTGGCGGCCCTCGAAGCACGCCAGCGCCCCGACCGCCCTCTCTACTGGTCGGGCGTCAGCCTCGACCCCGCCACCCGCTACCGCCCAGAGATTTTTACCCACAAAGGGGTGCGGATCGCCTTCTTTTGCGTGGGCTTTGATCGCACCTCGCACGCCCTGGAGCCCAAGAGCCCCGTCCACCAGGTCCGTGACCCCGCCTGGAACAAGGCCATCGCCGACGTGCGCCCCGAAGTCGACCTGATCATCGTCTCGGCCCACTTTGGCGCCGAGTACAAGCACACCCCCCACCCCAGCACCACCAAATTCTACCGGGGCTACGTGGACGCGGGCGCCGATCTCATCCTGGGGCACCACCCGCACGTCATCCGGGGGATCGAAAAATACAAAAACGGCGTCATTGTGCACTCGCTGGGCAACTTTGCCTTTGCCTCGCGCACCAAACGCCACCAAAAAACCAACGCCAAGATGTACTCCATGATCGCCCAGATCGTCGTGGACGGCGGCAAAATCCAGGGGCTGACCCTGCACCCGCTCTACGTCAACAACCTGGAGCCGTGGGCCCTGGGGAACGAAAAAATCCCGCGCGGGGACTTTGGACCCATCGCCCTCAAGGGCGCCTTCGCCGCCGAGGTCCTGCGCGCCGTCGAAGGCTGGTCCAACGACATCCCCGGCAACGCCCAGATCAAGATCGACGTCAAGGACGACGTCGGACACGTGCGCTGGTAAAGATTCCCAGCAAGAGCGCGAGCGCCGCGCCTCCCACAGGCCCCCACGGCGTCGTCCTGGACGCCACCGCGCACCCACAACCGCCGTCGTCGTTCTTCAAACCCGGGGCGACCGGCGCGGGCTCATCTTCAACCTCCATCCCCGCGTCCATGGGATCATCCACGGCATCGTCCATCGCGTCGGGCATCGGCCCGGCGTCTGGCATCCCCACGTCGTCACCGCCGTCGTCGGGCGGCGAGGCGTAATCCTCGTCGTCGACCTCTTTGAGCAACCAACGATCAGGATCGAGCACGACCTCAGTGGGCTCAAAGTCCACCTCAAAGCTCTGCCAGCTCTCGGCATCGTCGGGCTTAAAGGTCACGCGCGCAGCACCCTCCTGCCCCACAAACTCCAGCTCCACGGGGGTCGTAAACGGTCCCCCGACCTCCTGAACCTGCCGCAGCGACACGTCCACCTGGAATTTGCCCTCGGGCACGGGCGCGGCCTGCCAACCCAGGCGGTACTGAGGCCAACCAGCGCCGTAAACCCACTGCTCAAAGAAGGGGCCCATGTCTCGCTGCGCGATCTCGGTGCAGAGCGCCTCAAAATCCTCTGTGCTGGCGCTCCCAAACTCAAAGCGCTCCAGGTAGGTCGCCAGCAGCGCGCTGAAACCGGCCTCTCCAAGCAAATAACGCAGCGCATGAAAGACCATCGCGCCCTTGCGGTAGGTCGTCACCCCAAAAAGCACGTCGGGGTCGTGGACCGAAAAGACCCCCTCGCCGGCCTCAGCCACCGAGCGATACCCCAACGCCAGGCTGGAGGCATAATCGCCCAGCGCGTCCGGGTCCTCGGCGTTGAGGTGGGCGTGGTAAATGGCCTCGTGGTAGGTCGCCAGCCCCTCGCTGAGCCACAGATCGTCCCAATCTTCAATCACCACCACCCCTTGAAACCAGGCGTGGGCCATTTCGTGGGCGATGACCTCCTCAAAGGTGTTGGGCGAATTGAGCAACTGGCCGCCGATCGAGACGCAAGAGGGCTGCTCGACAGCCCCGCCCAGGTCGATCTCGTCAAAACCCACCTTGGGATAGGGGTATGGGCCGTAAAGATCGACCATGAGGGCGAGCGACGTGGGCGCGTGAGAGAGCGTGTCGAGCGCGGTGTCCCGGTTGGTCTCGGGCATCAGGAAGTAGACAAAGGGCACGCCACCGTGCTCGTCCTCGATGACCTCGTAGGGCGCGACCGCAAAGTGAATCTGGTAGGTGGGCAGCGGCCAATCGGCGCGCCAGACCGTGCGCTTGCGCCCGGGCCCAACCTCCACCACCTCGGTCTGCGCCCCAGGGGCGGCCACCACCCAATCTTCACGGGCGGTGACGGCCAAAGTCACCGCGGCGCGGTCGCGCAGCACGTCGTGGGACGGAAACCAGTACCGAGCCCCCTCAATGACGTTCAATGTAAAGACCCGATCGTCTTCAAAAACCAGCCCCCAGGTCCCCCAAGGCTCGGTATAAACCTCGGGCTGGCCCTGGTACCGGACCTCAACCACCGCCTCCTGCCCCTCATCCACCTCCACCGCAACGCTCAGCCGCCCCTGCTCGCCGCGCTCAAAGTCCACCGCCTGACCATCGACGCTCAGCGCATCGATCTGGTAACCCACAAAGTCCAACTCGATCTGCGGGGCACCATCACCAATCAAGGTCACGCGCGCCACAGCGCTCACCGACCCTGCCTGCTCATCGACGTCCAATGACAGGTCGTAGTCCACCACGTCGATCTCGGCACGCACCTCTTGCGACCAGCCGCACACCGCCGCGCAAAGACCAGCCATCAGCACCGCATCCCGCGCTCGGACTCGCCATAAAGGATGAACGACCATCAAAACACCGCCTCCACCTGCACCACCACCTCGGTCGGCCCTTCGGCCTCTGGGAGCGTCACCATCAACGTGCGCGACTCCCCGACCTGGCCCGTCAAGCGCTGGCGCACCTCCTCCAAGGTCAACTCTGCGGCCGCCTGCCCATCGATGGACTCAATCACGGCGCCCTGAACCAGCCCCTGCGCCGCAGCGTCGCTGCCCTCAAAGACCATCTCGATGATCACGCCGCCGTCGCGCCGGGCCAACTCAACGCCCACGCGCACCCAAGAGGCCAACTGCTCCTCCAAAGGTGTCCCGTCGCCCCAGACAAAAAAGAGCTTGGTGCCGCCCTCGCTCTGCCCCATCCCAGGGATTCGAAAACCATCGACGCCCACCGCAAAGCGGTTCCAGAAGTTGGCCCCCAAAAAGCCTTCGACCGACACCCCGTTGGGCTCCAAAACCGCCACAAGATGGTTGTCATCCGGCACCACGCCCACCACCAGGTCCCGCACCACCAACTCCCCAAAACGAAACTCGGGCAGCCGCGTCAAAAACGCAGCATCCTCACCGAAGTTGCTCCAGTGCCGGTAGCCGCCAATCTGGGGCAGCGTCCCGTCGTCAATCGCATCAAAGGCGCGCTGGGAGATGAAGGTCATCCGGGACGAGGTGTCAGCCAGGAGCGGCACCTCGGTGTCCGCCCCCACGGTGGGGACCACCACGGGGAAGAGGTTGGGCAGCTCGTAGAAGAAGGTGTGCAGGGGCTGGTCTTCATGACCGGGCGGCGGCGAGACATCTTCGGGCGGCGTGCGGTCCAGGAGGCGCACCTGGCGGCCTGGGTAGTCAAGGAGCGTAAAGCGGTTGTCCAGGTAGCGCTGCCCAACCAACCCACCGATGTCCACGCCAAGGTTGGCCTCGTCGGGATCCATGTCCCGTCCCTTGACGATCAACTCCCCCAGGTCCTTGTCCTCACCCAGCGACACTTCGGCTTGGTGAAAGAGGTCGTCCCCCACAATGTCCACATCCACAAAGATGGTCTGCGAGAGCGTATCGACCACAAATGGAAACGGACCTTGCGCGTCGATGGTCACGTCAATGAGCGGCAGCCCATCGACCAGCGCCATCGGCACCACGGGGGCCTCATCCCAGGCAAAGGGCGGCTCTTGGGGCTCGTCTTCAACCTCGGGCTCGACGTCCTCGGGGGGATCAGGCGCGTCCCCCTCCTGGCCCGGGTCCTCTTGCAAGTCCTGCGGCGGCTCGTCAATGTCCATCCCCATGTCGGGGGCGTTGTTGCCATCATCGGGGACCTGCTGCGCGGCCTCCTTGTCATCCCCGCAGGCGGCCAAAGCCACCAGCAGCGCCGTAACACACCAAAGACTTGCACGAGAATGCACGATCATCGACCTGGACCCACCCGGACTTGTCCCCGCAGGGACCCATGATTATCCACAACATCGCCCGCTGGTCCCCGCAAGGGACGCGCCCTCGACCGTGGGACGACCGTTCAACGCCAAGCCCACAAGGCCGGTTTGCAACACATTCGGTCCGTCCAACACATCAAAAGCAAAGGCAACGCGCTCCACACAGCCTAACAGCCAAGCCTTGCTCAGGCCAACCAAGAGCCCCAAACCCATGAAGACATCCAGCCCAAGCCCACCACCCGACTTTGACGCCCGCGGCCTGACGCTGGTCATGCCCGAGCGGGGCGATGTGGAGCGCGACGCCGTGGCACGCGCGTGGCGTCAGGCTGGAGGCGACGTGCTGAAACTGGGTCGCTTTTGGCAGCCGCCGCCCCTGAATCCAACCACCGTTCGGCTTTACGGCAACGAGACCTTCTGTCGGGTCTTGGAGCAAATTCTGGGGCTGAGGCTACTTGGCCCCGACGACCGCGCGCTGCTGCACACCCCACAGCCGCTGCTGCGCCGGTCCATCACAGGCGCCGCATTGGCAGACGCCGGCGCCCTGCCCTACCCCTGCTTCATCAAGTCCGTGGTGCCCAAGGCGCTGGCTGCCGGGGTCTTTAGCCATGCCCATGCTCTGCAAGAGGCCTGCACAGGGCTTGAGGGTCAGACGGCGCTGCTGGTGTCGCAGGTGGTGAGCTTTGTGTCGGAGTGGCGCGTCTTTGTCCTGGATGGTCAGGCGCTCGACGGGGCCATTTACGAAGGCGAAGGCGGCAATAAAGATGTCGAGCAGGCACGCCGCTTTGCCCAGCGCGTCTTTGAGCAGACGCCGGGACTACCGCGGGCGCTGGTGGTGGACGTGGGCCAACTTCAGGACGGGCGCTGGGCGCTGATCGAATACAACGCGGCCTGGGGCGCGGGCCTCAACGGCTGCGAGGCGAGCCGAGTGCTGCCGGCCATCGCAGCGGCGTCGGGCAAAGTGTAAAAAGCGCGGGGCCAGGGCCCGCGGGTCCTGGCAGGGGTGCAGTGTGTCAGGCGGACCGAGCCAGCGTTGTTGAGGGAGTCGAGGCCGAGGCGGCAAGCGCAGGCGCAGCAGCGCTGCGTTGAGCATTGACAACGACGGTATCGGCTTCTTCAGCAACGCTGGCGACGGGAGACTGGCATATTGCATCCCAGAGGGTTTGGGGGTAGAACCCCCATATTCAGCCCCTCAAGTCGCATTGGCGCGCATCTGGGCACCAAAACGGGGGCATGAGGGGGCGGCGCCCCCATAGAGACCAGACCGAGTCCCGCTCGGGCGTCAGCCCCAATCGGGCATCTCTTTCAAACCCCAGCGGCTGGCCAGCGCCTTGAAGGTCTTGCTGGGCATGCAGACAAACTCGGTGCATTGATCGCCGGTTTCGATGGCGATGTAGCGCTGGGGCAGGCGCGCCTTCTTCAAAATGCGGTTGAAGAGGTCAAAGAGGACGGGCACGTCAAAGTAATCGCTGTAGTCCGTAAAGCGCACCTGCAGCGCCACTTTGCCCAGCGCGGCCCGAATCGTGTAGACAACCTGCTCGCGATCTTCGTCGGGGGCGATGTCGGCGCTGGCCTGCATGCCTTCGGGGGCGCACGGCACCAGCACATCGCGCAGCAGGTCGCCGTAGGGCACGATCCACATGCCAGACTCGGTGTCAAAGCCACTGCCGACGCCCGCTTCAGCCAGCACCGCCAGCACCAGATATCGGTCGAGCGCCACGTCGGCCCGCTCTTCGAGCACCTTGTCGAGCGTGGCCTGCGTCATGGGGGTCTGGATGACCCCGTGCTCAAGGAGCCACGCGGCCACATCGGCGGCCCCCTCGTGGGCACGGTCAAACTTTGTGCGGGTGGCCTTGTTCAACCCCAGCGGGGTGACATCGGCGCCGCTGCGCTTCAAAGCCGCCAAGACCCCGTCGCGCTTTAGGAGCGCGGGCTTGTTTTGCACGGCCTCGACGAGCCGGGGCGCCAGAAGCGGGCCGGTCTGGGGGTGGCTGGCCAGCTTGACCAACCAGCGCATGGCGTTGCGCCAGTTGTTGCCCCTTAGCGACTCCTTCAAAATTCCATCGATGGCCCCTTGCGGATTGATCTTGAAATGAAGCGCGGGGAGCCAGTCGAGGTTGATGCGATAGGCGGTGAAGGCGCCCTTGGGCAACGCTTTAGAGGCCTTCTGGGCCATGGGCAAGAGGCGCTCGGCAGGCAGGTGCTCCATCGCCACCCGCATCAGGTCGCGCCACATCCGATTGCCGTTCCAGTCCTCGTCTGAGTTGGTGGTGGCCAGACCGCGCCCCAAAAAACCTTCCAGAATCTGACTGGCCCGCGCCTGGGTCTCGGCCTGCTTGAGGTAGGCCTCCAACCCCTTGGAGATGCCGTAGGTCCACATGTCTTCAGGCAGACTGGGAGCCGACAATAGGCGATCGACAAAGTCGAGGCCGGTGGAGGCCGCTGGCGCCACTTCATCAAAGAGGAACGAGCGCTGGACCTCGGTCAAATCCGAGTCGGGCTCATCAAACTTCCAGGCCGCGTAGGCCATGAAACCTTTGGCGGCCTGAATCTCGGTCGCCATCGCGTCGCCTTCGCGGGCTTTCTCAAAGAGCGCCTGCAACTGGGCAGGCGACAGCTCGCGGGGTTCTGGATCGCCCGACGCCTCGGGCAACGGCGCGGCGACCTCTTCGGGGGAAATCCAGGTGAACTGAGCGTTGCTCATGGTGCCTCACTTCAAAAGTTTCTGCAGATCGACCAGCGCTTCGCACAGCGCGCCCTTGGTGGGGGGATTTTCCCAACTGTCGGGGCGCGAGTCACGGATGTGGCAGCCGGTGACCTCGATGGCCGCCTTGTCGGGATGGCGACCGTCGCCAGCGTAGTAACCTTCGTGCGAGATCACAATGGCCCAGCGGCTGGTCAACTGACGGCTGGCCTCGTAGACCATGCCAGCGTCCTCGGCGCCCCCAGGGACGTAACCCTCCTTGCTGAAGCGGTCAAGGAGTTTGCGCGGCGCGATGGTGGTGCTGGTGCGCAGGGCATCGATGTCGGCCTGGGGGTCGGGGCTGAAGGCGCGCTGGACCTGCTCAAAAGGTTGTCCTTTGGCGCCCATGATGGGGGTCCAGGTGGCCAGATCTGCGTCGCTCAACTCGACCGGGTGCGGCACACCCACAAACGCGGCCTTGGACAGGTCCACGGGCTTGCCTTCGGCGTCCACGGGTTCCAGCGCGTCGTTGAAGGCAAAGAGGGCCATCGGCTGACCTTCGATGTCCAACGACATGCACAGCAGCGAGGGCACGATGGTCTGCACGATCGGGCGCTGGACGTGGGCCTGCCACAAATCCAGCGTCCAGCGTCGCCCGGCGATCATGGCCACCTCAAAGCGGCCGGCAATCTCGCGGCGCGCCTTTTTGACCCCATCGACCAACGCCGACGGCGCGTGGGAGCCGTCGGCACAAGAGACCGTGCCGTCCATGGCCAGCGCAACCTCCTGGCCGCGGTAGACCTGCTGGCGGTCGGGACCAAAGCCGTGGTCTTTGGTGGCTTCATCGACCAGATCGTCCCAACCCATCTGGCGCTCGGCGGCCATGGACATCATCGAGGCGCGGGCGTCGCGCTTGAGCTTGCGCGTCTCGGCATGGCGAGCCCAGTAGTCGAGCCAACGCACCGAGGCGGGGCTGGCCATGCGCACCAGGACGTTGACCATGTGGCCGGCCCAGGCAGCGCTCTGGCTCCAAACGGCCTGCTGGAGCGTGGCGCCCAGGAACTCCATGTCCGCGTCCGAACCCAGGACCGCGCGTTGGTAGAGCACCCACTTGTTTTTGCTGTTGGCGGTGAAGGCTGTGTTGATGGCGTCGCTCAGGCCCAGGCGATCGGCGGTGTCGAGCATCGCCGCGACCTGACGCAGCTCGGCGTTCTGAGTGTTTTGATCTTCTTTCTTGAGCGCCCCCATGATCCACTTGCGCGCCTTGTCGCTGACCGGCGCCCCGTTTTGCCAGCGCAGCTGCGGGGGCGGGTCCAGCTTGGGGGGACGCCCTTTGGCGCGGGAGGCCAACTGGGCGTCGAGCTTCTGGAGCTTCGTGTCGAGGTCTTCAACCTCTTGCTCGGCCGGCAAAGCGTCGCCGTCGGCACCTTCAGCACCTTCGACACCTTGGGCGCCCTCGGCGCCTGCTGCCGCGTCGGGGAAAGCCAGCTTGCAAGCGCTGATGGCGCTGCGCAGGTCCTCTTTGACGTTGGCGCTGCGGGTTTTGCCGATCGCGGCCTCCAGATGCTCGACGGACTCGCGCTGCGGGAAGGTGGCCAGGAGTTGGGCCACCGCCGAGACCTGATGGGTGCTGCCCTCAAGCAGCGGCCAGAGCTTCGGGGCGATGGACGCGTCGGTCTTCATCAGCCCCGCCAGCGCCTGGACGCGCACAGGCTTGGATTTGTCGCCCAACGCGACCATCAACACCGGCGCCGCTGCCATGGGCTGATGCTCCGCCAGCCACTTGATGTAATGCTTCTGGTTTGGGCAAGGCTCTTGGACCATGAAGTGAACCAGCGCCTGGCAAAAGACCCCTCCAAAGACCTCCTCGTTGTCCTTCAGGCTCCTGGCGGCGTTGTAACGGTTCTCTGACGCACCGTGGGCCACCTGGGCCGCCATCCAGGGGGCGGCCTCATTGCCCACCTCGTGGAGGTGCACAAAGAGCCCCCGCATGTCGCTGGCGGCGATCAACCACTTGCCCTCTTCGGCCTCCTGCACCTTCTCAAAGGCCATAAAAGCCACTCTGGGCTCCTTGTGCGCCATCTCGATCACCAGACCGCTGCGGTCCCACTGCCGGACGCGCTCAAGCCGCGCCGACCAGGCCTCGGCCTCTTCGTCACTCCAGGTGCCCATCGCCGCGTTGAGCGCCGCCAACCCCGGCGGCGTCTGGCTCGAAGACGCATCAAGGACCTGCGCCAGCGCCTCGCGCGCCTCGGCGTCTTTGAGCTTGTCCACCCACGCGGTGGCCAGCGCCGCCGTCTGCTCGGTCCTGGGCATCCGGGCCAGGGCCTGGGCGCCACTGATGCGGGTGTTCTTCTTGCGGGCCTTGAGACACTTCTCAATCACCGCCATGTCCTGCTCGGCAAGCATGGCCAGTCCTGCGACCGCCTGCTGGCGCACCTCCTCAATGCTGTCCCCCGCAAAGGTGATCAGCGCGTCGGCGGCCTGGGGCTGGGCGCCAATGGCCAGACCCAACGCAAAAAAGTCGCGGCGCGGGGCCTTGAAGGCCACCTCGTCGAGCATGGCCAGGATGGGATCGGTGGCCGCAGCCCCCCAGGCCTCAAAGGCCTCCAGCGCCGCGTCGCGTCGGTAAGCGGCGTAGGTAAACTGGTTGCGCTTCCACTTGAGCACGTCTTGCAAGCACGCGTCGATGACCTCGGCCGTCGGGCACAAACCCGCGTAGGCCCACAGCGGCCCAGACTGGTGCAAGATGGCCGCTTGACGCTGCCCCTCTTCCACCGTCGCCAGCGCCTGACGCAATGCCTCGACCGCAGGACGCTGGTAGAGGTCTTTGATGCGGCTGGCGGCCTCGGCCAAAGCCCGGTCAAAGGGGGCCTGACGCAAAAGCTCCGGACGGACGCGGGCCACCCCCATGCTCACCAACAAAAGCTGCTCGCCTTTGGGATACTGCGCACCAAGTTGGGCCTTGGCCACGCGCTCCAGGCTCGCCACAGCGTCGGCCTCAGGGCACCCATCCCAGAGCCCGGGGGCCTTGGTGGCCTGCTGGATGTAGACCCCAAAGTAGAGGGCGCTGCGGAAGTCGGCGTCGGGGTCGATCAATCCCTGATTAAGCGCGTCGAGCACCGCCGACAACCACTCATTGGCGTTGTCGTTGAACGCCCGCTTGATCGCCTTGATCCGCGCCGCGTTCTCGCTGTGCTTGTTGTAGAACTTGGCCACGCGCTTGGCGCCGTCGTTGGACACCTCGACCTGCGCGCCCATGTCGTACTCGATGACCTTGGTCACCTTGCCCTTGTCGTTGAACTCCTTTGTGACGCCGTGGCGCCGGTTGTACTTGTACCCTTTGACGTAGGTCCCGCGCGTGCGCAGCTTGCCCGTCTGGCGATCAAACGACTCCACACCGATCTGGCCCGGGGTGGTGTAATCTGAAGTCTCGTACAAGACACCTTCAGTCGTGTAGAAGTGCCACTGACCGGCGCGCTGATAGTTGCCCTTGTCATCGGGCTGGCCAGGGCCGTGGCACTGCACGGTGCCATCGTCATAGAAGAAGCGCGACATGCACACCACGCCCCCCTCGTACTCTTCAAGCAGGCGCACGGCGCCGTTGGCGTGATAATGACGCCACAGACCGGTGCGCTTGCCCTCGTGGTAAAGCCCAATGCCGCTCAGTCGCCCATTGTCATGACCATAAAACCACACCCCATGCGAGCGCCCATCGACGGTCTCGCCGTGATACCGAATGGCGCCATTGGCGTAATAACCCTTGGAGAGCCCCTGACCGTCCTTGAGGTCGCCGTAGCAGAGTTTTTGCCCCTTGCCGTCGTTGCACAGGAGGATGTTGTGCATGAACCCTCCCCGGTAGACCGCCCAGGACAACGGTGTGCCGTCTTTGTGCCACGTGCGCACGTTTCCGTCGGTTTTGCCGTCGGACAGACGCTCAAAGCTCTCTTTTTTCAGCCGGGTTTTGTCGTCATCCCACCACAACTGAACCTTGCGGTGGGTTTCGGCAGACGGATCGGGCTCTTCAGAGGCGGTGGGCTCGGTCTGACCGCGCGGATCGATGGCCAACACCTCGTCCCAACCCTCACCGATGTTGGCGGCGACCAACCCGGCGTAGCGTTTGACGACCGCGTTCGGGTCACTCTCTTGATGGGTCTCTTCCTGGCCAGCCTCACCCAACTTGCCGCCGCGACAAGACACCACCGTTTGTGTTGTGTCGATGTCGTCGATTTCCCAGAAGAGCCCTTGCTTTGAGTGGACAAAACGCCGCGTCGCCATCGCTCACCTCCTTTCAACATGTTGTTCTGGCGGCGTTAGGCTTACTGCACAAATGAGCCCTTTCGCAAGAAAAAACAAGAACACCTGTCCAGATTCCTCATTTGCGCACCTTGGCAGCGCAGGACAGGCCGTGTTACGGACACTCAGAACAAGAACCTCAGGTTCAACGCCACCAGACAAAGATGGGTTTATGAACAACACACACGCAATGCTGTTGATGATGTCGCTGATGGTCCTTGGCGCCGCCGTGGCCTGCGACACCGCGCGCCCCGCCAAAGAAGCCGCCAAGGACGCCCCCAAAGAGACCGCCAGGGAGACCACGCCCGCCAAAGCCGCCGAAGGGCACAACGAAGAGGAAGAGCACGAGGTGGAGCTGGCGGCGCTCATGCTGCGGATGCAGATCCACGCCGACAAGCTCTATTTTGCGGGCAACGTCTCCAACTGGCCGCTGACAAACTTCTACCTGCACGAGCTTGAAGAGACGCTCGAAGAGATCGCCGAGGCCAAGATCACCGAAGACGGCTTCGCGGTCAGCGACGCCGTCCAGGGCTTTATGGGCAAACCCATCGAAGCCATGGAGGCCGCCGCCAAAACCAAAGACGCCGCCGCCTTCGGCACCGGCTACGAGCAGATGGTCACCGCCTGCAACGGCTGCCACACCGCCTCCAAGCACGGCTTCATCGTCATCCAACGCCCCACCCGGCCCATCTTCACCAACCAGCGCTTCGAGCCCTGATACCAAAGCAAGCCTTTCGTCTCCATTTTGGTGTGACTGCGAACAAATAAGGCGCAAGAACGACAAAAGGCGCCCCGCTGGAGCGCCTTGAAAAGCGGCTTTAAGTCACGAAGTCTGTCTCAGACGACGCCCAGGTCGAGCATGGCGCTGGCGACCTTGTAGAACCCGGCGATGTTGGCCCCTTTGACGTAATCGACGTAGTCGTCGGGGGTCTTGCCGTGCTCGACGCAGGTCTCGTGGATGCGGACCATGATGCCGTTGAGGCGCTGATCGACCTCTTCGCGGGACCAGGACATGCGCATGCTGTTCTGGGACATCTCCAGACCCGAGACGGCCACGCCGCCGGCGTTGGCAGCTTTGGCCGGGCCAAAGAGGATCTTGTTCTTGAGGAAGAGGTGGATGGCCTCGATGGTGCAGGGCATGTTGGCCGCTTCACAGACGGCGATGCAGCCGTTGTCGATGAGCTGCTGAGCGTCCTCGGCGTTCAACTCGTTCTGGATCGCGGTGGGGATGGCGATGTCGCACTTGACCTCCCAGGGGCGGCGCCCGGGGACCCACTTGGCGTTGTAGCGCTCGGCATAGTCGCGCGCCGGGGCGCGGTAGACGGTCCAGAGGTCTTTGACGAACTCCAGCTTCTCGCCGCTGATCCCCTCAGGGTCATGGACGTAGCCAAACTCATCGCCGATGGTCACGACCTTGCCGCCAAGCTCATTGACCTTCTCAATGAGGTAGCTGCCGACGTTGCCGTAGCCCGAGATCGCGATCGTCTTGCCCTTGATGGACTCGCCGACGCGCGCGAGCATCTCGCGGGTGAAGTAGGTCACCCCGTAGCCGGTCGCTTCGGGGCGGATGAGGCTGCCGCCCCAGTTGATGCCCTTGCCGGTCAGGACCCCTTCAAAGGCGTTGACCAGGCGCTTGTACTGGCCGTAGAGGTAACCCAACTCACGACCACCGACGCCGATGTCGCCTGCGGGGACGTCGGTGTTGGGGCCGATGTGACGGGCGAGCTCCGTCATGAACGACTGGCAGAAACGCATGACCTCGCCGTCGCTCTTGCCGCGCGGGTTGAAGTCGGATCCGCCCTTGCCGCCGCCCATGGGCAACGTCGTCAGCGCGTTTTTGAAGGTCTGCTCAAAGGCCAGGAACTTCATGCTGCCCAGCGTCACGCTGGCGTGGAACCGAAGCCCGCCCTTGTAAGGCCCGATGGCGCTGTTCATCTGCACGCGGAACCCGCGATTGACCTGCACCTCGCCTTTATCGTCGACCCAGGGCACACGAAAGATGATGGCGCGCTCAGGCTCGACCATCCTCTCAAGGATGCGGGCCTTCTGGTACACGGGCGTGGACTGGATGATGGGCATGACCGACTCGGCCACCTCACGCACCGCCTGATGGAACTCAGGCTCGCCCGGATTGCGCGCGATCACTTGCGCCATGAAGGCTTCGACCGCTTTGGATGACATGAACGACTCCCCCTTGTTGGTAGTTCATATCGAACCGACCTGAAAGGCCCCTCTTTTGCAAAACATGCGCGCGGACTGGAACGCGTTTCCTAGCTCCACACAGATGCTCAGCGACAGTGTGTTGGCGGGGCTGGCTGGGCCCGAGACCCCACCCATTCAGGACGGTCCTATGTCATTAATATTGTGGCGCTACCAACGCTTGATCCTTCAAACGCCAGTGTCATGGACAATCTGCGCCACCCTCTACCAACTACCAAACAACAGACAAGCCCCGCAAGAGAAGTCTGCGCAAAGCGCACCCTCGGCCAAACAAAGACGTGTCAGTATCAAAATATAAAAATGAACCCATACAAAACCCCATCACCCAACCCCCCTTCGAGGGTCGATTTGCAGGGGGTTGAGGGGTTTGTATATGGGTGTTGAGGCTGCCGGGGCGAGCGTCAAAGGCGAGCTCAGCTCGACAGGCGCTTCTCGCGGGCGGCCAGGCGCTGGGCCTGACGATTGCCGATCTGCTCCAAGGTGTCCTTGGGGATGGCGTCGATGAGGCGGCGAGTGTAGGCCTCTTTGGGATCGGCGTAGATGGATTCGGAGGGGCCGAATTCGACGATCTTGCCGGAGTTCATGACCGCCATCATGTCGGACATGAATTTGACGACGCTCAGGTCGTGGCTGACGAAGATGTAGGTCAGGCCGCGGCTCAGTTGGAGGTCTTTGAGGAGGTTGAGGACCTGGGCCTGAACCGAGACGTCGAGCGCCGAGACCGACTCATCGCAGATGATCATGCTGGGCTCGACCGCCAGGGCGCGGGCGATGCAGATGCGCTGGCGCTGGCCACCGGAGAACTCGTGGGGGTAGCGGGTCAGCAGGTGGCGACCGGGCAGGCCGACCTCTTCGAGGAGCTGGGCGGCGCGCTCGCGACGCTCGTCGGCGTCGGCGCCGATGTTGTGCACCTCCATGGGCTCGGTCAGGGTCGTCTCGATGGTTTTGCGGGGGTTGAGCGAGCCGTAGGGATCCTGGAAGATGATCTGCAGGCGCTTGCGCGTCAGGCGCAGCTCCTCGCCCTTGAGCGTGCTCAGGTCGGTGCCGTCAAAGAAGACGCGGCCGCTGGTGGGCTTGAGCAGACGCATGATGGCGCGCCCTGCGGTGGTCTTGCCACAGCCCGACTCGCCGACCAACCCCAGCGTCTGGCCCTTGTAGACGCGCACGCTGATGCCGTCGACGGCTTTGACGTACTCGGTCTGGAGCCCAAAGAGGCCTTTGCGGATGGGGAAGTAGACCTTCAGGTCCTGGACATCGAGCAGGGGCTTGGTGCCCTCGGCGATGAACTCGGTGTCTTCGGGGAAGATCCCATCGACGACGGGGTGGCCAATGGCGGCCAGTTCATCGCGAGGGTGGAGCAGGCGGCCGCGGCCGTTGTTGATCAACTCCTGGAGGCGATCGTCGTCGAGGGACTTGGCCTCGACGGAGTAGGAGCCGTCGTCGTGGAAGGTGGTCTCCATGAAGTCCGACACGGTGGGCAGGCGCTTCATGTAGGTTTCAAGACGGGGGCGGCAGGCCAGCAGACCCTTGGTGTAGGGGTGCTGGGCGCCGGTGAAGATGCTGGTGATGTCGCCGTACTCGACCAGCTTGCCGCGGTACATGACGGCGACCTCATCGGCGATCTCGGCGATGACGCCCAGGTCGTGGGTGATGAAGAGGATGGCCATGCCGCGCTCGTCGCGCAGGCGGCGCATCAGGTCCAGGATCTGGGCCTGGATGGTGACGTCGAGCGCGGTGGTGGGCTCATCGGCGATGAGGAGCTTGGGGTTGCAGCTTAGCGCCATGGCGATCATGACGCGCTGCTTCTGACCACCGGACATCTCGTGGGGGTAGGTGTCGATGCGCCGCTCGGGATCGGGGATGCCGACCTCGTGGTAAAGCTCCAGGGCGCGCTCGCGGGCCTTCTCGTAAGGGACCCCCTGGTGGAGCATGATGGCCTCGATGACCTGATCGCCGGTGGTGTAGACCGGGTTGAGCGAGGTCATGGGCTCCTGAAAGATCATGCTGATGTCTTTGCCGCGGATTTTGCGCATGCCGTCCTCGGGCACCGCCACCAGATCGCGGCCCATAAAGACGATCTGTGAGTCCTTCTCGATCTGACCGATCATCGGCAAGAGCTTCATGACCGTCAGCGAGGTGACCGACTTGCCCGAACCGGACTCGCCGACCAGCCCCAGCGTGTGACCCTCTTTGATGCTGATCGACAGGTCGTCGACGGCGCGAACCACACGCTCGGAGGTGTGGAAGTAGGTCCGCAGATTTTTAATCTCGATCAGGTTGGCGTCTTCGCTCATCCGCTCTCGCTCCCGTGGGCGACTCCAAGGTGGGCCGCCAGTGGCCTCAGTGCAGCGCCTTGGCGCGCCCGAGCGCCTCGGCCACGTCCTGCTCGTCCAGGTCAAGCTCCTGGGCCATGCGCTCAATGTAGTTCTTCTCGTGCTCGTCCAGGTGGCCGTCGGCAAAGGCGGCGTAGGACAGGTCGTCGAGCACCTCCAGGCGATCCACGCGGTCCAACCCCTTGATCACGGCCACCGCGGCGCTCTCGGAGTGTTTCTCCATCACCAGGCCCATCTCCTGCTCGGTGACCCCCATGCGCTCGAACGTCCGGCGCAAAAACATGGCCTCTTCGTCGGTGATCTTCTCATCAACGGCCACCAGGCTCACCATCAGGCGACAGCGGGCAATTTGATCGTTTAAATCCATGGCACAAATCCTCCAGCGCGCGCTTGGCAAGCCCGCACAATACGCCAACGACACCCACAAGGCAATGCGCCATCAAGGACTGCCCGGGGCAAAGACCCTGCGCATCGCTTCGGGGTTCGGCACGCAGTCCGCCAGCGTGTAGCCGTCGAGCACCTTCAGGAACTCTTCCAGCGCCTTGTTGAGAGGACCGTTGAGCCCGCACGCCGGTGCGATCACACATGACCCCGGGTGCTGCGCAAAACACGCCACCAGGCCAAAACCTGGCTCAAGCTGGCGCACCACCTCCCCCACCACAATCTGCGCCGGAGGCCGGGTCAGTCGCATCCCGCCGGTGTGCCCTCGGACGGTTTCGACATAGCCATGCTTTGAGAGCGCTCTGGCGACCTTGGTCAAGTGATGCTTGGAGATCCCGTAGGCGTCGGCCACCTCTCGCACGCTGACCACCCGATCGGTGTGGAGTGAGAGATAAATCAGCGTGCGCAACCCAAAATCGGTGTGTTGTGTCAACTGCATCGTCGTACCGCTGCGGTGGCCGCTCCAGGTAACACCCCCATCAGAGCCAGCACAAAGGGGACGGGCCAGACCATGACACGGGCGCCGTCAGTGAGGCAAAGGTGGGTGGGGCCGGGCCACATCTGCGCCCAAAGCCCCCGGCGCAGGCCCTTGTGGGCTTCAGGAGGCCGGGGTGTGCTCAAAGGCGTCGGCGTGAATGCGCGATAGCGAAGCACCCATCAAAAAACACTGCTTTTTGAGGCGCTTGACCATCGTCGGATCCCCGCAAAGATAAACACGGGCGTCCTTCCACGGGTGCCCGTCGGCCTTGAGGAGATCGAGGACATCGCCCTGGCGACACCCCGGGGCCGGTCCGTTGAGGACACAGCGGTGAACGCTGATCCCTTTGCCATGCAGGAGGGCAAAGGAGGCCAACTCGTCGGCCATATAGAGCCGCTCGACGTCGAGCCCCGCGTGATAGAGTGACACCGACCCGTGGTGACCCTGGCGCAGCGCCTCTCGCGCGATGCCCCACAACGGCGCCAACCCCGTTCCCACAGCCACCATCACCAGCGGCTCGGCGGGGTTTGAGTCCACATAAAAACACTCACCGCTGGGCCCGCGCAGTGACACCTCATCACCCTCGCCGAGCGTTTGGGCGATCCACTGGCTCATCTGCCCCCCTGGGACCACCCGAACGTGCAGCTCCAGCGCCTCTTGCCCAACACTGGCCAGCGAATAAGCCCGCGTCAGCCCGTCACCGCGCTGAAGGTGCACAAACTGACCCGGTTGGTAGGAAAACTCGCCCTGTGGCCGCAAACGCAGGCGCACCACCGAATCCGACAAACGGGCTTTGGAGCGGACCACCGCCTGAACCTGACCCACGACGCCTGCAGGCTCGGCCAGTTGGAGCGGCGCCTGGGGCCTGAGTTGGCAGGCCAGCGCCAACCCGGCCGCCTTCCAGGTGTCTTTGAGGCCAGCCTGAGCCTGCGGTGGCACCGCGCCTTCAGTCACCTTGATGAGGCAACTCTGACACGCGCCAGTGCGGCAAGAGGCACCGTGGGGCACCCCGTGACGCTCCAGCGCGTCCAACACCGACTCTCCGTCGGCGCAGTCCATCGTTTGGCCCAGGTATTGGATGGAGACGCCCACTTCAGCGCCCCAGCACGTCGTCGCGGACCGACTCGGCGATGCCGGCGACCTGACCGATGAGCGCGTCTTCGACGCCAAGCTCCTTGAGCGTCCCGCCGAGGTGGCCAACGACCGCATCAAAGTGGGCGTCGTTCAGACCGGTCTGGACAAGGCGCGCGTGGGCCTTGCGCATGTCCACGCCGCTGTAGTTGTTGGGGCCACCAAAGACCATCGTCAAAAAGGCCTTCTGTTTGGCCGCCTGATACTCCATGTCCACCCCTTCAAAGAAGTGGCTGATGGAATCGTCGCTGAGCACCTTGCGGTAGAAAATGTCCACTGCCGCATCCACCGCCGCCTGACCACCCAGTTGTTCGTAAAGGCTCATCTCTTCTTTTCCCCATCTGTCGCAATGTTGAAGTTTCGTCTCAGACGCATCAAACGCCCAGGGCATGTTTGCAAAATAGGACCGAGACAGGCGAGCCCGATGGCATCGAGGCCGAGGAAGAGAGCGCAGACGAACTGGAGGTTCGTCGAGCATCG
>CAKZKQ010000317.1 GCA_937123825.1 uncultured Pseudomonadota bacterium
GGTGCCAGGGGCGAGCAATGATGGATGGCCTGGGCCTCGGTGGGAGCGAAGCCATAGCAGCGCTATTGCGAGCGACCACCGTGGTTCAGGGCGCCATCAGGGCCGCCCCTGGCATCGCGGCTTGGCCGAAGCATCGCGGGATCTTGGAGCCGTCGGGGCAGGTGGTTTGGGCCCAGGTGGCGTGTTGGGCGGTGGTGTCTTTGGTGTAGGCGTTGTGGAAGTTGGCGTTTGTAAGGTCGGCGCCGTTGAGGTTGGCGTTGCCCAGGTGGGCGATGGACAGGTCGGCGTGGGTCATCAGGGCACGGGTCATGTCGGCGCCGCGCAGCAGGGTGCCCATCAGGTGGGTGCCGGTCATGTCGGCGTAGCTGAAGGTGGTGTCGGTGGCGGAGGCCAGGTCAAAGCGGGCGCCGCGCAGGACGGCGCCGTTGAAGTTGGCGCCGTGGAGGTTGGAGACGTTGAGTGTGGCGCCGATCAGGGAGGCGCCGCGCAGGTCGGCGCTCTGCATGCTGGCGTCGCGCAGGTTGGCGCCGGTCAGGTCAGCGCCCTTGAGGATGGCGCCGTCGAGGACGATGCCTTCAAGATCGGCGCCACGCAGGATGGCGTCGCTCAGGTCGGCGCCGGAGCAATTGACAAAGGGGCCGGGCGCTTCTCCATTGCACGCGGTGGCCACGGGGTTGGGGGCAGCGGCCGAGGCGCTGGCGGCCAGCGGGAGCAGGAGGAGCAGTAAGAGGCGGCGGATGTTCATGAAGACTCTCCGGTGTGTGGTGGTGTCCGTTGGAAAACCCATCTGGGTGCCTGTCGGAGCATCGCGGAGAGTCCTTGAATTTTTTGTGGGGTGGGCGCGCTTTATTCTGGCAACGGGGGGTTGCTCTGTGCGGCCTTATTTGGCGTCGAGCCAGTTTTTGCCGACGCCCACATCGACCAGGAGCGGGACCTGGAGCCGGGTGACCTCGGTCATCTCTTCGACGACGACCTCTCGGAAGTCGTCCAGGGCCTCGTCTTTGACCTCAAAGATGAGTTCATCGTGGACTTGAAGGAGCATGCGGGCGTCCCACTGCTCTTTTTCAAGCCGGTCTTGGAGTCGGATCATGGCGATCTTGATCAGATCGGCGGCGGTGCCCTGGATGGGGGTGTTGATGGCCAGGCGGCGGCCGAGTGCCTGGAGGTTGTCGCGCATCGAGGTCAGCTCTGGGATGGGGCGACGGCGGCCAAACATGGTGCGGACGTAGCCGGTGCTGCGGGCCACATCGACCAGTTCATCAAAGTAGTCGCGCACGCCTTCGTAGCGCTCAAAGTAGGACTCGATGTACTGGGCGGCTTCGTCGCGCTTGATCTGGAGTTGGCGCGCCATGTTGCCCGAGCCCATGCCGTAGACGATGCCAAAGTTGAGGGTCTTGCCGGTGCGGCGCTGGTCGGCGGTGACCAGGACCTGGGGGACGTTGAAGACCTCGGCGGCGGTGCGGCGGTGGATGTCTTCGCCGTTGCGGAAGGCGTCGACCAGGGCGGCGTCTTTGGACAGGTGGGCCAGCAGGCGCAGCTCGATCTGGCTGTAGTCGGCGCACAGGAGGCTGTAGCCTTCTTTGGCGATGAAGGCCTTGCGGATTTCGCGGCCTCGGTGGGTGCGCACGGGGATGTTTTGCAGGTTGGGGTTGCTGGACGACAGGCGCCCGGTGGCGGCCACGGCCTGGTTGAAGTCGGTGTGGACGCGCTCATCGGTGTCCATCAACTCGGGCAGCGCGTCGATGTAGGTGGACTTGAGCTTGGCAAAAGAGCGGTGTTCGAGGATGAGGCCGGGCAGGGGGTGCTGGGCGGTCAGCCGCTCCAGGACCGATTGGTCGGTGGACAGGCCGCTCTTGGTGCGCTTGTTGGACTTCAGCCCCAGGTTCTCAAAGAGGATCTTGCGCAGTTGGATGGGGCTGTTGAGGTTGAAGGGTTCGCCGGCGCTGCTGTGGGCCTTGGTCTCGATCTCGTCGAGTTCTTTCTGGAAGGACTCGCTGAGCGCCTTGAGCGCCGGGGTGTCGATCTTGATGCCTTCCATCTCCATGAGCGCCAGCACGCGGCTCAGCGGCAGCTCCATGGTGTCGTGCAGGTCGATCAGGCTGGCGGCCTCAAGCTGGGGCCACAGGGCTTTGTGGAGCAGCCGGGTGACGTCGGCGTCTTCGGCGGCGTAGGGTGTGGCCTGCTCCAGCATGACCATGTCAAAGGTGATCTTCTTGCGCCCTTTGCCGGCCACGTCGGTGTAGGGGATGGTTGAGACCGAGAGCAGGTCGCGGGCCAGGTTGTCGAGCGAGTGCGAGCGGCGGCCGGGGTCGAGCAGGTAGCTGGCCAGCATGGTGTCACACAGGATGCCATCGAGCGTGATGCCGTGGCGCTTGAGGATGATCCACTCGTACTTGGCGTGGTGCAGGACGGTGCCGATCTCTGTGGACTCCAGCAGCGGGCGCAGCGTCTCCAGGACCTTGTCGAGCGGGAGCTGCTTGGGGGCGCCGATGTAGCGGTGGGCCACGGGGATGTAGACGCCGTGGTTGTCCTTCCAGGCCAGCGCCAAGCCGACGATTTCGGCCTTGAGGGGGTCGATGCTGGTGGTTTCGAGGTCAAAGCTGAAGCTGCCAGCGGCCTCGATCTCGGCCACCATCTGGTCCAACGCTTCCTGAGTGAGGATGGTGTGGGACTCGGTGACGTGGGCCGAGATGACCTTGGGCTCCGAGCCCAGGGCGCGCTCTTTGAGCAGGGACGAGAGTTGGCGCTTGAACTCAAACTCGGTGTAGAGCTTTTCGAGTTTGTCGTAGTCGGGCTTGCTCATCTTGAGTTGGTCGAGTTCAAAGTCGATCTCGACGTCGTCGCGCAGGGTCACCAGGTCCTTGGAGAGCCGGGCCTGATCGGCAAAGTTGATCAGGTTCTCTTTGCGCTTCTTGCCCGAGACCTTGTCGATGTTGGCCAGCAGGTTCTCCAAGTCACCAAACTCGACAATGAGCTTGCCCGCGGTCTTTTCGCCGATTCCCGGCACGCCCGGCACGTTGTCGGAGGTGTCCCCGGCCAGCGCCAGCACGTCCACGACCTTCTCGGGCGGCACCTGGAAGCGATCGATGACGTCGGGGGTGGTGAAGCGCCGGTCGCGCATGCTGTCGAGCATGGTCACGCGGTCGCCGATGAGTTGCATCAGGTCCTTGTCGGCGCTGCAGATGACGACGTTGAGATCATCGACCTCCAGGGCTTTTTTGACCATGGAGGCGATCAGGTCGTCGGCCTCAAAGCCCTGGCGCGTCAGCACTGGGATGTTCATGGCCTTGACCAACTCGATGACGCGGGGAATCTGGGTCAGCAGCTCGTTGGGCGGCGCGCTGCGGTTGGCCTTGTACTCCTCGTACATCTCGGTGCGGAAGGTCTGCTTGCCCACATCAAAGGCCACCGCCAGATATTTGGGACCCTCTTGCTTGATGAGCTTCTGGATCATCCCGGTGAAACCCATCAAGGCGCTGGTCGGGTAGCCCGTCGAGGTGGCCATGTTGGGGTTGGCGTAGTACGCCCGAAAGACGTACGCGGTGCCATCCATGATGTAGAGGGTTTCGGCTTTGGAAGACATGAAATGCTCGGGGTTGGAGGGGGTCAAAAGTGGCTCGATAGAAAGCCTGGGGATCTGGCCCGAATACGGGTCAAATGTCAAGGTTTACAGGAGCCCAGAAGCCCCGGCTGACAGAAAGATGATTTTGTCTCTTGCGCTTGGCAGCAGAAGCGTTAGATTGCCCGCGCCGCTGTGTTTTTGATGGCCGTGAGGCCACCGCAAGGCGCCCATGACACAGCATTTCAGGCACTTTAAACCACGACCGCAGCACGCGCCGCTGCCCCACCCTCACGGAGGCTCCCATGATGATCATGAACAATGCACAAGATCTTGTCGGGGCCGTGTCTGAGGGCAATGGCGAGTGGTTGGTGCGCTGAGCAAAGCGCACCGTTTCTGGCGCATCGTGGATGCGCTGCGCAGCGTGAAAGCGGCTGCGCCAGGTGTTGTCTGAGTCATCGGGCAGCATGAAAACTCTCCTCACCAGCTCTCCGCCTTGGATCGCATGACTGTGCACATGTGTCGCGCCGGTGCATTCCACCCGCGATGGCACATTCCAGCCGTGTCCGATCCTTGCCTTTTCGACCGAGTCCCACTCAAAACGAGCCAGCCAGGACGGCTCTCGCAGCCCATTTCTTCGTCGTCGATGCTCGACGAACCCCCAGTTCGTCTGTGCTCTCCTCCTCGAACTGGACTGCGATTTCTCGCCCTCGCAAGGCCCGTTTTCAGCGGGACTCAGTCTAGAGGCAGCCTCAAAGCGCTGACGTTGACCGCCATCGGTTTGTCCGCCTTTTGGGATGGCTCCTCAGACACCGCCTCGATCATCACCATCTGATTTTAGTCAAAACATCGCATCGAGCGGTGCGTCGACCTGCTGCCTGAACGGTTCAGAGCAGCTGGGCGCGTCGCTGTGTGGTCTGGGCGCGGCGAGTGTGTTTGCCGGCGGCAGGCCGTTCAAATGGCGCGGATCTTTGGGGGTTCGCGTGTGGCGGTGCGCGCAGTGTCTGCGGGGACGCCGCCGTGATGGAGCATCAAAACATTGCACGAAGATAAAGCATTCTTGGGCGCGTACGGTTGGACGGCCGCCCATGAAGAAGAACTGAGTCAATTGCCGCAGTTGCCCGGTCAGCCGGGCCGAGTGATCGGAGAAGAGCGCGGCGGTTACGAGGTGGTGTGTGGGCCGGGGCAGGTGTGGTTGGCGCAGTTGCCTGGTGGCGAGCGCTGGTCGGCGCCTTTGGAGAAGCCGGCGGTGGGGGATTGGGTCTGGGTGGAGCGCTTTGAGGGGCTGACGTTGGTGCGTCACCGCTTTGAGCGGACCTCTTGTCTGGTGCGCAAAGGCGTGGGCGGGCGCGGAGGTCCGCAGATCGTCGGCGCCAACCTCGACAAGGTCTTTGTGGTCTCGTCACTCAACCGGGACTTCAACGTGCGCCGTCTGGAGCGGCTTCTGGCAGCGGTCTGGTCCTCGGGGGCCGAGCCGGTGGTCGTGTTGACCAAGGCGGACCTGTGCGAAGACCCGCATGAGGCGGCCAGGGCCGTCAACGCGGTCCAGGGTGTCTCTCGGGAGGTGCCCGTCGAGGTTGTCAGCGCCCACCACAGTCTGGGGCGAGAGCGCCTCCAGGTGCACCTTGGTGCTGGGGTGACGGTGGGGCTGGTGGGGTCGTCGGGGGTGGGCAAGTCGACGCTGGTCAACTGGCTGATGGGTCAGGAGATCATGGAGACCTCCCACGTGCGCCAGGGCGACAGCAAAGGCCGCCACACCACCACCGGGCGTCACTTGTTGGTGATGCCTCGCGGCCGGGGTGTGCTCATGGACACGCCGGGCATGCGTGAGTTTGGCGTCTGGAACGCGGCCGAAGGGGTCGAGCGAGTCTTTGGAGACATCGAGGTGCTCGCTGGGCAATGCCGCTTTCGGGACTGTGAGCACAACGGCGAGCCGGGGTGCGCGGTGCAGGCTGCGTTGGACGCCGGTGAGCTGAGTGACCAGCGCCTCTACAGCTACCAAAAACTGCGCCGCGAGGCTGCCTACCAGGCGCGGCGCGAAGACGACAATCAACTGGCCACCCATTTGGAGCGCAAACGACGCCGTCGCTTCGCCAAAATGGTGCGCCGCAAGACCAAAGGGAGCCCCAAATGCTAAACATCCACGCTTTGCGCGTGCCATCCTCGGAAACTGACGCTGGCCTGACCCTGGCGCGGAGCCAAAAGGTGTCCAAAGCCAATCCCAGGGGGCCGCCCCGGGCTGTGCGGCGGCCTTGCGGCGGCTGCAAAATGGCCTCGAATGCGGAATTTTCGCGGTCAGAATATCTTTGAGAGCAGAATTTTATGTTGTGAGCGATATTGTCGTGCCAATCGGCGGCGGTGCGGTCATGCTCGGGATGCAGGGGTGCGCCTTGACCACTGGGGATGGTGGTGGCAGGCTGTGCTTCATGCGTTTTGATTGTGGATACAGATGGGTGATGGTGGCAGATTTGTGGCAAATCGTGCGGTAACGATGAATGCCGGTGTGGCACAGTAAGATTGCACGCCGGCGGGTGCTTTGGTGGCACCATCAACAGGCCTGCACACCACAACATGGCCAGTCATCTGGGGCGGCTGCGATCAAATTTGCCCGATTGCGGGGCAAGCAGTGAACGCGATGAGAGGCTTAGGACCAACCCGGCGCTAAAACAAAGCCGATTGAATGTGTGGAGCAGAATATTATGAGCGCAAAGTTTGAGTCTGATGGCATCAATCAGACGCGGGCGTTGCTCGATTACATCATTGACGCCTCGGTGCAGGAGAGCGGCCCGCAGCAAGCGCTGCGCCAAGACACCGCCCCCATGCCAGAGTCCATGATGATGGTCTCCCCCGAACAGGGGCAGCTTTTGGGGCTCTTTGCCCGGATGGTGCGTCCAAAGCGGATCGTCGAGGTGGGGACGTTTACGGGCTACAGCGCCACGTGGTTGGCTGGCGCGCTTGAGCCCGACGGGGTGCTGGTCGCCTGCGACATCAGCGACCAATACATCGCCAAAGCCAAGGTGCATTGGGAGGCCGCGGGCCTCTCCCAGAAGATCGTGCCCAGGATTGGCCCCGCCGCCAAGTCCCTCCAGGGCTTGCTCGACGAGGGGTGGGCGCAGAGCGTCGATCTGATCTTTGTGGACGCTGACAAGACCGGCTACGACGCGTATTATACGCTCGGCATGAAGCTGCTGCGTCCGGGGGGCGTGATGCTCTTTGACAACGTGCTGTGGAGCGGCTCGGTGGCCGACCCGCAGGACACCACCCCCCGAACCGAGGCTCTGCGCGCCATCGTGCGCCGCGCCAAGGCCGATCCCGAGGTCTACGGCGCGGTCAGCACCATTGGTGACGGGCTGCTGGCGGTCTTCAAGCCCCACAGTTGACACCACCCCCACCACCTGGAGAGGTCCATGCGCCCCAGCGAGATCTACCGCCCCGATCTTCTTAAAGACAAGGTTGTTGTCGTCACCGGCGGGGGCAGTGGCATTGGCCGCGTCATCGCAGAAGAATGCGCGGCGCTGGGCGCCCGCGTCGCCATCGGCGCCCGCAAAGAAGAGCGCCTCAACGCCGCCGCAGAGGCCATGCGAGAGCAGGGCGCCGAGGTCTTTGCCCAAACCCTCAACATCCGCGAAGTCGACCAGGTCGGCCCCTGGCTCGAAGCCGTCAAAGAACGCTTCGGCGCCATCGACGTCCTCGTCAACAACGCCGGTGGCCAGTTCCCCTCGCCCGCCATGGGCATCTCGCCGCGCGGCTGGCGAGCGGTCATCGACACCAACCTCAACGGCACCTGGAACATGACCCACGCGGCCGCCGGGCACATGATGTCCGCCGGCGGCGGGCGCATCATCAACATCGTGGCCAACATGTGGCGCGGTTTTCCCGGCATGGCCCACACCGGCGCCGCGCGTGCCGGGGTCGTCAACCTCACCAAGACCCTCTCGCTTGAGTGGGCGCGCCACAACATCCTGGTCAACGCTGTGGCGCCCGGCGTCATCCGCTCCAGCGGCCTCGACACCTACCCCGAAGCCGTGCGCCAATCCATCGAAACCACCGTCCCACAACACATCCCCCTTAAGCGCCTCGGCAAAGAACTCGATGTGGCCTGGTCCGTCGTCTACCTGGCCAGCCCCGCCGGCGACTACATCACCGGCGAAACCATCTGCGTCGACGGCGGCCAAGCTCACTGGGGTATGGTCTTCCAACCCTGAGTGTGGTCTTTGGGACGGCCCTAACGGCGTCAGGAACCACGGAACTCGCTCGCAATAGCGCTGCTATGGCTTCGCTCGTCCCGAGGCCCCTGCCATCCGTTATTGCTCGCCCCAAAGACCACCCTCTCTTTGGCTCTTTTGGAGGGGGTTTTGGGGTGGTGGGTGGTGGTTGTTCTGTCTCGGTGGTTCGACGGCGGCACCTGCGGGATAGATTACGTTCCCCCATCGAAGCCTCCTGCTGGAATCGACCGCCACCCATTCAACAGCGTCACCTGCGGGAAAAATTACGCTCCATTCTGCGAAGCTGCCTGCTTGAACCCACCGCCACCCATTCAACAAAGCCGCCTGTGTGAATCAATCGTGTCCTCCAGCAAAGCCCGCTGTGTGAATCGACTGCGCCCACCCGTCCACGCCCACAAGCGAACAAGGGGCTTGGAGACTCCAACGGAGTCTCTCCGTCTCTGGGGCAGGGGCCCCAGAGACGTGACCCCTTAGTGAGCGCTACGATCGCCTGACTCGAATTGCTTGGGTCACCCAACAAAGCCGCCTGTCACAAATCAAGCGCGTTCTCACAGCAAAGCCTTGCGCCCCAGCGACGTGACCCCTTGTGAGCGCTACGATCGCCTGACCCGAACTGTCTGGGTCATCCAACAAAGCCACCTGTCACAAATCGACCGCGTTCATTCATCAAAGCCCCCTGTCCCAAATCCACCGCCACCTTCCAACAACGTCACCTGCGGGAAAAATTACGTTCCATTTTGCGAAGCTGCCTGCTTGAACCCACCGTCACCCCAACATCAAAGTCACCTGTAGGAAAAATTACGTTCCCCTTGGCGGAGGCTTCTGTCTGCATCGACCGTTGTTCTTTTGATGGGTCACCTGCAAGACTGGGTTGGGTTTCTCTTGCGGGGCCGCCTGCCTGATGCTGAGGTGGTGGTTTGATGATGTGGTCTGTGGACTTGATGATGGTTTGATATGACACCTCTTTCTGTGGAGCCTGCCGGGTGGCGCAAGATCTTTTGGGGGCCGCTTGGGTTGCGCAGCGGTTGGCGGATTGTGCTCTTTTTGGTGTGCGCTGTGGTGTTGCTCGTGGTGCACCAATTGGTGGCGACGGCGGTGCTTGGGCCGCAGTGGTTTGACCAGACCGGGCCGAGGCTTTTGATCTTTTCTGGAACCTATCTCTTCCCGGCAGTGCTGCTCTCGTGGGTTTTTATGCGCTTTGTGGATGGGGCGCCGCTGGTGGAGTTGGGGTTTGGAGGCGGTGTCTTCCGGGCTCTTGGGGAGGGGGTCGGTGGTGCTTTGATGGGGTTGGTATTGATCGCTGCTTCTGTGGCTTTGGTGCCGATGCTTGGGGGGACGGTGTCGCTGGACTGGGAGAGCCTCAGGTTGGGGGCTTTGCTGGGGTGGTCGGCGGTGTTTTTGGTGGCGGCGTCTTGGGAAGAGGTGATTTTTCGGGGGTATATTTTTCAGTGGGCCGGCAGGGGGATGGGCTGGGTGATGGCGACGTTGGTGCTCTCGGGGGGGTTTGGGCTCGCGCACGGGGCCAACCCCAATGTGACCCCGATGGGGCTGTTGAACATTGCCTTGGCGGGGGTGTTGTTGTCGCTGGCGTACCTGGCCACGGGCAGGTTGTGGCTGGCGATGGGGCTGCACTGGGGGTGGAACGCGGCGCAGGCCCTTGTCTTTGGGATCCCGGTCAGCGGCCTGGTGGACGATGAGGGGGTCTTGCCGGTCTTGATGCGCAGCACCTTTGAGGGGCCGCAGTGGGTGACCGGTGGGCGCTTTGGCTTTGAGGGGTCGGTGGTGGCCAGCGTGTCGCTGGCCGTGGGGTCGGCGGCGTTGATGCCGTGGGTGTGGAAGCGCCTGCGCGCTGGGGCCAGCAGCGACGAGCTGGGCCCCGGAGGCTCAGGAGAGCCCGGAGATGATCAGGGTGCGCGCCCTGGCACCACGCTGACCACGTAGTCGCCCTGGCTGAGCCCGAAGTAGTTGACGCGCACGTAGTAGCGCCCGGGCTCGGTGATCTCAACGCCGTCGATGAGCGAGAACCGCCCTGGGCCGTCGTCATCGTCGCTGGCCACCATATTCTCCTGGGCGTCGAGCAATTGGATTTGGGTGTCGCCGCCGCCTTCGCACAGGCCTCGGGTCTGTACGGTGTAGATGCCGGGGGCCAGAGACACGGCGTAGTAATCGACCTCTCTGGGGGCGTCGATCCGGCCCGTGATGGGGCTGTCCAGCGTCAGCGTCATGGCCTGGGCCAAGCCGTTGTTGGGCTCGGTCTCCACGGCGCGGGGCACGCAGACGCGCCCGGCCTCCACGTCGCAGCGCAGGTCGGGGCAGCCGCAGTCGTCGTCCACGGTGCAGCGCGCGTCGGCCACTTGCAGGCGGTAGGGGCCCACGGCGTTGTTGTGGCCCTTGACCTGGAGCAGGTACGTTCCGGCCTGGGGCACGGTCACTTCCTCCAGCGCCGAGAGCACGCTCTGGGGCGCGTCGTCGTTGAAGAAGAGTTCGGTGGTGCCGTTGGCCTCAAAGAGTCGCAGCTCGGTGTCGACCGGGGTGCCGCAGAAGGTGTCTGTGGTGATGTTCAGCGGCACATCCGCCGGCAACTCCACCGCAAACCAATCCTCATCGGTGGCCACCTCAAGCTCGCCGCCGACCTCGGAGTCCAACGCCACCGCGCCCGGCGCCTGAGCGCTGTTGTTGGGCTCGACCTCTTCGGGGAAGCCCGCCACGCACGCCCCTGGGTTCTGGGCGTCGCCGTTGCAGGTCAACAGTTCACACCCGCACTCGGCGTCTTCCACGCAGCCCGGCGGCTGGCGCGCCGTCAAACGCAGCAGGTAAGAGGACTCCTCGGCGCCGTCCACAAACGAGCGGACCTGCACAAAGTAAAGCCCCGTGCTGGGGATGACCACGTCCTGGAGTGTGGCCCAGAAGCTGCCCTCAAAGTCGTCGTTGACGTCCAAGACCGTCTCACCGTCGCCCAAACGAACGGAAATGAAGGTGTCCAGCACGCTCTCGCAGTCCGGCCCGGTCTCCACGCTAAAGAGTTGGCCTTCTTCCAACTCCACCACATACCAGTCGCTCTCACCAGGCACCTCAACGCGCCCGCGCACCAGCAGCTCGCCGTCCTCAAGCTCCAAAAGCTCCGAAGACTCAATGGTGTCGATCGGCGCAAAAGGCTCGCAGCGCTGCGCCTGCTCCCCGCACACCGGGAAGTCCAGGCCCTGACACACCCCATCCGAGCAGAAATCACCCGTGGTGCAGTCGTTGGCGTCATCGCAGGCGGTGCCGTTGGTCGCCGCCTCCTGCACGCACTCGACCGTCTGGGGGTCGCAGCGGCCCACCATGCAGCCCTGGTCAAGCTCCGAACAATCCAGCGCCTGACCCGCGCACAGCTTGCCGCCTTCGCCTTGCACGCAAATGTCGTTCAACGTGCAGGGGTCCTCGTCATCACACTCGGCCCCCACCGGCAACGCCGCACACACACTGCACTGGTTGACGCCGCCGCTGCACGTTCCGCCCTCACAAACCTCACCAATGATGCACTCATCGCCATTGTTGCAAGCCGTCCCGTCTTCCTCAGCCGCCGTCGCACACTCGCCCGTCTGCGGGTCGCACACACCCTGCTGGCACAGCGTGTCCAGACCCGAGCAGTCCAAAACCTCGCCCACACACTCGCCGTTAAAGCAGGCGTCCTGCTGGGTGCACAGGTCCCCATCATCGCAAGGCGTGCCCGGCAAGACCGGGGTCACGGCGCACTGGCCCGTCTCCGGGTCGCAAAAACCCACGTTGCACGGGTCGTTCAAGTCCGAGCAGTCCAGCGTATCCTCGCCCACGCACGCCCCGTCCTGACAAGAGTCCGTGGCGGTGCAGGGGTTGAAGTCATCGCACGCAGCGCCATCGGCCTGACCGTCGCAGGCGCACAAATCGCGCTCGCCCACGCAAACACCCTCCTGGCAGGTGTCGATCTCGGTGCAGGCGTTGTCGTCATTGCAGGCGGTGCCGTCTTCCACCGGCGGTCCTTCGCACTGGCCGTTTTCTGGGTTGCAGGTGGCCACCACGCACGGGTCGTCGTCGCAGGCCTGGGTAAAGCCGCTGCCGCAGACCCCCTCCTGGCAGGTGTCTTCCAGGGTGCACAGGTCACCGTCTTCACAGGCGGTGCCGTCTTCGGCTGGGGTGGCCACGCAAAGGCCAGTCTCTTCATCGCAAGCGGCGGGGTTGCACTGGTCACCCGCGTCCGAGCAGTCCAGCGCCTGACCTTCACAGGTGCCTTGCTGGCAGGCGTCGTCCTGGGTGCAGAGGCTGCCGTCGTCGCAGGCGGTGCCGTCTTCGCGGGCGGTGGGCATGCACATGCCCGAGGAGGGGTCGCAGGCGCTGGTGTTGCAGTCGTCCTCCTGGTCGGAGCAGTCGAGCGGCTCTCCGGTGGTGCACTGGCCCTGAATGCAGGCGTCGCCGACGGTGCACAGGTCGCCGTCGTCGCAGACCGAGCCGTCGGGGCGCTCTTCGCCAAGGCAAACGGCCCCGGCGCAGGTGTCGCGCGTGGTGCAGGGGTTGTCGTCGTCGCACGCGGCGGCAAAACCAATCGGAGAGGTGACGCACTGGCCCTGGTCATCGCATGTGCCGGTGCCGGTGCAGGGGTTGGTGTCTTCGCACAGCGCGCCAGCGGTGCTGGCGGTGCACGTGGTGACGATGTCGGGGAAGTCGGGCGCCTCTCCATCGGCGCACACGCACCCGGCAAAGTCGCCGCGATAGGGCATGCAGCGGCCTTCATCACAGAAGAGCCCGCACTGGCAGTCGCTGGGCGCCCCGCAGCTCTCCCCCATGATGCCCACGCCGCTGGCGCAGGCGTTTGGGCAGGAGTCGGCCTTGAGGGCGCACTGGTTGGTGGGCACCTTGGGGTCGTCGCTGCAACCGACGGCCCCGCCCAGCCACAAAGCGACGCCCATCATCACGGCGCTGAGGCGATTGATTGTGAAGTTGGTCATGGTGGTCTTCATGAGATCGCTTTGCTGGGCCTCACTCGCCGATGGGACGGGAGCTGTAGCGGAAATAAAGGACAATGTCGTCAATGATGGGCCGCTCCTCATCAGAGAGGCCCTCGCCAGCCACCCAGGTGTTCTCGGTGGCGGCGTTGTTGATGGAGATGGGGATGCTCAAGCGCCAATCCAGCGAGGCCAGCGAGCGGCCCCTGGCAAAGTAGCGCCAGCAGCCCGGGTTCTGACTCAGATCGCCATTGCGCTCGGGCTGGTTGATGCAACTGCTCAGCGGCCCCGAGCGCGTCACATACGTGGGCGGCGTCTGCTGGCGCGCCTCTTCGGATTGGGGCGCGTAGCCGACGATGTGGCGCCGGATGGGGAACTGAATCTCGGGCAACTGGCCTTCTTCGACGATGACGGACTCCGGCGAGCACGCCCGCACAAAGTCAGTGTCCCCGCGGACCAATTCATAACGGATGGCGTTTTCGCCCTCGCCCAGGTTGCGCCCCTTGATGTTCACCGCCACGTTGCCGGGGTGGTTGATGTCGATGCCCGAGCGGGCCGAGAGGAACTGGCCACACGTCAGCGGGTTGATGACCCAGAAGCCTTCACCGTCAGGACCGGTCAGGTCGTTGAGCGGGATGGAGAAGGGCAGCTCGATCTGGTCCACCGTGTAGTTGCCAAAGAGGCGGCGGCGGAACCACGGCGGGCTGGTGATGATGTTGTGGAACTGCTCCCCAGCGGTCACCACGCGCCCGGTGCCGGGGTCGATGACGTCGGTCAGGTAGGGGAAGAGGTTGTCGCGCAGCGAGAAGCGCAGCACCTCGGTGTTGGAGAACGCATCGCAGTCGATGGCCTCCTGACCACAATACTCCCGGTCGCGCCGCTCCAACTCATCAATGATCTCTTCCAGGTCATCAAGCGTGATGGCCGCCAGGAGCCGGTTGGTCAGCACCGTGGCGTCCGGCTTGGACAGATTGTACTCATGGATGAAGGCCTGGAGCATCCGATAGGTGTACTGATGCGCCTGACGGAAGCTGGCGGTCGAGCTGAGCACCAACTGGCGACCAAAGAGCGTGCTGCCGCTCTCACGACCCACCAAACGGTCCATCAGGAACTGCGACTGCTCCGCAAAGTCCTCTTCGATGGCGCTGGCCTGGAACTCAATGTCCTGAAGTTGCAGGTCAATGTGGTAGATGGCTTCAACTGCCAGGCGATATTCTTGAACCAGCGGGTTCAAATCCCGCTCTATGCTGCGGAACTCGCGTTCTTTGGCTGCGATACCGCGCAGTATGTTGCTCTCCTCGCGTTGGAGTTTGATCAGACGGTCAATGCTGTCGCGGATGGTCTGGAAAATCTGGGCTTCAATGCCAGCTTGGAACTTCAGAACGGCTTTGTTGTTGGTGGCGATGGCTTTTTGCGGACAATCCGTGCCGTTGGAGAAACCCACAACGAAGATGCAGTCTGGGAGATCGGCAAGCGTTGTGAACAAATCATTGAAGATTTTTTTGAAGGCCTTGACGTTGTTGTAGACGGTTCGGGTCAGCTCATAAGCGCGGTCAAAGATGCGCCTGTTGCGATCGTCAATGCGCAGACCCTCGGCAGCTTTGAGCTTTCCGTTGAGGACTTCCAGGAAGTTGTCAATGCGTCCCTCAATACCTTTAATATTGCGCATTTGCTCGGCGCGGGCTTGCAAAAGCTCCCCTGCGCTGCCTCCCACACAAGCACGCCTTTCGTTTTTGAGTTGGACCATGAATTGAGGCTGGCCATTTTCGCCGTTGTTGAAGACGCATTGATCCACATCGAAATTGAAGGGCAGGTTGCCGTCGAGGCCACGCGCGGATTGTGTGCCTCTCACACGTGAAATCACCTCTTTGCAATTGTCGCGGCTCTTGGAGTTTCCGCGGAAGCGGAATATCTCCACGCTCCCGCCGGGGTTGTAGTCGGCGCACTCAAACGGTGTTTTGGTGCATCCTGCTGGGCTTTCACCGTTTGCCGTGCCGTAAGTGCACTCAAACTGGTTGATCCAGGCTTGTGTGTTCTGGACAAACGCTTCATTGGCGCGTGTGCACTGATTTTCGAAGTCGTCGGCCGGGCCGCAAAGCTCCTCAATGGAGCGTTGCATGCCCTGGTGGGCTTCAAAGAGCGCGCTTTCCAGGTCATCGAGGTCTGAGAGCGAGCCTTGGAGGTTGTCGACGGCCTCGTCGATCTCTTCGCGTGCAGAGGGGATCATGCCGCCTTCGGCCACCAGCAGGTCGCGGTAGTATTGCCAGTTGGAGCGGCTGGGATCGTCGTTCTCCAGGTAGACCTGACCGTCCACGACCCCGATGGGGTTGCGGGCGGGGTCGTATTGACCAAGCATGAGCTGGCCTTGCTCAAAGACCGTGGACGCGCGGCCTTCGTAGACAAAGTTCTCTGGGCCTTGCCAGTGCAGTTGGAGGGTCGCCAGGTACACCTGGTAGAGGTACTCGTGCTGCATGATGTGCTGGGCCACCAGGAAGTCGTCTTCGCCGTTGGTGCCAAAGGCGCGCCGGGTCAGGTCCGCAAATTCTGCCACGGCGCTCAGGCGGTCAGAGAGCACCGATTGCATGGGGCCAAACCACTCGTAGCCGCCCTGGATGTAGGCGCCGACGGGCCAATCAAAGAGCACCGCCGTGGGGTAGGTGTCCATCATGACCTCGGTGGCCTCGTCGTAGCGGCGGATGGCGGTCAACAGACGCTCGCGCTTGTAGTTGAGCGCGGCCCCGATCTGGAAAGGGTTGATCTGGTTGCGGTAGAGCGTCAGGAAAGCGTCGGATTGGGCGTGGTCGCCGTCAAACTTCAACTGCTCAATGAGGTTGAACCAGAAGGTGTTGTGCTCCTGATGGGCAAAGACCTCTGGTTTGTCGCTGCCGGTTTGCTCGCAACCGTCGGGTTGCAGGGTCTGAGAGCAGCGCAGCGGCAAGCGCCCCGCCAGCTCATCGGTGAGCACCGCGTCGCGGTTGACCCAGGAGTCCTGGGCGTTGATGCCCTTTTGGAGCAGCGCCTTCTGGTAGAGCGCCAGACCACAGCGAGTCTCCTGTTCGTCGATGCAGCCGCCGGGGTTGGCGCGCTCATCGTCGCACGGCAGAATCCGCCCCGCCAGGAAGTCGTGCAGGCTCAGCGCCGCCCGGTCCCGGTCGTCAAACTCCAGGCCGTCTTGGAGCAACCCCAGGGCGTTCTCAATGGCCGAGGTGAACTGCACCTGGGTGGGGAAGATGGCGGTGTCGTTGTTGGCGTTGAAGACCTCGACTTTCACTTCGGGTGCGATTTCACCCATGGTGCGCACAAATGCAGCGGCATCCTGCTGTTCCCAGCGCGGGTTCACGTTTTCTGGCAGCAGCAGCGCGACCATGTCTTCGGCCGATGCAGCGCCCGCGGCCACAAGGGCGGACGCAGCGACAGTTCCGGCCAACAGGCCTTTCGTAATTGTGGAAAACATCATAGCCTCCTCGTGGATGTTTCGGGTGCTTAGCGCGTCC
>CAKZKQ010000318.1 GCA_937123825.1 uncultured Pseudomonadota bacterium
CGCAAGTGAGTTCCGTGGTTCCTGGCGCCGTTAGGGCCGCCCAAAACCGCTATTGCGAGGGAGTTACGTGAGTCCTGGCGCCGCCGGGGCCGCCCCAAACGTCCCAAACTAGATGAGGCGGGTGATAGCCCACAGCTCTTGGGTGTTGAGTGTGGTGTTGGTGGAGATGAGCCATACTTCGCCGTTTTCTTCGATGACGCGGCGGAGTTCGGCCAGCAGAACCCGCATTCGGTCGTAGACTGTGGCGTCGAAGACGCGTTGGCGTTCTTCCAGCGTCATGTCGGTGTCCAGTTTGGGTAGGGGGGCGTCGTGGGGCAACCAGTGGGCGCTTTCGACGCGGCCTGCGCGCAGGTTGAGCACGCGTCGGCCAAGGAGCGGTCTGTGTCTGGGTGTCCATACCAGCGTGGAGTGCGCCAAGCGGCTGAGCCACTGGCCGCGGCGCACTCGAAGCGCGCCGATCATGATCACTGAGCCCAGGACGACCGACACCAGCCCTGGGGACCATTGCCATTCGGGCTTGTCTTGGGCCTTTTCTGGGGTCAGGGGCTCTTCTTCGGTGTTGTCGGCGGCTTCTTTGCGGGCTTTTTTGCGCTCTCGGGCCTTCTGGCGAGCCTCTTGACGGGCTTCCCAGAGTTTCTCTCCGACGCTCCAGATTTGAGTCAGTGAGTCTTCGGGGCTGAGGTTGTGGCGCTTGACCAATTCCTCAAGCCCGGCCTGGAGGCATTCGTCGTCTGGGAGCTTTTCTGGCTGGGCCCCCAGCATCAGCGCCCGCTGCTCGTCTTTGGGCAGCGGTCCGCCTTTGAGGACTTCCACCAGGAGTCGCAGCGGCTCCAGGGTGTCGACGGATCGCAGCGGTCCCAACAACGGGCCGCGCCCGGGGACGCAGCCCACCAGCGGCTCTAGCCCGGGTTGGGTGGCAAAGCCGACCCGGCGCCCTTCGTCTTGCAGGGCAATGTTGTAGGGCGGGCTGTGGCGCTTGATCTCGTCTGACTCCAGGACCGCGGCCTCGAGCGCGGAGCCCGTTTCGGTCACCTTCAGGTCGTGCACGCAGGTGAGCATCTCCAGCGTGCGCTCCTGGTGGCCCCGGCGCTTTTGAAAATAGCTGTTGACGCGCCGCTTGAGCGACATCGCCTTGCCCACGTAGAGCACCTGACCGGTGCGGCCCACCATGCGGTAGACGCCTGGCGCGTCGGGCAACCCCAGACGGCGCTCACGGGGCAGGGCAAAGGTCCCTTTGCTCCCTTTGACGCGCTTTCGGCCAGCCGTTTGAGCCATCCACTGGACCAGCGCCGGGTGAGTCTCCACGCCCTGCACCATCAAGAGTTCCACCAGCCCTTTCCAGACCGCCGCCGTGGCCAGGACGTGGTGCGGCGCGCGCTTTAAGCGTGTCACTGGATGCCCAAAATACCCCGCCACCGCCTTGATCCCGCACCGGGGCAGGTCCGGCAGCAGCTTGCGCGCCAGCCCGTGGCTGCAAAAGAGCGGCGGTGCCTGCGTGCCACCTGCGCGGCCGCAAAGGTCCTCCAAAAACCGACGCTCAAACTGCGCGTAATGGGCCACCACCAGCGGCTGACCTTGATCAGACACCTGCGGCAAGCCCACCAGCGCTGCCTCAAACCCAGCCCAGACCTGTCCCACTGGCCGCGCGCCCTTCAAATCCGACGCCCGAATCCCCGTCATCCGCGAGATGTGCTTTGGAATCCGCGCCCCACCGGGCAGCTCGATCACCGAAGACTCCACCCTGGGCGCCCCCGGATCACAGGCCCGAAACCGCGCCCAGGCCATCTCCAACGCGTGGCCCTTGTCCGGCGACGCCCCGGTGGTCTGGATGTCCACCAGCACCACCTCCAGCGCGTCCAAACCCTCGCCGTTCACAGGCTCCACATTGTTGTTGGATGACAGTTCCATCGGCCCTTTTGACCTCATGCCAAAGCACAGAAGCGCGACCCTCTCTGGGGCAGCCCAAATGGCCCCAAACACCGCGCCTTTCTTCTGCGCTTTGGCAGCATCAGAAAGTCTTGCACATGGTCACAGAACCCCCTTCGGGCTCCCCAGAGATCTCAAAACCAAAGCGCTCATACAAACGCAGCGCAGGGTTCGACACAGAGACGCTCAAACTCACGGCTGGATGCACTTTGGCGGCCGCCTCCAGGGTCAAGGTCAGCAAACGACTGCCCACCCCCTGCCCCCTATGCCCAGGCCACACCGCCATCGAAAGCTCAGGGATCTCCTCAGCCACAAACCCATATCCTCGCCGTTCTCCCGTCCACCGACGCACCCAGGCCGCCCCCACGGGCGCTCCCCCGCGCTCGGCCAAAAAACCAAGGTCATCGACGCCGTCATCACCCCACATCCAACCATCCACGTAGAGCGCAATCGAAGGCAGGCGCACCACATCCGGCGCAAAAGGCTCGGCGCCAGGAGGCCGGTGCAAAGCATGGTAAAGGGCGTCCCAAAGAACGGGCTCGTCCGCCAAAACCAACCCTCGATAAACACAATCTTGAAGCAACGCCCCACCCCACCCATCGCATCCGCACCGGGCCGCCCCAGCGCCATCCTGAACAGACCCGCAAAATACAACAAGAGCGCCCAACCACGCACACCCCAGCGCACCACACCAAACCCCTACGAGCCCTCCATCTCAGCCACGAACCGCCTGGTCCTTGAACTGTCAAAAGGCCCGCGGCTGGGCAGCGGCCCACGGATTCACTCGGGTGCCTCCGGATTGGACCTCGCGGAGGCAAAGAGCCGCTCTTTGGTCAGCGTGCGCGCCTTGATTTGCCGCAACGACTGGTTTGGCTTCTCGGCCCACATCAACTCGCAGCCGTCCTCGATCTCTTCATAGACCGGCAAGATCTCCACCACCCCCTCAAACCGCCACTGGACCTCCACGCCGTCTTCCCCGCCCTTGTAGGGCTCGGTGTGCTGCTCGCGGCCAATCGACGCCACCTTGTCAAAGGCCTCCTCGGGGCTGGCCGCTTTGACCAACACCGTATTCTCCCAAACCAAAAACCTGGCGCTCTCGTCGTCAATGTCGGCGCGGTGAAGCTCAAAAAACCGAAGCTGATAGGTGCCGACATACCAACCCACCGGCGAAACGCTTTGCACAGGCCTAAAAACCTTGTCATCCATCCGAAAAACCTGATGCGAACCCGCAAAACAGAACCAATACAGACCCACCCAATGGCACCAAAGCCAAGGGCGTCCGGAGCCGAGCTACAACGCAGCACTCCCAGGTTCAAAGTTCCCGTGCTCATCCACGCAAAACCGGGGCACATGGCCCCCAAAGACCTCCAGCGCGTCGTCCAGATAGAGTTCGGCGCCCTCTTCCCCCCAAAAGGTCACCGATTGGAGCCTGAAGGCCTCCACAAAACCATGCAGATCAAGCTCGGGAGCGGGCGGATCCACCCCCTGCCTCCAATCGCAATACATCCCCCAAAACATCTCTTCAGCGGCCTTCAACCGCAAGGTCCGCTCGGTCCCGCACAACACAGCCCACAAGGAACGCGCCCGCTCCAAATCCTCACCCCGAGCCTCCCCCGCCTCCACCACCGACTCAATGTACACACGCAGCCCATAACCGGGTGAAAGCTCAGCCCTCCCCGCCCACCATCCCAGCTCCGCATCCCAGGTCAGCGTCCCAAACACAGCATCTTCCAAGACCTCAACCCCCACAAACCCACCTCAACCGCTTTGTTCCAACCCAAAGGCACCCCAAACGCCTTTAAACCGCACCTCAACCCAAACACACTCCTCACCAACCCGCCCCACCCACAAGACCAGACAACAACTCGCCCTTCAAACAGAGACGACATACACCCAGACGATCGGCTTGAACCCACGGATGAGATCTGCGCCGTGCACAAACCGTTCGAGCCCGAGAAATTCGCCTCTTTGGGCCCAGAAAAGCCCGACGATGAGGGCTTGGATCGCGTTTTTGAGCCGTCGGACCATTTAGACGCAACTGAAAGGGTCACAGACCGATAACCCTATGCAGAGGGGAGAGCGCTGGGCTGTTGAAGAACTGGTGGAATGGTTCTATCATGAACATGGTGTACCGATGACAATAAGAGACGGAGACACAGAGCAGATGCATCGACGCTCATGTTCTGAGCAAGGGTATGTTTGGGTAAAGACCACCAGTGCCGTGTGGCGCTTGATGGGTTGCCTGATCTTGGGGTTGTGGGTTGGGTGGTCCTCTTCGGCGGCATTGGCCAATGATGGGGGGCGAGCAGCGTTGGTGGCGGTGGAGTACATGCCGTCGGGGGGCAATAGTCAGCCGTTGGTGACGCCTCGGGTGGAGGAGTTGGGGCGCTCGATGGAGCGGCTGTGGAGTGGCCGAGTCTGGGGAGCGCAGCAAACCACCGATGAGGTCAAGCGCACATGGACCTTGAGGCCCAGGCGCGAGGTTTTAGGACGGATTGATGAGACGGTGCCCAAAGCTCAGGAGCGGTTTCTGCTTGAAGGGCCCGAGACCAGCATCAACGCGCTGGAGAGCCTGCTCAAAGACGCCGACGAGATGCTGCCCTCCATCGCCAGCTCGCCGGCCCATGCCACCATGCTCCTGAAGGCCCATCTTTTGCTGTGGCAGGGGTTGGCGGCAGAGGATCCCAAACAAGCCAGGCTTGGTGCGGTGATGGGCGCGGCAGCGCGGCGGTTTCCAACGGCGGTGGTGGACACACAGCAGTGGCCTCCCGATGTGGTCGAGGCCTTTTCGGTGGCCCAGCAAGCGCTGGTGGAGCAAGGCACCAGCCTGACTTTTGACATGCGCCAGGTCTCGGGCGATGGGTGTCGGCTCTTTGTCAACGGACTTGATTATGGAGATGGGCGAGGCGGCGGTGTGGCTGTGGCCCGCGGAGCGGCCTACCACGTTGGGGTGCGCTGCGGTCAGTTGGGGGCGATGTCTCCGCCACGACGCGTGGTGACGGAAGGGCACCAGACGGTGGCTTTGGATGTGGATTTGACCCAGCGCTTGCTGATCACCAGCGCTGGGGTCGCCTTGAGCCTTCCACAAGGCCCCGAAGCCGTGGCAGACGCCGCTCGGTTTGCCAGCGCCCTCGGACGCGCCTTGCAAGTCAGCGATGTCGTGCTCGCCGGGATATTTGAAGACGAAAGCGGACAAAGGGTCTTGCAACTGGACCGGATCAACGTGGCCGCAGAGGCGCGGACGTGTTCGGTCAGACTCCTGGCCGATGATGCCAGCGCCTGGGACATCGACAAGTCGGTCCACGCCCTTCATTTGCAGAAACCAACGGCGTCGGCCCCAGTGTCTTTTGCCAGCCAGGACAACATCTATCGCTCGGTCGATGAGTACGTGGAGTGGGCCGGCGACGAAGGCAGCTATCCCTTGACCTGGACCTTCAGCACCCTGGCCACGGGGGTCCTGGTCGGCGGCGGTGTGTTGGCCTGGATGACGTCCAGCAAAGAGGATGAGCTGGCCAAGTGCATCGCCAACAGCGCCTGCCGAGCCTCCAACGAAATCCACGCCCTGCGCGGCGATGTCGAAGACTTCAGCTCACTGCGCACAGGGTTCTTTGTGGGCGGCGGCGTGCTGGCGTTGGGAGCGCTGGGCTTCTACTTCCTGGAGAGTCCCAGCAACAAAAACGTGCTGGCCCCCGACCCACCACCACGCGCTGGAGACCTGCGCCTATCCCCCACCGTGGGCGCGCAAGGCATGGGCTTTGAGTTGATGATGCTATTTGACTAAGATTTGATGTTATCGGTCCAATGTTGGCGGTCCCAGCAGCCCCGCAAAGGCCTTAAAAACGACGAAGACGACACAGATAAAGGCGTGGAGCACAGAAAGAATGAACAAGAGCGTCAAAGCCAAACTCTGGCCCTGGCTCATGGCAGCATCAGTGCTGCTCTTGTCGGCGTGGATGCTGACAGGATGCAGCGACCCGGAACTCTTTGAAGAATGCGTGCGCGACGAAGAGTGCGCCGAAGACGAAATCTGCCTCAACCTCCTGTGTCAGCCGCCCCAATGCGACACGGACGAGATTGCTTGCGGGCGAAACTGCGTCAACCCACGCATCGAGCTTGAATTCTGCGGCGGGTGTAACGGCTGCCCTGGAACAGACAACGCCGAAGGCATCCAGTGTCTTGAGGGTCAGTGCATCTATCGCTGTCTCGACGGCTTTGTGGACGTCAACGACGACATCAACGACCCCAACGGCGACGGCTGCGAATGCGTTCCCGACGGTCCTGAAGTCTGCGATGGCGTCGACAACGATTGCGACGGCCTCGTTGATGCCATGGATGACAACCTGGAGCCCTGCGATGCCGAAGACGGCACCGAGGCTGCCTGCATCGCAGGTGCTTGCGAGTTGGCTTGCTCTCCCGGGCTCGTCGATGTCAACGGAGACCTCGGTACGGGCGGCAACGGTTGCGAGTGTGAGCCCACTGGTGAAGAGATTTGTGATGGCATCGACAATGACTGCGATGGCCTCACCGATATTGAAGATGAAGACCTTGAGGTGAGCGATGAAGTCTGTGATGGCATCGACAACGACTGTGATGGCGATGTGGACGGCGATGATGATGACTTCACGCTGCCCACATGCCAATTGACACAAGGGATCTGCCAGGGCTCGTTGACGCGATGCGATGCGGGCAGTGCGGTTGAATGCAGCGTTGACCAATACACTCGCCATGCAGCGAGCCAAGATGGTCGCTTCCAGAACAACGAGACCTTCTGTGACAACATCGACAACGACTGTGATGGCCAGACGGATGAACTCTGCTGCGGGGAAGGCACCAACGCCACCGAATTGATCTCCCGCGACGAGCGCTTCATCAGCCTTTTTGATGCAGCATCCAATTCAGAGGGTTCTTTGACGGCCGTCGCCATCGCTCAAGACGGCAACGCGGGGGTCATTTTGGTCCGAGAAGACCTGAGCGTCGCCCACGAATCCTTCAACATTCTGGCCAACACTTTCTTCATCCACCGCGTAGACATCCATTGGTCCACACCAGAACAGGCCTTCCGCCTCGTTCAGGCCGAAGACGAGCGCTTGCTCTTCAGGAGCATTTCAACCACCGGTCAACTCAGCAGCCTCCGAAGCATCGAACTGGGATTCACTCTGGTCGATCTCCAAACGTTCGACCTCGCCGAGGACCGCTTCCTGGTCGTTGGCCTGACCGATGACCATCGCATCGTTGGAGCGTTGATTGACACCGTCGAGGGGACGCTCATCACCACCACAGCATTGGAGCTTGATGGAGAGGTGCGTTTGAGCGCCATCAGCAACCTCGCACCTCTCAACTCAACGCAGTTTGAGGCTGCCATCAACTTCTACACCCTCGGCGGCGAGTTTGGCATTGAGCAAACACACCAGATCTTGTGGTTGGGAGCCAATGTCCAAGGCGGCAGCGCGCTCCAACTTGAAGAAAAGCAAATCATTGCACGACCGGTCCATGATGATGTTGGACGGCGCTCAGACCGCGCGTTCATAGAGCAAGACAGGCTCTACCACGTACGCCAGGACAGCAACACACTCACCATCGCCTACACCACACTGAACTCCAACAACTTCACCACCGTGCACACCCTGGTGAACAATGAAGAGTTCCGCTTCCTCCACATCGAAGGCGTGGTTGAGTTCGATGACCACATCGTCCTTGTCGCAGACACAGAGCCAGGCCTCCGGCCATTGGTGAGGGATGATGAACTGGGTGGTGTCAGCGGGATTCAGGTGTCGCTGCTCAACACCAATACATTCCACAAGAAGCGCCTTGTCCCCACCAACCTAGGCGCGCTGGCCATCATGAATGTCCAAAACGCGGATGGCGAACAAACGGACTACACCCTCGGCGTTGCCTTGCTTAACGAAGAAGGCTCACTCCTCTGCCCTTAAAAGCACCGAAACAAATCCCCCCAAAGGCCACACTCGCCCTCAACACACACTGCTTTACGGCTTAGACACTGGCGGAATCCGCTCCAGAAGCCATTCGACGGCTTCTGGGATGATCTCGTCGCGCCTGAGGAAGAGCAGGGTGTGGTCGGCGTCTTCGATCTGGCGGTAGGTAGCGTCGTATTTGGCAAGGCGCGCGTGCCAGTTGCGGGTTGAGCTGGCCCGAACGTGCGTGTCGAGCTTGCCGTGGTAGAGCAAGAGCGGAACCTGGGCGGCGCGCTCTTCCCACGGCTCAAAAAACATCGACGGCGCCCCCGAAATCGCGATGGCACCGTCGGGCCTCAGCTCGCCCCGGCCAATCATGCGCAAGAGCGCGATACTCCCCGCCGAAAGACCACACACAAAAACCGGTAGCTCAGGGGCGTTGTGCTCTTGGCGGACCTTGGTCACGACCGCCTTGATCCGCTTGGCCAACCGCTCGGTGGGCCAGTCGCCAAACCCCCAGGAGGGATAAACCGTCACAATTCCCCTGGGCGACGTGTGCTTATAAACCCAGTGGGGATAGGCCTGAAAGTTTCCGGCGCTGCCGTGCAAAAAGACCATGATCGCGCGGGCCTCCCCGCTGGCTGGCGCTTGCCAATAATGGCCCCGATCCACAAACCAGGAATCGAGCACCACAGACCAATCCCGATCAAAGGGCGCCTCTTGCTCAATCTGCGCATAATCCGTCCACACCCCGCCCCCCTCCCCAAGCGACGACCTCTCCTGCGCCCTCCACCCAAAGCGCTCGCCCAACCGAACCAACTCCCCCTCAGAAATCCCACCCACCCACGGCGGCTCCAACTCAAACACGCTGCGGGTCTGGATGGGGCGCTCGGGATCCACCGCACCGCCGTGCGGCCCCAGCAACCCCAAAGGACACAACCCCAACAACCCCACCACCATGCTCGCCCTGCGCAAGCCCACATGCCGCGTCCAAACCCCCACCGACACCGCCGCACACAAGACCAACGCCCCCAAACCCAGCGCCACAAACGACCACGCGCGGGCACTGGCCGCCATGCAGGTCAGCAGCAACATCGCGCCGCCCACCATCGACCCCACAAAGAGGCAAAACGCCCTCCAAGGTGCTCGCAGCGCCGGTCTGGGACTTTGTTTGGGTGGCTCCAAATTCACGCTTGTATACCGCCGCCATTGCGTCGAGTCTGACGCTTGAGATCTTATCTTTGAGTCTCACGCATTTTGAACAAGACCGGGAGCGTGCCCCCTGATTCCTGCCCTGCCCAAAGGGCTCAAAACAATGGCTGCGAGCGCTGCGGAGAACCTGCCCGCCGCCGCTGGCCATTGTGGCGCAAGCTGGCCGGTCTTGGAATCGTCAGAAGTAAACCTCGCCGTCCATGGCAAAGGCGAGGTTTGGAGGATGTGCATGGGTGTTTTGTCGGATTCGTCGGCGCGGGAGGGGGATCAGCCCCAGGCCTTTTTCAAGACGCTGTCTCAGGCCCTGGTGGCCTTGACCGTGGAGATCGACAACGAGTGGGAACATCGGTTTTGGAGACACGTGGAGGCCAAGCCGCTGCGGACCTCGTTGGTGATGTGGGCCAACTTTCTGCGCTTTGTGGGCGAGGATGGTGTGTCGGTGCGGGCGCTGTCGCGCAAGGCGGGGTATGCGCAGAAGAAGGCGCATCCGGACTCGGCGGGGATGATTCGGTGGCGTTATGTGACGGCGGAGCCCGGCGCGGGAAAGCGGCCCTCCAAGCTGGACCAGATCCTCAGGCCAACCGCCGTGGGTGCGCAGGCGGCGGCGGCCTGGGAGCCTTTGCCGGGGGAGATCGAGGCCCGCTGGGTAGAGCGTTATGGGGCGCAGGCGATTGGGGACCTGCGGGGCGCTTTGCTGGGCATCCTTGAGGCGACCGAGCGGCCTTTGACCCAGTATTACTCGGTTTTGGACCACAAAAAGGGCATGTGGGCGCTCGATCCGGTGGCGCCGGAGTGTGATCCGGTGGGGACGCTGGCGTTGCCGTTTTTGCTCTCGCAGGTCAGCCAGCGCTTTACGCTCGATTTTGAGCGCGACGCGACCGTCTCCATGGCGTTGCAGGCCAACCTGGTGCGGGTTCTTGGGGCAGAACCGGTCGCCAAGCGAGATTTACCGCTGCGGTCGGGGATCTCCAAAGAGGCGCTGGCAATGGGCATCAACCACCTGAAGAAGCAAGGTCTGGTGGCCGAAGGGCCCGCCAAGAGTGGTCGCGGCAAGGCGGTGTCTTTGACGGAAGCCGGGTTGGCGTTGCAGGCGCAATTTGAGGGCGCGGTGCGCCGCGTGGAGCAGGCGTGGGAGGCGACGTATTCGGTGGGGCGCGTGGAGGCTTTGCGGGCGGCGCTGAGTCCGTTTGAGGAAGGCAAGGGGCGGCTTTTTGAGGGGCTTGACCCTTATGCGGAGGGCTGGCGCGCCAAGGTGAAGACCCCGGAGGTCTTGCCGCATCACCCGATGGGGCCGGAGCGCGGCGGGGGGCCGGACGGGAGCGGAGGGAGGGCGGCGGCGCGGGGGGGGGGGGGGGCGGGGGCGGTTGAGGGGGGGGGCTGGGGATTGCATAATGCTGGCGGATCGCAAAGTACCAGGTCCTGTTGACGTAAGGGGACCGAGTCCAGCGGTGTCGACAGTGAGACAAGATCGTCTTCGACAACCGAACTCGTGCCGGGGGCACGTGGGAGGGCGTCGGGGGCGATGTTGGCCACTGTCGGCCCGCTGGCGATGGGAGCTTACGTCAATAGGGCCTGAGGCTGCATAGGAATTACCGATGGAAAGCAAGCTCCGCATCAACGCACACTCCCACCTCTTGCCCTACCCCAACGAGATCCCTCAGTTCATGAAGGACCGAGAGATCTTCTGGGTCGACGATGCGCGCAAGTACATGCTGCAGCGAAACTGGAAGCGCCCCGTCACCGACTCGAGTTTCTTTCTCCAAGAGAAGCTCGAATGGATGGAGCGCTTTAACATCGACCACGCGGTCGTGCTGAACCTGTCGCAGTTGTACGGCAACGGGCTGCGCCTGGAGGAGATGAAGCAGGCGCTGCGCTTTCAGAACGACTTCAACGCGCGGGTCCAGCAGGATCACCCCAGCAAGTTCACCTGCGGCTTTGTGGTTCATCCGGGCTTTATCCGGGGTGCGTTGTGGGAGATGGAGCGCTGTGTGGAAGAGTTGGGCATGCGGCTGCTTTGTTTGCCCACGCACTTTATGGACACCATTGGGTCATGGCGCTCGATCTTTGACAAAGAGAACGAGCCCATCTTCGAGCTGGCCAGCAAATACAACCTGGCCGTCGAGTTGCACCCCTACGACGGCGAGAAGTTCATTCTGCTGGAGAACCAGGCCTGGCGCTTTCACCTGATCTGGATGTTGGCCCAGTGCGCCGACGCCTACCATTTTTACACGCTCAATGGTTACCAGGAGAAGTTCTCGGGCATGCGCGTCTGCTTTGCCCACGGCGCCCAGCTGGCCCAGATCAACCTGGGGCGGCGCATTCAGGGCTTCGACGGCCGCCCCGACCTCTTTGAGGGCATGAGGCACCCGCGCGGCGCCGTCGGCCACCGCAACATCTTCTTCGACACGCTGGTGCACGACACCGGCTCGCTCAAGCTCCTCATCGACAACCAAGGCCCCGCGCAAATCGTCCTCGGCCTCGACGACCCCTACCCCCTGGGCGAGATGGAAAGCGAGATGCAGTCATCCTACCCAGGCAAGATCCTCGACCTCGCCATGGAGCGCGACATCGTCAATCAAGACGAGTACGACGCCATGTGGTCCGACAACACCATCCGCTGGCTCTGCGGCGACGACACCGAAGCCCAACAAGCCCTCGTCCAACGCATCAAAGGGCAATGAGCCCAACCTTGCCCTCTCCTTCGGCCCCTGGGCTCATGTCCCGGGTCGCTTTGGCCTTTGCCTCATCGGCGGGGGTTGCTTGATGTGGTGACCGCCCGTGTGTGGCCCATCGAAGTATTCATCCGGGGTTTGGGGCAGTTGCTCCAAGCACTCGGCCGAGCAGGCATTGACGAGCAAAGGCAAGACATCAGTCGCCACCCACAACGAAATCCACCTTCGATGGACTCGCCCAACGTCGAGGGGCCCCTGGCAAATGCTGCACTGCGATGGGGTCGCTTGAGCCAAAGCCGCGCTGTTTTCGGGATGATTCAGGTCAGGAAAGGGTGGGCGGTGCTTGTGATTGCCAAAGGTGGCCCGTGTGCTGACAACGCTCTGTGTCAGGTTGCGGCACTGGGTGATCTCAAACGGAAACCAATGGAGCTTGTACGAGGTATAGGGCTCAAACCTCTCAAGAGCACTCATCTTGCCAATCTCAGGCGGAAGCCTGACCAGATTGCTGTGGTACAAGTTCAGGGTTTTCACAGACGTCAGCTTGGCCACCGTTGCAGGGAGAGTGATGACTTGCTTGTACTCATCTCGCCCCAGAACCTTCCACAAGACAAAACTCTCGGCCTGGTTGTGTGCGGCGACTTCGATGGCATCAAGCAAACGCTTCCATGCGTCGCACTGAGTGTCTTGTTGTTCTTGATGGAGCGTGGGCAATCGCCCATCAGGCTTGGCCTTGTTGAAACTGAGGCAATCGCAAGGCAGGGTTGGCATGGCATGGCTCCCCAAGGGCAGATTCAACTGTCTGAAGGTTGAGCATGACGCCACCGAAAGAGAATCCGAGCGCACTTGAGCCAGATGCCATCGTGCCTGCTCAACTCCACCCCCATCAGAACACCCACGCGACCCAACAAATCAATGCTCGACCAGGGCATATCCCCGCTGTGGCGGAGCAACTCCGTGGACACAAAGGTCAGTTCGATAAAATCGGCTGGTGCAGCGTCCACACTGACAAGGACAGTGATGTCTCTGTTGATGTGACCGCTGTAATTGATGTCATCGGGATAGTGGGGCTGATGGGCGCTGAGTATGGAGCTTGTTTCAATGACCTCAGCGTCATGCCAGCAAACCTGCTCGCACAGCTTATCAAGATCCGACTGGCTATCGATGGACTCCCACTTCATCAAAACAGACTCCCGCACAGTGGTTGTTTGGACCAGATTGCGCCTGAACAATGACGGTGCATACGCCCAAAACTTTATTGTCCATATCGTATATATTTAAAGTCTGCCTGGTAGAGGACAACCCCAAAAGCCAACAACCTATCAGCACTTCAAACACGTTTGTGAGTGGACAATTTGCGGTGGCACCAGAACTCTTTGAATGTGAAGCGGCAAAGACTGACGAGGTCTCTTTTGAACCATCTCCACACACTTTCATCGGAGTTTAGTTCAGAGTTTTGCTAGCTTGATTGATTTCCCTGCTCAAGCTGAACTTTTTTTATCCTCATAACCTCAGAGGCATTACTTGTAACGTACTGGATCAGCGCCTTTGGTCCATGTTTAATATACTCCGTAATTATATGGCCGTCGATTAGTACGAACTGAAGGTGAGTTGATTGCTGTATAGAACAGGCGTAGCTTATTGCGTCTTGTGTGAATCTTGTTGTTGTGGCAATTAATATAACATGTGCTTTGAGGTAAATTGCCATTCCAACCTCCTTTGCTAAATCTGCAAGCCTTACTGGATTATCACTTTTTTTATAGTGCTTGCATTGCACCAACCACCTAGAAAAGTGAAGATGCAGTCCTTCTGCAATTAAATCCACCTCAGCGCTGGCGGTGGATACCCTGCTTCGCGCTCTCAACGTGACAGGCTCCAAACCTAGATCTAAAAGCATCCTCAATGACAATAATTCAAGCCCTATTCCTCTCTTATGTTTGTCATCATTATTGACATAACTTAACACTTCGGCAAAAGGCATCGCGAGGTGTTTTCGAAGATCTTGAGGCAAAGCGCCTTCAAACGTCTTTGCATGGATAGAAACGGGTATACTCTTAAGTTTTTTTGTGGCTTGTATGCTTCCTGATTTAGAACCTCTTCCTACTGTTGTTTTTGATGTCCTGAGCCAGCCGCTAGCTTCAAGTGGGTAGATGATTTTTTGCCTGAACTGATCTTCACGATATAGACCTGGCGCCAACAAAAGACATTTATCTATCAAAACAGTGGCTGCAATAGGTACATCTTCCAAGCGTGTTAATTTGCCAAGCTCTCTTAAGAAGATACGTTGTCCAGCATCCATCAAACTTAATTCATCGTACTCACTTGCGCTTATACCCACCAACGCCTTCAACTTAGCGTCATCAACTTGACGGCGCCTTCCATTTTTTTTGATAATCTCAGCTTCGATCATCCAGTTTACTAACGTTGTGTGGTCAGTCGTCGCATTGGCTAGGTTAGTTACTCCCAAGGTCTCTAGCTGAGATTTAAGCGCTGCCTTGAAGCCACCACTGTAAGCTCGGCCTTCTAGTTCTCTGACCGCTTGAATCACTAAATCGCCATTAAAACCATCATATATGTGCTTCACTAGCACTGCAGCAGCTTCAGTTTTCGAATTGCAACTTAAGATTTTCTCACCTGCGTCAGTTAGCGTAAATTCGTCTTTTTCGACAAGAGAGAGCGAAGACAGAGTTGCTGGGATATTAGTAGTTGATCTTTTGTTAGACACTCCATTAAAGAAAGCATCAGCAAAACCAGTGACGGCATCTGAGCGTGAGCCGTTTGATTCTTTTACTATTTTGAGCGGTCGTCTTACATCTTTCAGAATGCCCGGTGAGAAATCATTAAAGGATGGCAGTCGCTTTGCGTGGTCTGTCATAGTGTTTGTCCTGGTGATGAGTTGTGTCGTGTAGACTTTGAGAAAGAAGTGGTATTGAGTGTTTTGATTATTTGTTTTCCAATTATCTTTGCCAAAAGGGGAGGTACCGCATTACCAACCTGTCTCCACTGTTGCTCAATGGTACCAGCCAAGAACCACTCATCGGGAAATGTTTGAAGGCGTTTTACTTCCTCAATACGAAGAATGCGATTCTTCCAGTGCAGCGGACCCATGTTGTTTGAGCGCCTAGCTTGTATTGTCCATGAGGGCTTATCCGGAGACAACTTAAGAAGAAAAGACCAGTACCTCGATCTCCATTTGAATTTCGGATCGGGGTGCCCCCGCTTTTCAGTGAAGAAAAGATAGTTATCTCCTGGAGGAATTTCCTTCAGAAGATCGTGATGCTTTCCACCCGCGAAGTGTCCTTCATCAGATGCGTTTTCATCTGTGTCCAAATCTCCGATAGCTTCACCTGCTGTCACCCAAGCAGGAAGGGCATCAAACAGCTTTATCTGTTCACCCTTCTTAATTCCTGATTCGCTGTGGGATGGTGCCGGAAACATGAAATTGGCTCCCTGTAGCCCCACCATTATGAAGCGCTTTCTTGTTTGAGGCACCCCATAGTCAGCAGTATTTACGACCTGGTATGTGATGCTGTAGCCCAATTCAGTTGCTGTTTGTTTGAGGAGTTTAAAGCCTTCTTGATGTGCTTTGTAGACAAACCCATGCACGTTCTCAAACAGGAAAGCTCTGGGCTTTATCTCATTTAGAAGTCGGAGATAGCTTCGTAGAGTTACATCACCAACAGGGTCGTTGATACCTCGTGGCTTATCTTTACGATAAAATCGTGATTTTGAGTAAGGCGGACAAGGCGGCCCTCCAACCATTAAATCTACCTGACCAACAGGCGCCCCGGTGACCTCTTCAATCAGCGCTTTATTTACGTTCTCGACGTTGCCAACATAGAAGTGAGCGTCTGGTCCGAAGTTGCCAGGATGGATATAGGTCTCTCTGCATCTGGGCTCCATGTCTGTTGCAAAAAAAACATCAAAACCAGCTTCCGTAAGTCCGATGTCAAACCCGCCTCCACCCGAGAATAGGCTGATACACTTGGGTTTAGTTTTGTTGCTTGGTTCTTTCTTCATTCGTATTTAATGAGGTGCAGCGGACATGAACAGTTCTGTCTGCTTGGCCTCTTTGAATGGACTGACAACCGTATTGATGGCGGACTCGATCATCACCTTTGCCATCTTTGAGGGAACAGCATTACCAATTTGGCGGATCACCTGTCTCTTCTTCCCTTTGAAGATGTAACCATGAGGAAACGATTGGATCGCAGCAAGTTCAACCGTTCTGAGCCGACGGCTCTCCCAATGGAAAGGACCCACCCAGGGACCAGGGTTCGCGTTGATGGTCCATGAAGGGGCTTTAGGGTTCAGCTTTAATAAGAAGTTCCAAAACCTCGTCTCGGCCTCAAACAGTGGGTTCTCGTGCCCTGCCCACGCAGTCAGATGTTTGTAGTTGGAGCCAGGAGGAATCTCTTGGAGCGCATCGGCCCATCGGCCGGTAACCTGCTCTCGCTCTTCAGCATACTCATCACCAATGTACGAGCCGATGACATCTTCAACCGCGACAGGAGGTTTGAGGTGTTGTGGGTCTTTGGATGTAGCCCAGTGCGTGATGGGCGGCTCGATTGGTGTTGTATGTTTGCTTCCGATTACGAAAATTCTCTTCCGCTTTTGCGCCACACCGTAGTTAACGGCATTTGCATCAACAACTGTGCATAAATAGCCGCTCCGCCCAAACGCCTTCAGCACAGCTTCAAACACAGGTTTATTGCGTGGGTGTAGAAGGCTCCGAACGTTTTCCATCACGAAAGCATCAGCATTAGCTTCCACAATCAGCCGATGGAATTCAGCCAACAGATCCCGCCTGTCGTCCTCGCGGGCTTCTGTGATAGGTAGAGGCTTCTCTACTTCTTTCCCTCGAGCGCGTGCGCGTCTGTACTTGGAGTCATGGCCTGGATCGGTCCAATAGCTCGCTTTAGAGAAAGGCTGGCATGGTGGACCTCCCACAATAATAAGTGGTTCACTTGAACCAAGTTTCGCCAGCCTTCGGAGATCTTTGCCTTCAAGCTCTCGAACATCTGCTTGCTCAGTGTGATGTTGAGAGCCATGCTCGTTGGCTTCCAGGGTTTCGCAGGCCGCTTTATCCATCTCTATCGAGAGGCAAGGGACACCTCCTGCTTGTCTTGCGGCGACTGTGAAGCCCCCAGCACCAGCAAAGAGATCGATAACTGGAATGGGTCGATGATTGTTTGGCTGGTTCCCCATTAGTTCCTTCCCGAGAAAAGTGGGCCACCTGTTCAAGATCTTACCAGCTGGTTTAAAGGGCGGGCAAGCGTTACGACTACCTACTTTGCCCTTCAGCATAGGGATTGAACAGGCGAGCAGGTTCTCTCGCCTTGTTGGGTTACGTCAAGAGAAATTTTGGTTGAGGAAAAGTCTGGGAGTTTTATTCGGCTGGCGACTGCGCTCAGGACAGGCAAGAAGAAAATCCACCGATATCAGTGGATTCAAAATAGAGTCAGGGGAAGCTTGAATTCCCAAACTCTGGACTGACAGTCAAGATGCATCAAAAAACAATTACAACATACCAATAACAAATTAACCAACAAGGGCCACGCAGACAAACCCACCCAACCCAAACAGGGATGGAAAGGCGGTCTTCGCGAGCAATGGCCCATCAAATGGGGAGCGGGGATGAACAGGATGAATCGAGCTTGGAAAAGGAGGGGTTAGAAGAGGGTGGTGGTGACTTTGAGGCCGCCGTGGTCGAATTCGACCTCTTTGAGGGGGCGACGTTTGACCACGCTGACCAGGGTCTTGCGCAGGGTGGAATCGGCGCTGAGCACCATGGCGCGCCAGCCGGTCAGGGCCTTGATGCGGGCGCCGAGCTGGCGGTAGACGGGGTCCAGGGACTCTCGGCTGCCGATGCGGGTGCCGTAGGGGGGGTTGCAGACGAGCAGGCCTGCGGGCGAGATGGGGATGCGGACCGATTGCACGTCGACGTTTTGAAAGTTGATGTGCTGGGTGAGGCCGGCGCGCGTGGCGTTGCCTCGGGCGGCTTTGATGGCCTCGGCGTTGCGGTCTGAGCCCATCAGCAGCGGTACTGCGCCGAAGTCTTCGCTGGCTTTGGCCTCGGTGCCCAGACGGCGCCAGTTGTAGGCGTCGTATTTGCGCCAGAACTCAAAGGCAAAGCGGCGCTCGGCGCCGGGCGCCTTTTTGGCCGCCATCAAGGCCCCTTCGAGCACAAAGGTGCCGGAACCGCACATGGGGTCGACCAGGGGGGTGGTGCCGTCCCATTGTGCCCAGCGCAGCAGCGCGGCCGCCGTGGTTTCGCGCAGCGGGGCGCGGCCGGTTTGCTGGCGGTAGCCTCGGCGGTGCAGGAGCGCGCCGGAGGTGTCCAGGCTGATCTCGCACTGGTTGTCCACCAGGCGAATCAGGATCCGCTGGGCCTCGGGGGGCGCGTCGGCCTCGGCCACAACCTTGATGGGGACCAGGGTGTTGATGGCGTCGCGCACCGCGTCCATGATCCGACCGGTGTGGATCAGGCGCGAGCGCTGGGCGTGGGCGCGCAGGACGACCACGCTCTCGGGGGCCAGACGCCTGGCCCAGGGCAACTTGGCGGTGCGGTTGTAGAGCTCGGGCACGGCGCCGGCGCGAAACCGGCCCATGCGCAGCCACAACCGACCCACGCACCGGGCGTGGAGGTTGACGCGCATGGCGTCGAGCATCTCGGCCCGAAACCCCAGACCTCCCCGATGCTCTTCGCTGACTTCGACGCCCAGCGCCGTCAGCTCTTCTTTGGCAACCTCTTCCAGGCCGGGGGTGACCACAGCCAGAAAGTCCAACAAACGTTTGCGCACAGGCATTAAGCGCGCTCCAGGATGATGCGCAGCATGCGGCGCAGTGGTTCAGCGGCACCCCACAGGAGCTGATCGCCCACCGTGAAGGCCCCCAGGAATTGCGGCCCCATGTTGAGCTTGCGCAGACGACCCACGGGGATGTCCAGCGAGCCGGTGACCGCCGCGGGGGTCAACCCTGCCAGCGTCGCCTCGGGGGTGTTGGGGATGACGCGCGTCCAGGCGTTGCCTTCGGCGACGATCGCCTCCAACTCGTCCATCGGCACGTCTTTGTTGAGCTTGATGGTCAGACCCTGGCTGTGGCAGCGCATGGCCCCCACGCGGACGCAGACCCCGTCGACAAAGACCGGGTTTTGCTCGGTGCCCAGGATCTTGTTGGCCTCGGCCTGCCCTTTCCACTCTTCGCGGCTTTGCCCGTTGTCCATCAACTTGTCGATCCACGGCAACAGACTGCCGGCCAGCGGCGCCCCCAGCGCGTCGGTGGGCAGCGACTGCCCGCGCAGCTCCTGGGTGACGAGCCGGTCGATCTCCAGGATCCCCACCGCTGGGTCGTCCAACTGCGCCTGCACCGAGGCCGCCAGGTGACCCATCTGCGCGATCAACTGGCGCATCTGCCGCGCCCCCGCGCCCGAGGCCGCCTGGTAGGTCATGGCACTGACCCACTGGACCAGACCCTGCTCAAAGAGGCCGCCCAACGCCATCAACATCAGGCTCACCGTGCAGTTGCCCCCAATAAAATCGCGCTGACCGGCGTCCAACGCCGCGTCGATCACCGACCGATTCACCGGGTCCAGCACGATCACCGCATCGTCGTTCATGCGCAGCGCCGACGAAGCATCAATCCAATACCCCGACCACCCAGAAGCCCGCAGCTCCGAATGCACTCGCCGTGTATGGGCGCTGCCCTGACAGGTGATGATGACCTCCATCCCCGACAGCGCGCTCAAATCATGGGCATCAAGCAAGAGCGGCTCGGCCGACTCCTGCGGCGCAGGCTGTCCCACCTGCGACGTCGAAAAAAACACCGGCTCCACAAGCCCAAGGTCGCCCTCAGCGCGCATCCGCGCCATCAACACCGACCCCACCATGCCTCGCCAGCCGATCAAACCCGTACGCATTCCTCTGCCTCACGCAAAACGTCACAATCCATCAAAAAACAGGGGAACTCTCTCTTCTCACAAACCCACCATCAGGTCTTCGGGAACCTGAGGCGCGACCCAAACGCCCTCAAAACGGCGCGCTCGGTCTGTCCACCGCGCGGCGATGCACTCAAACAACCGGGTCCAAGTGTCCCACCACACACGCACAATGGCAAAAAACCGGATTTCGTCCCAAACAACTCCAGAAAAGGCTGCTCACCCTATCTAAAGCCGCTCAAACGAAACCCGGTCTACACGCTTCACAGAAATTACACCACATCAAGGCACGGAAACCTGGCCCTCCACCTGGAACTGGGCCAAATCTTGCCGCAAATGAGCCAGCGACGACAACAAAGACGGCGCCGCCGGCCCATCCAGGTCAGACAAGGCGCTTGATGTCACCAAAGGCGCGATAAAAACCGCCACGGCCCGCCTCGCGGATGCCATCGACGACATAACGGGCGCCCTCTTCACGGATGTTCTTGGGGAACTGGACGTTCCAGCTCTTGTTGTACCCATCCGAAAGCACGCGCACGCGCAGCTTGCCGCCGTCCTTGATGCACTGCACCACCACGCCGCTGCCCGCGTCCGAGGTCGTCTCGATGGTGTCCGACACGCTGGCCACAGGCCCCGTGGCCGCCGACGCCTTGATGTCGCGCATCTGCGGCAACTGACCAGCCTCGGCCGCCTTGATGGCCTCTTCGCTGGCGTCAATGCAGGCCAGCGAGCCATCGGTGGTCACGATGTAGACCTTGTCGTTGAGGAACTGCATCGAGAACGCCGAGCCGCACCCGGTGCCCAGCTTCCACAACCGCTTGCCATCCTGCGCAAAGCAGTAAATCGACGAGCTGCTGTCCCCCGCAAAGACGTACTTGCCGTCCTGGCTGGCCGCGCACGAAAAGACCGAGCCATCGCAGCGGTACGTCACCGAGGACTCACCGGTCTTGGTGAAGCTGTTGACGACCCTGCCGCCAGTACCGGCGTAGACCATCCCCTCTTCCTGCCACCCAAAGAGCACCGAACCGTTGGTCGACTTATGCCAAATCTGCTCGCCGTCCTCCCAGTCGTACATCGTCACACCGCCGCTGTGACCGTGGTAGACGCCGATCTCGTCACAACGCACCATCCAGCCGCTGCTGCCGCTGCTCTTGCGCGTCCACTGGGACTCGTCCTCGTGGTTGATCGTGGTGACGTTGCCCGCGTTGTCAGACACGCCCAGCACGCCGTCCTTGATGTCCAACCAGTAGATGTCCACGTTGGCGTCGATCTCGTATGCCGTCTTCTGCTTGAAACCGCTCAGGTCGTCGACCTTGCCGTCGTCACACCCCGCGTAGAGCCACTCATCGTCGGCCACAATGCACTTGACGCCGTCCGGCAGGCCGTACTGACGGATCACCGAGCCGTCATGGCCCAGGCAGTACACCTTGCCCGACTCGTTGCCCACCCAGCAGTGCTCCTCGTCAATGAAGATGCCAAAGGCGCTGCGGCCGGTGGAGAACTTCCACACGATCGGCGCGCGCTTGGACGAAGAACGCGTGGACTGAATCGCGCGGCGCGTCACCGGGCGCTTCTTGCGCACCCCCTGCACGGCCGCCTCATAGCCCTTCTTCATCTTGGACTTGATCTTCTTCTGCGCCTCGGCCTTGGCCTTCTCAGGGGTCGCAAAGGTCTTGGCCTGCAAACGCCCCTGGTCACCAATCCGACCATAACGGATGCGCATCTCGCAGCCGTCCACAATCACTTCATAGAACTTGTGCGAGCCACCGCCGTCCTCAGACAGCTCCAGATAAGTCCGCTCAGACAAAGCACACCTCCATTTCTTCCTACAGGCACCCAAACACAGGTGAAAAGTTTGGTTTAAAGCAAGCCACGATGGATGTCTGACGCCCAAGCATCCGTGGTTGAGTCACAAACCATCAAGCCACCACAGTCCACACACAAAACCCAAGCACTTCAAAAAGAAAAAGAGAAGAAACCACAGGTTCAGGACGAACAATGGTGAATTTCAGACGCCGAAGCCCATCAGCGATGACCCACAGACCATCAAGCCGCCTACAACCCGACGCCAAACCCAAGCAATTCCAAAAGAGAAAAACCCACGGGTGTGGGGCGAGCAATAACGGATGGCAGGGGCCTCGGGACGAGCGAAGCTGTAGCAGCGCTACCGCGAGTGAGTCACGTGGTTCCTGGCGCCGTTAGGGCCGCCCCTGGTTTCTAAGCGACGCATTTGCGGCATCTGCCCTTGATCAGCACTTCTGAGATTTGGGCGACCAGGGACGAGCCTGTTTTGATGTCGACGTGGACGTCGTCCAGGCATGTGACCGCGCCGCAGTCGATGCACACAAAGTGTGGGTGCTCGGCCCCTGGCTCCTGCGTGACCGTCTGGCGCAGTTCAAAGTGCCAGACGTTTTCGCCCAGGTTCACGCGGGACAACAGCCCGGCGTCGGTCAAATCCATCAGGTTGCGGTAGATCGTCGCCCGATCAAAACCCAGGTCCTTGAGCGCGTCCGCGATCTCCGCGTGCGAAATCGGCGCCTCAAGGGTCTCCATGTACCGCAAGACCGCCACGCGCGGCCCCGTGCTGCGCAAACCCAGATCACGAATGCGTGTCTTGATTTCATCCAAAGAAGAAGGCATCGACCGTCACCGCATCCCTCGGGCACGCGCCCTCTGGCGCCGCCCACATCACGCCGCCCGGGACCACACCCCAGGGCAGCGCCTCTCATCAGACCGGCGCCCCAAAGCCCCGGCCCATCATCACTCTTCGTTGTTCTGAGGCAGCTCAATCCCCAGGTCCTGGCGGCAGACCTCAAACTCAAGGCCACCAAGCGGCACACAGGAACACCCGGGACTCGACGCCACACAAGGCCGCACGCACCGCCTGGGGTTGTTGCCCACCCCCATACAGACGCCGCCCTGCCCACAGTCCGCCACGCCTCGGCATGGCTGACCCGGCCGCCTTGCACCATCCAAACCACACTGCCACGTCCGCTCGCCGTTTGCCAGCGCCCCCGGCCGACACGTCATCTCGGTTGGACACTGGGGCAAGCCCGGCTGGCAGGTGCACGCCTGCGGGTTCATCACACATGGATGCCACCCCCGGCGCAAAAACGCCACGCGCCGCATCTCCAGGGCCTGCTCCTGCGAAAACACGCTCCGACACGGCGTATAATAGCTCATCACGTTGGCCGCCTCGGGCGACGCCTCGACGTCCTCGCACGACGCCTGACAGAGCTGGTCCAACGAGCAATGGTCCGGTCCCGGGTCATAGGGCGTGTCACAAATCCCGTCGCCCTCCAGGCGACACGCCTGACCACAGTCCACCGCCTCCAACCCGTCGCCTCGGGGCCAGGCGATGACCTGATGCAGGCTGTCAAAGTGGCTCTCGTGCGTGTGACAGAGCCCCAAAAAGTGCCCGATCTCGTGGGCCGCTGTGGTCGGCGAGCGCCGCTTGGACAAGACGATCATCCCCAGGGGCACTTGCGGCTGCTCGCCTTTGCGCAGCCCCCCGCAAGCCCCGTTGGGCAAGGTCGCGATCCCCGCCTTGGGCACCCCCGACTCGATGATCTGATCGGTAAAAATCATTGGGATGTAAAACGACTCCACCCCCGGCACCGACAACCTCAGCCCCAGCAGCTCGTTCAACTCCGCCGTGTCCATCTCCAAAAGGTCTTCTTCTTCCAGAACCCTGAAGTCCGCCAACTGAAAGACCAACCCATACCCGTGCGCGCCCAGCGCATGGATGCTGTTGACCCTGGCCAGCTCCTGCTCCACGTCCGCCCGCGTATGGCTCGTATAACCACTGCGGTCCGAGACCACAAAAGCCACCACGTTCACGGCGTCGCAGACCACGTCATTGTCCACCACCCCGTCGCCGTCGTTGTCCAACCCATCGCACACTTCCGGACCCTGCACCGGCTTGGACACACAACCACACGGACCACAGCTCTCCTCGTCCTCCGGCGGCGGCGCCTCATCCCGCACCTCCACCTCCAAGCACCCAAAGATTTCATCCCCCGGCAACAACCCACACTCGCCGCCCTGCAGCGTACAATCCACCTCCTGGATCCCGCCCGCCACACAGGCCAGCAAAGCGTCGCCTTCACAGCGCGTCTCACCAGGGGGCCAGTCGCAGGGCCGCTCCGGCTGCGGACGGCACTCCGGGCCCTCGTAACCAATCACGCAGCGCTTGCCCCGCGCCGCACAATCGACCTCCACCAACTTGCTGCCCAGACACACCCGCGCTGTATCCCCCTGACAGTGCCCACCGCCAGGAACCTCGGCGCACGCTGCCGAATCATCCGCCTCACAGGCCCCATCAAAGCAAAGCCGCGCCCCGCAATCCTCCTTCACCTCCTGAAGCCGATCGCAACCGTCGATCCACCACACATCCCCGCCCACACAGGCCTGCGCCGCGCGCGGCTCACACTGCGCCTGACCACCCCCAGCGCCACCAGCCTTCTGGGATGCCCTGGGAGACTGACCTGGCGCAGGGATCGCCGCCGTGGGCAAAGCCCGACGCCTCCCCCCAGACGAACGCGGCCCTTTGGAGGCCTTTGGAGCCTGCGGCGCGGCGGTTTGAGGGGTTGAAGGGGATTTGGAAGGGGTTTGGGTCGGATCTTGACCCAGCCACCACCACAACCCCGCCGCCAAAAGCGCCGTGGTCACCGCCAGAACAAGCAGGAGCGGGGCGCTGGAAGAAGATTGGGGCTGGTGAGGGCGGCGATGGGTCATGAAGCTCGGTGGGTGGACAGGTCAGCGCCTGCCCTTGAAGGGAAAAGCCAAGCCACCCCAGGTTGTGAGCAAACACAACCCAGGTCGCCCGCAAGACTCAGGGAGCATCGACCTTGGCGCCGTCGGCGTCCACGGTGATGATCTCTTTGAGGCCAAAGGCGCCGCCTTCGATGGCTTTTTGGAGTTGGGGCATGATGACCGAAGCGTCTCCGGCGATCACCATGGTCCAACCCTCATCTTTAAGATGGGTCGATGCGGCCTTTTGCACGTCCTGGGCAGTGACGGCATCCAGCCGAGTCTGGAATCCTTCATAATAATCAAAGGGCAGGCCGTAATAATCCAGGCTCTTGTAGGTTCCCAGCAAGCCATTGATGGTGGCAAAGCGCGCCGGAAGGCTCAAAAGCGTGCCCTCCTTCTCGCGGCCAAGCTCCTCCGGGGTCGGCTCGCCCTCACGCATGGTCTTGATCTCTTTTTCCAACTCGGTGATGGCCAGCCCGGTGGCGTCGGTGCGCACCGAGGAGCTGGCCACAAAATAACCGTTGCGGTTGTTGTAACGGAAGCCCGCGCGGGCGCCGTAGGCGATGCCCTGCTTCTCGCGCAGGTTCATGTTGATCCGGCTGGAGAAGCCGCCACCCAGGATGCGGGACATCATGGAGATAGACTCGTAGTCCTCAGCGGTGCGCGCCGGACCCAGTTGTCCCACGTAGATCTGGGACTGGGCCGCGCCGGGGATGTTGATCAGGTAGAGGGCGCTGGAGGTGGCGGGCTTGGCCTTGACCTTGGCCGCGCGGCCTTTTCTGGCCTTCCAGGCTCCCAAACGTGGGGCCAGGAGGTCCTCGATCTCCTTGCGCGTGATGTCACCAGCCACAAAGAGCTTGGCGCCTGCGGGGCTGAGACCTTTGACAAACTTCTTGCTGTCCGCCAGCCGAATGGCCTTGAGCTGAGCCTCGGTCGTGATCCGCCCGCGCGGGTGTTTGGCGCCGTAGAGGGCGCGCGGCCACACACGACGCGCGGCGCCTGCGGGGGTCGCGCGCGCCTGCGCCAGGCTGGCCTCGCGGGACTTCTTAAGCCGCTCCAAATCCGGACCGCGCATGCCAGGCTTTTGCAGGACTTCCATCAGGAGATCGAGCGCGGGGCCAAGGTTGCGCTTGAGCGTGCGCATGGAGACGCCCACATCTTCAAGCGAGGATGAGGTGCCGATCGAAACAGCCAGATCGGCCTGACGGGCCTCGTATTCGATCTTTTGCAACGACTCGGTGCCCTGGTTGAGCAGCGCCATGGAGAGCGAGGCCAGACCCTCTTTGCCGCGCGGGTCGTTGGCGCTCCCGATGGGGAAGCTCATGTTCATGGACACGACTGGCAGTTGGTGGCGCTCAATGAGATGGACGGTGACCTGCTTGCCGCGCTTGCCGATGGTGAAGGTCTCGACCTTGGGCAGCTCGACCTCGGGGGTTGGCCCGGGCTTGGGCTGCGAGGCGCGAAACTCGTCCTGGGGCCAGACCGGCTCGGGCGGCGGCGCGGGTTTGGTGTCGATGGGCTCGGGTTTGGGCTCAGGGGCCGAAGAGCAGGCCGTGGCCAGCAGGCCCAGCGCCAGCAGCGAGGTCCACAGGATCCGGCGCAGGCTTTGTGTGCTGTGCATCATTGTTTGCCTCCGCCGGGTTCGGTGATGATCTCAATGCGCGGGCCAAGCAGCCAGGTCCTGGCCTGAGCCATGATCTGACCGGGGGTGCGCGTGCGGTAGAGTTCCAGGTAGTCGGCGGTGAAGCCGGGGTTGCCGGTGTAGTGGTTGAAGAACTGGAGGCGCTCGGCGCGGCGCAGGACGCTCTCCAGCCCCCAGATGAATGCCGACTCCAGGCCGGTGACCGCGCGGGCGATCTCTTCGGGCTTGAGCGGCTCGTCGAGGGCGCGCTGGAGTTCTTCGTTGATGATGGCCTCGACGTCGGCCAGCTTCACGCCCGGGTTGATGTCGACCATGATGTGGAAGACACCCGAGGAGTTGGACCCGGATTGGTAGACGGACACGCGCTTGGCCATGGGCTTGTCGACCACCAGGCGCTTGTAGAGCCGCCCCCAGCCGTTGGCGCCCAGGACCTGGGAGAAGATGGAGAGCTCAGCGGTGCCCTCGGCCAGCATGGCGGGGCTGTGCCAGGCGTAGTGGACGCGCTCAAGGCGTGCAAAGTCGTCTTTGATGACCTCGCGGGTGGTTTCTTTGATGGTCGGGGCCGGGGTCTTGGCCTGGGTGGGCTTTTCGATGGTGGGGAAGCCGCCAAACCACTTCTGCACCTGCGCCTTGGTGGCCTCGATGTCGATGTCGCCCGAGATGGTCAGCGTGGCGTTGCTGGGCACGTACCACTTCTTAAAGAACGCCGTGATGTCGTCCAAAGAGGCATTCTCGATGTCCTCGTGCAGGCCGATGGTCAGGTAGCGGTAGGGGTGGCCCTCGGGGTAGAGGGCGGCCGAGACGGCAAAGCGGTCCTTGCCGTAGGCGACGTTGTCGTAGCGCTGGCGGCGCTCGTTGCGGACCACGTCGCGCTGGTTGGAGAGGCTCTCCATGGTGAGCAGATCGAGCATGTAGCCCATGCGATCGCTCTCAAGCCACAGGGCCGTCTCCAGTTGGTTGGAGGGCACGACCTCAAAGTAGTTGGTGCGGTCCTTGTTGGTGGTGCCGTTGATGCTCGACGCCCCGATCTGGCGCAAGACATCAAAGTGGCGGTCTTCGCCCACGTTCTTGGACCCCTGGAACATCATGTGCTCAAAGAGGTGCGCAAAACCGCTGCGGCCCACGACCTCGTCGCCGCTGCCCACGTGGTACCAGACGCTGACGGCCACCAAAGGCACGCTGCGGTCCTGGTGGAGGATGATCTCCATGCCGTTGTCCAACTTGTACTTCTCAAAGGGGATGTCCGGCACCCCTGCGTCGTCTTGCGCGGACGCGGGCGAGGGTGCCAGCAATGCCGCGCCCACCCACGCCGAAACGCACAACAGCGCCGTCAGCCTTAAAAAGACTTTCATGCTCGCTCCAGACTTTTATGGGGGGGTGTGTGCAGGAAGAAAGCACGGTGCCAGGGGAACGGCGCGCAGAAAATGGACTCCAGACCGCTCGGGCGCATCCGTTCCCCTGACGTGTGCTCATACGCTTTGTACCCCCCGTACGGCAAAGCGTTACGAACTCCCTGAGAAAAAATGAAAAAAAAGTGCGGGCGCCCTGTGCGCCCCACCCAACCAAGCCCCGCGAACCCCGTTATAACGGGGCTCCGAAGCCATCAAGGCCCAATAACAGCTTGACAAGGCCAAGGTTGTCATCGTTTATAACCCATGGTCCCCGAGTGAATGAAGACAAAGATCCGGCAGCACACCACGATTGTTGTGTCATGGCGTGCGCAGACACGGGAGAGAGACTTATGCGATACCCTATTCGCGCCATGGTCACATTGCTGGCATTGGTGGCGTTGGCGGCGGCGCCGCTGGCGGGCTGCGGCAGTGGCGGAGGCGACAAATCGGGCGCCTCGGACTCGAAGGGCGACAAGAAGGACAAGAAGGACAGCAAAAAGGGCGATAAGAAGGGCGACAAAGACGCCAAGTCCAACAAAAAGCCCAAAAACGTCCCCAAAAAGCTCAACGCTGACGACCTTGAGGGCAAAACCACGCTGGTGATGCCCTCCCCCGACCAGTTCCTCTCCGTGCTGGCCATCCTGGGCGACCCCAAATGGGATGAACTCGTAGACACCATCGACAAGCAGGACTACGACTCAAAGACCCAGACCGCCATGGTCGCCGGCATCGTGCTGGCCCACTTCTTTGTCCACGTCCACGCCAAGGACGGTGACAAGGCCGTCGCCGCGTTGGACCACATGCTGGCCATGGCCGACAACCTCGGGGTCGAAAAGCCCGAGAAAGAGGTCAAGAAGGTCAAAAAGCGCATCAAGAAGAAGCAGTGGGCCGAGCTTCGTCAGGACTTCCTGGACATGAATCAGAAGCTCCAGGACGACCTCATCAAGCGTCAGAAGAAGCCCGACCTGGCCATCCTCATCTCGCTTGGCGCCTACCTTGAGGGCGCAAACCTCGGCGCCACCATCATCTCCAGCGACTACTCCGAGCAGCGCGCCGAGCTTCTTCGCCAGGGCGACCTCATCCGCGAGGTGAAGTCCTCCACCAAGAAGACCCTCAAAAAAGACGACAAGCACGTCGCCATGATGCTCAAGAGCCTCGACGACCTCCAGGATGTCATGGACGTCAAGGCCGACGAGTCCATCTCTGAGGACAAGGCCAAAGAGATCCGCAAGCTCGCGTCAAAGACGCGCAAAAAACTCCTTGAGAAGGGCTGAGCGCAACGGGGGACCACACCATGATTCGCACTTTAGCCCACATCCTGACCGCGCTGGCGATCACCACCGTGACGCTGGCCCCGATGGGACAGGCGCAAGCAGGACCGGCGCAGGCGCGCCGCATGGCCGACAAGGTCATGGAGCGCTTCAACAATCAAGGGATTTTTGTCACTGACCAGGCCTTTGGCGTCGTCGCTCACGGCGGCCAGTCGGACTACGTCACCTTCATGACCGCCGGGGTCAAGTACCACGTCTTTGTCAGCGGTGACTCCAACATCGACGACATCGGCATCAGCTTCTGGGGGCCCAAGCAGCCCAACGGAAACTTCAGCTTCATCAAAGGTCAGGGGATCAAAGAGGAGAGCAGCATCAAGCGCTTCCGCTCGATCGTCTTCTACCCGCGCCGCAGCGGGCTCTACCTGGCACGGATTCACATGTTCTCGGGCAACCCCGACGGCGCGCACATCTACACCGTCGTCGGCATCGGTGGCTCGTAAAATGACCAAGGAGCCAACGCCCATGACACCCAACCCCGCAGAGACGAGCGCCCACCCGTCGGCAGCCTCTCAGGCACGGGACAAGCGGTGTCGGGGCACAGGCACCCAGCAAAGGAGGTCATCCATGCACATCAAAACCACCCTGGCGCACATGTTGGCGGCGCTCGCCATCTTCGCGCCGCTCACATTCCCGTCCTCCACCGTCCACGCCAACGCCGCCGAGGCGCGCCGCTCGGCCAAGGCCGCCAGCAAGGTCTTCAACGACGAAGGCGTCTTTGTCGTCGACCAGGCCTCGGGCGTGGTCCCCTTCCGGGGCACCGGCGACTACGTCACCTTCATGACCGCCGGGGTCAAATACTTTGTCCTGGTCAGCGGTGACTCCAACGTGGAAGACATCGGCGTGAGCCTCTGGGGCCCCAAAAAGTCCAACGGCCGCTTTCGTCTGGTTCACCACGAAGGCCTCAAAGAGAACTCCGACATCCAGCCCTACCGCTTGATGGCCGTCAAACCCCGCGTCAGCGGCCTCTACCTGATCCGCCTGCATCTGATTGACGGCGATCGCGACGGCGCCCACGTCTACACCCTCATCGGCATCGGCTCCTGAAGCCGCCGACACCGCTGGTCACAGCGGCCCGAGGGGGGCATGAGGGGGGCAAGAAGCCCCCCATAGACTCCCAACCCTCTCCTAACTCCATATAACCTGCAATCAGACGCTGCACACGGCCATGACACGGCTGAAGTCGGTCTTGCCATCGATGCATTTGTCGATGCCGTCCTGCATGAGGGTGGTCATGCCGCTTTCGATGGCCACGTCGCGGATTTTCTCTGCTGGGGCCTTGGTGTGGATGGCGTGCTTGAGTTCTTCGCTGCTGGTCAGCAGCTCGTGCAGCCCCAAACGGCCCTTGTAGCCCGTTCCCCCACAGGTCCGGCACCCATCGGCGCGCCAAAGCTGCATGTCGGAGGCTTTGACGATCCCCTGGCGGCGCTTGAGGGCGTCTTCGCCGTACTTCTCCACGATCTCATCAAACTCTTCCTGGGTCGCCACGTAGGGCTTGCGGCACTCTTTGCACAGGCGGCGCGCCAGACGCTGGGCCAAAACCACCAGCAGCGCGTCGGCAAAACTGAACGGATCCAGGCCCATGTCTAGGAGGCGAGTGACGGTTTCAGGGGCAGAGTTGGTGTGGAGGGTGGAGAAGACGAGGTGGCCGGTGAGGGAGGCTTCTACGGCGATGGCGCTGGTTTCGTGGTCGCGCATCTCGCCGATCATGATGACGTCGGGGTCGGCGCGCAGGAAGGCGCGCATGGCGGAGGCGAAGGTGAAGCCGATGCGGGGCTGGACCTGGACTTGTCGCAGGCCCGCCTGGGTGATCTCGACGGGGTCTTCGGCGGTCCAGATTTTGCGTTCGATGGTGTTGATGTAGCCCAGCGCGGAGTGGAGCGTGGTGGTCTTGCCCGAGCCGGTGGGGCCGACGCAGAGGATGAGGCCGTAGGGCCGGGCGGAGGCGCTCTGGAGTTCGGTCAGGTTGCGCTCGTTGAAGCCCATCTTGTCGAGCGGGAAGGGTTCGGAGGCCGCCAGGATACGCATGACGACGTCTTCGTTCTGGTTGGCCGTGGGAATGGTGGCCACGCGCAGCTCGACCTTCTTCTTGTCGATCATCATCTTGATTTTGCCGTCCTGGGGCAAGCGGCGCTCGGCGATGTCGAGCCCGGCCAGGATCTTGATGCGGGTCGAGATGCCGTTGCGGGCCTCCGAGGGGATCGCCTGATACGCCAAACACTCGCCGTCCACGCGAAAACGCACCAGGACGTTGCGCTCGGGGCCGTTGGGCTCAATGTGGATGTCGGAGACGCCGCGCTTGTAGGCGTCGATGATGATCTGGTCGACCAGGCGGACGATGGCCCCAGGGGTCTCGTTGTCCTCGACGACCTCAACCTGCTCTTCCGCGGCCGCTTCGCGCTCCTCGGAGATCTCGGCCTCAAGGTGCTTGAGGATCTCGTGGATTTCGCCCTCTTCCTCCTCATCACCGCTGTCGAGCGCCTCCTCGACGTAGCGGGCAAGCTGGGAGGGCATCGCCAGAACTTCTTTGATGCGCAGCTTGGACTGAAAGCGCAGAACGTCGTGGGCCTCGGTGTTGAGAGGGTCGGGGATGGCCACCGTCAGGCAGGTCTCGGTGACGTCCAGCGGCAGGACGTTGTATTGCCGCATCAACTCGGGGGCGATCTGGTTGTTGGCGCTGGGGTTGATGTTGACCTCGTCGAGGTCGATGAAGGCCATGTGGAACTTGCGCGCCAGAGTGCGGAAAAGCGCCCGCTCCTGGATCAACGCCATCTCCACCAGCACCTCGCCGATCCGCTTGCCCTTGGCCTCTTTTTGACGCGCCAGGGCTTGCTCCAGCTCCTCTTCGCTGATCAACCCCTGCTCCATGAGGACTTCGCCGATGCGCATGTGACGGCGCATCGTCAGCATCTTGTCCTCTAACTCTTCGCCCTCCTCATCCTCTTCATCGCCGTCGCCTTCCTTCTCTGACTCCGACTCCTCATCGGGAAGCTGCTGCACCAGCAACTCATCGATGGGCAGCTTGCGATCCTCGGCCTGGCGCGCCAGACCCTTCTCCAGCTCGATCTCGGGCAGCGCGCCGTCTTCGACCAGCATCTTGCCGAGGAGATCAATGCTCTCCTTGGCGTTGACGCCGCTGGCGTAGAAATAAAAATAGTCGCAGTCGCTCTCGGTATCGAGCGGGAAGGCGTAGAAGCCCAGCATGTGATCGAGCTTGGAGGCCGCCGCGCAAACCTCAAAGTACTCCCCACCGCTGACGTGGACGCGCAGGTTGGTCGGGTCGGCCAACATCATCCGCGCAGGCGGCGCCCCATCCTCTTTATAAAAGGCGATGAAGGCGATCTTCTCGGCCTCCAGGTACTGCTTGGGACGCTCATGTCCCTGACCCTTGGCCACATCGCGCCCCTCCTGCACGACGATGTTGGGCAGGTTGGGGTTGAATGGGGTGATCCTGCCCTCGATCCGACCACCGTCGATGGTCCCGACCGTGACTGGGATGATGTATGCGGCCCGACGCTTGGCGCCCGGGTGTTGTACTTCTGCCGTCATGGGTGTGCCTCTCCGCCCGATCTTTCCTTCCTGTCACGACAGCAACGCGCCCACCCTCAACTTAGACCCTCAGATCTCACCAGAACGCCAAGGAGAACGCTGTGCGGCCTACTGCCTGCCGGACACAGCCCAGAGTCGTCAATTGATCCAGTGAACGTGAATCATCCAAGCAGACATGCGTCGTAGAGGCAGAACACGATGGAACTCTGGCGCCGCTGCCCTCCGCTCAAAACGGCTTGATTTGCCTGCGGGCACCAAAGACAAGCCAGGCAAAGGTTGTGGACAAACGGGGCTCGACCTTGAAGAGTCGGGTCCGCTGCGGCTAGATTGCCCGTGTTGCACACAGGCATGATGCGCTGCGCCAACCGGGCACCGGCGCCAGAGGACCCCCAGGGGTAAGGATCAAGATATGTTCAAACGCATCGGCATCAGGCTGATCACGTTGCTGGCGCTGGCCACCCTGACGGCAGCACCACTGGCGGGCTGCGGCAGTGGCGGAGGCGACAAATCGGGCGCCTCGGACTCGAAGGGCGACAAGAAGGACAAGAAGGA
>CAKZKQ010000319.1 GCA_937123825.1 uncultured Pseudomonadota bacterium
GTAATCGTCCAGCTCATCGGCCATGTCGCGGCCCTTGAGGCGCTCCATGATGATGAACGGGGCGTCGGAGCCCGGCAGAAAACCAAAATCGTGGATGGTGACGACGTTGGGGTGCTCGATGCGTGCGGCGGACTGGGCCTCGCGGATGAACCGCTCCTTGATGACCTTTTGGGTCTCATCTTCCAGATCGAGGTGGAGCACTTTGAGCGCCACGTGGCGCTCAATATTGAGCTGGCGAGCCTCGTACACGGTCGCAAAGCCGCCGCTGCCCAATTCGCCGACCACTTCGTAGCGCCCGTCAATCCGTTCTCCGATGTAGAGCGCGGTCTCGGATGGAGGTTCTGACATGAGAGGGCCTTGGCGGGCCTGACACACGTCGCAGACCCTGGGGTTCAGGTTCCAAATTCCAGCTTCAGGTGAAGCTGAACCTCGAAGTTGAATCCATCGAGGTTGTTGCGGTCGACCGGTTCGGCGCCGATGGCGTCTCCGATGGCATCTTTGACATCGTCGGGCAGGCCGTTCTCCTGGGCAAAGCGATCCAGAGCCTCGTTCTTGGCCCCGGCTGCGATCGCCTCCCCGCTCAGGAGCATATGATAACCAGCCTGACCTGTCAGCCCAAGATAGACCCCAGGGACCAGTTTGACGTCCAAATCCATGCGCGCGCGGACGATGTTCCAACCCACCGCCAGGCGGCTCAGATCCTGCTCCTGCTCGGCAAACTGGTCAAACTGGGCCTCGGCCTCGGCCACGGTCAGCCCGGTGGCGGCCTCAAGGGCCTGCTGCTGGTCGGAGGGGAGGGTCGAGAAATCCACCTGGCCGGCCTCGGCCGAGGGCGGAAAGAGGAAAAACAACGGCCCGGTGAACGCCCCCATCGTCAGGCGCATCCTGTCCCCGACCGTGAAATCAAAACCCGCATTGGCCGTAAAGAGATACTGATCAAAACCCATGACGATCGCCTCGCCAAAGATGTCGATCCCGATCAACTCAATGCCCAACTCGGCCCCACCGCCAAAGCGGTTGTCAAAGTTCTGGAAGATGTCGCCAGAACCCCCAAAGGTGTTGGCCTTGCCCGAGGCCCAGAAGGTGAAAATATCGGCGCTGGCCACCGAAGGGGCCCCCACCAAGGCCATCAACGCCACCAACGCCGCCACAAAACGCGCTTTGCCTTGTCCTGTGCTCTTCAAAAGGATGCTCCTCCATGCAGACCAGGCTCCAAGACGCTGGCCGCCGTTGCCCCGGCTGCGGATCATCGCCACAGCCGTGCAGTGTAATATCAGCCGCAGCGGCCCCAGGCATGCCGCTGCAATGGTGCCGCATCTGTGCGATGGCACCTTGAGACTTCTTTTGACAAAGAATACTGCACCATAAAAGAGGGTAGGTCCCCACAGATGCGGACGCAAGCGGGCCGAGGATCAACGCACCGTGCGCACCAGACGGAAGCCCAGGTCTGGGACGCGGTGGCCGGGGCGCGCTTCGCTGTGGTTTTCGGTCCGACAGCGATCCGGGTCGACGCGCCAACTGCAACCGACGTAGCGGCGCTTGTCGTTGCTCTGGGTCCAGACCCATTCCCAGACATTGCCCAGAAGATCGTGGACCCCCTGGTCATCCGGGGTCAACGACGCCACCGCGTGGGGGCGGTTGCTGGCGCCGCCCTTGAGCCAGGCCACTTCGCTGTGCCGATCGAGGGCCTGCTCCAGCTTGGCCAACGCGCGCCACTCTTCTTCATTGGGCAGACGGTAACCGCTGCACGCCTGAGCGCGAGACTGGACGCCGCCGCACTCCAGGTCTTCTCCGGCTTTGCCCTTGCACTCCATGAGCGTGTAACAGGCCTCAAAGCCGTGGCGCTCCGAGAGGCGGTTGCTAAACGCCAACGCGTCCCACCAACTGACGCGCTCCACCGGACACTGCCCCCCACAATCCGAGAACGCCGAGGGGTTGTTGCCCATCAAGCGCTTCCACTGGGTCTGGGTCACTTCGGTGGGCTGAACCCAGAGGCTTTGGTTGGTGCCGAGCGCCTGGGCTTCGATGCGCACAAAGCTGCCTTCTGGCAACGGATCCGAGGCGACCATCCAGAAGACGACAAAGCCCACGGCGGCCACCAAAAGGCCGATGGCCACCGCGACCGTCAACGTCCGCGCCCGGCGGCGCCGGTCTTCATTGGCCGGCAGCGCCCGCAGCCCTGTCTCTTCATCCTGAACCGGCGCCGTGGCCGACGACACCGCAGCGGGGCTGGTCGAAGCCGCCGCGCGGGCTTGGCCGTTCTGCGCGTGGACGGCGACCGGGACCCGCTGGCTGTCGAGCCGCGCGGGGGTGTCCAGCGCCGAGCCCGCGGCCCCTCGCGTGGTCATGGCCCCATCGGGGGTCAACTCTTCAGAGGGGCGGTTCTTGGAGCGGTAAGGACGCGCCCGCAGCGATGCCATTGAAGTGACGGTGTCGGCCTGGACACACACCAGCGCCTCAAGAAACTCGCCGGCGTCGGCGTAGCGGTCCAACGGCTCAGTCGCCAGCGCCGTGGTCAAAATCCGCTCCAGCGGCCCCCCGCACAAGTGCTCGGGGACCTTGACCTCATCGCCCAGGTGAGCCTGGAAACAGCGCGCAGCGTCGACAAACGGCACCATGGGCTTGCCGGTGAGCATTTCGCACAAGATGAGCCCCATCTGATAGACGTCCACCGCCGGGCTCGCGTCCCGATTGCGGATGTACTCGGGGGCCATGTAGCGCGGCGTGCCTGAGACGTGGCCCGAGAGCGTCAGCCGAACCCCATCAGAGATGTGCGCGATGCCAAAGTCGACGATGCGCACCCCTTCGTTGTCGGTCTCGGGGTGCGTCAAAAAGAGGTTGGAGGGCTTCAGATCCTTGTGGACGATCCCTTGCTTGTGGGCCTCGGCCAGACCCTCCAGAAAGCGCCTGCCCAGGCTCAGCGCTCTGACCGGCGGCAGCGCTCCCTTGAGGTCCAACTCCTGGGCAAGATCATGGCCGTCGAGCAGCTCCATGACCATGTAGGGCGCCATCGTCCCGTCCACCAACCCAAAATCGTGCACCGTCACCACCGCTGGGTGATCAATGCGCGCGGTGGCCTTGGCCTCCCGGATGAAGCGCTGGTGGATGACGGTGTTGTCGTGCTCGTCGCGGTGAACCTTCAGGACCTTGATGGCCACCACGCGATCAATGTTGAGCTGCCGAGCCCTGTAGAGGACCGCGTAGCCCCCCTGGTTGAGCAAATCCAGGATCTCGTAGCGCCCATCCAGAATGGCGCCTGGTTCCAGCACTGCGTTGTTGGGCACATCCGACGACAAATCGAGCGTCCTCAAAGTCCGAAACTTGTGATGCACAACCACTGCCAGATGTGGGCATCAACCGTCCAAGCTCAATACTCCATATGACTTTAACACACAATGGGCGCCACAAGCAGCAGCGCGTTGACGTGCTGTGGGTGTTTGTGTGACACTAACTGTCGGCTTGAGATCATTAAAAGAGTTATCCGCAATCATCAACTGGCTCAGACCAGGGAAACGGCAAGAGCTGCGCACAACGCTCACCACCACCCTGAACAAACGCCGGGCGTGTCGCGACCTCCTGGACCCACAGCAACGCTGACCGCTCCAAGACGCACCAACCCGACCGGCTGCGCTGAACCAACCACGCCGCGATGCTCGCCGGCTTGTGAACACACACGCTGGCCCAACAAAGATGGCCGGATCAAACCTGCCTGCCAAAAGGAGCCTGGAGGCCTATGGAAGCCCTCAGGGAGAGCTTTAAAAAGTATGTGACCCAAAAGGGAATGCTGAGCAAAGACCAGATCAGCCTCGTTCTGGACTTTCACCAGTTTGAAGGCCGAAAGCGCCACCCCGCCGAAGTGGCCGTCTCACTGAGCGTCCTGAGCGAAGGGCAGGCCAGAGAGGTCGCCAGGGCCATGAAAAATGACCTGGCCACCAGCGGCGCCACAGACGCGCTCTCTTCTGACACCGCGGCCACCAGCGCTGCCATGGACATGGACCCTCAGGAGGCCATCGAGGCCCACCTCCAGGACCCAGACAAGTCCGTGGCGCAGGGCACCACCATCGGCCAACTCCTGTCCCACGCCATCGACGCCGGCGCCAGCGACCTCCATGTTCACGCCGGACAACCCCCCTTTATGAGGATCGAAGGCATCATCAACGACGGGTTCGCCCCGCCGATGACCAATCAGCAACTCGAAGCCGAAGCCAGACAGCTGCTCAACAAGGCCCAACAGAAGATTTTTCACCGCCAGGGCTCGGTCAACCTCTGCGTCGGCTTCAGCCGCGGCTACCGCCTGCGCATCAACTTCTTCAAAACCCAGCACGGCCTCTCCATGGCCACGCGCATGATCTCGCCCGATGTGCCCACGTTCGCAGGGCTCAACCTGCCCGAACAAATCGACCAACTCATCGGCTTCCACCAGGGCCTGGTGCTGGTCAGCGGACCGGCCAACTCTGGCAAGACCACCACGCTGGCCGCGCTCATCAGCAAGCTCAACGCCAACAAAGCCCTGCACATCGTCACCATCGAAGACCCCATCGAGGTCGTCCACACGCCGCGACGCTGCAGCATCACCCAGCGACAGGTCCAGGTCCACACCAGCTCCTACGCCTCCGCGCTCAAGGCCGCACTGCGCGAAGACCCCGATGTCATCGTCATCGGCGAGATGCGCGACATGGAGACCATGCGCGTGGCCCTCAACGCCGCCGAAACCGGACACCTCGTCCTGGGCACGCTCCACACCCGCAGCGTCGAATCCACCGTCGCGCGCGTCCTGGACGCCTTTGGCGAAGAAGAAATCCAGATGCGCGGCACCCTGGCCGACGCCCTCAAAGGCGTCTTTGTCCAACAACTGGTCCGCTCGCAGCGCGGCGGTCAGGTCCCCGCCGTTGAAATGCTCCTCAACAACAGCGCCGTGGCCCACTGCATCCGCAAACGCAAGCTCCACCAACTCCAGTCCCTCATGCAGTCCGGCCGCGGCCAGGGCATGATCCTCTGGGAAGACTCCGTGCGCGACCTGCAGAAAAAGCGCCTGATCTCCAGCACCCTGGCCCAAAATCTCCTCAAAGAAGAAGGGAGGATGATGTGAAAGGCATACACCACCTCTTGCACCAACTCGCCTCCCAGGGCGCCAGCGACCTTCACATTTCCGAAGGCACGCGCCCTCGCCTGCGCATCCATGGCGAACTGAGCGACATGGAGCACCCCATCATCAACCAGCGCACCATGACCGAGTACCTTCAGGCGCTGGTCACCCCCAGGCGCTTTAAGAAGTTCATGGCCAACGGCGACCTGGACTTTGCCTGGGAATGGGACGGCGTGGCGCGCTTTCGCGCCAACTATTTCATCTCGCAGCGCGGCATGGGCGCCGTCTTTCGCCTTGTCCCCGAGCACGTCGTGCCCTTTGGCAGGCTGATGCTGCCCAACACCATCATCAAGTTCACCCAGCGCAAAAGCGGACTCATCCTCCTGACCGGCCCCACCGGCAGCGGCAAGTCCACCACGCTGGCCTCGATGATCGACTACATCAACAACACGCGCCCCGCGCACATCATCACCATTGAGGACCCCATCGAGTTCGTCCACTCGCGCAAAAAATCCTACCTGAGCCAACGCGAGATCGGCACCCACACGCCCACCTTCTCCGCCGCGCTCAAGGCCGCCCTGCGCGAAGACCCCGATGTGATGATGGTCGGCGAGCTTCGCGACCAGGAGGCGACCTCACTGAGCTTGACCGCCGCCGAGATGGGCTTTCTGGTCATGGCCACGCTTCACACCGGCTCGGCCGGCAAAACCGTCAACCGCGTCGTGGACATGTTCCCCACCGGACGACGCGCCGTCGTGCGTCAACAGCTGGCCTCCACGCTCATCGGCGTCATCAGCCAGACCCTCGTCAAACGCACCGATGGACAGGGCCGCGTGCCGGCCTGTGAAGTCCTCGTCGCCACACCCCAACTGCGCAGCATGATCCGAGAAGGCGCCACACACCAGATCCCTTCGGCCTTCCAGCAGGGCGCCAGCGTCGGCTGCCAGACCATGGACCAATCCATCATTCAACTGCTGCGCAAGCGCCTCATCTCACGCCAGGAGGCCAAAGACCGCCTCATCGACAAGACCCTCCTCCACTCCGCGTAGGCGATCGCACCCCCACGACAACACAAACGCCCCCCTTTGAGGCCGCAAACACCGGACCAAACCCTCCTGGCCGGGCATGCCCCAAACCAACCCGGCAGACCATTTTGTGCCGCCGAGACCGCGCCTGACGAAAGGGGTGTTTTTTGGCGTTGACACCCCCACAAACCGTGTATAAACCCTTGCCTGTCCTTGTGGACCCCTCACACTGAGCGCGGACCACATTTACCCAACCTGCCGCAAGGAAGGTCTCCAATGTCCAGCAATTCACAGATCTGCTCCCTGATGAACAAAACCCTTGTGTTGGGCTTTGGGATCCAGAATGGCGTCTGCGCAATCGCTGGCAGCCTGCCTGGCCCCTTTGCAGCACATGTCTTCATGGGGATGGAGCGCACCAAGGTGCCTTCATACGTGCGGGCGGCTTGATACACCGCCAGCCTGCACCAGAAGGCCCCACCGCCTTCTGAATCCTCTGACAACACCACTTTTATCTTTTCATAAAGACTTTGGGGCTCGCAGACGGCCACTCATCCGTCCTGTGCTCTGCGCCTGACCGTGTTCAATGGTCCGCGCTGCCCCCATATATCAGGTTGGGACACCCCGTCATGGTTTCTGGACACCAGGAAAACGAACACTCGTCGCATCAACAAGACAACCTCAGACGCAACATCAGACAAGTCGCCGACGTCTCATGGCCCATCGTCATCGGCATGCTCTCCTACACCGCCATGGGCGTCACCGACACCCTGCTGGTGGGCTGGGTGGGCAAGACCGAGCTGGCCGCCGTGGGGCTGGGCACCACCGCCGTCTTCCTCATCAACGCCTTCTTTGTCGGCTCCATCCACGGGGTCAAGGTCGTCAGCGCCCAGGCCACCGGCGCGGGCAAACACGACGTCGCCTCCAGCGCCGCCTGGCACGGCATGGCCATCGCCGTCATCTTTGGCATCATCGCCATGGCGCTGGCGGGCGTCGGACCCCAGATTTTTGCCCTCATGGGCGGCTCACAGGAAGTCCAGGACCTGGCCTGCCAGTACTTCCAGTGGCGCATCATGGCCTCGCCGTTCTGGTACGTCACCATCGCCCTGTGTGACTACTACCAGGGCACCGGGGACACGCGCACGCCCATGAAGCTCAACCTGCTGACCAATGGGCTCAACATCGGCCTGGATCTGGTCATGATCTTTGGCCTGGGGCCCATCCCGGCCATGGGCGTCAAGGGCGCGGCGCTGGCCACCGCCATCGCTTCGGTGCTCTCCATGGTGATCCTCCTGGGGGTCTTCCTGCGCAAGCACCGCCGCCCGGCCCAGTTCGACATGGGGCTGGTCGAGCAAATCGGGCACATGGGCCTGCCCATCGGGGTGCGCTACGTGCTCAACGTCTGCGGCTTCACCGTCTTCACCTCCATGCTGGCCCACATGGGAGAAGACGAACTGGCCGCCAACCAGATCGCCTTCAAGATCCTCAGCCTGAGCTTCCTGCCGGGTTACGGGATCAGCGAGGCCGCCTGCGTGCTGACCGGCCAACACATCGGCGCTGGCCAGCCCCACAAGGCCCGCGGCGCCTTCAACGCCGCCATGGTCCTGTCGGTGGGCATCATGGGGGTCTTTGGGGTCATCTTCTGGATGATCCCCCACACGCTGATCGGCATCTTCCAGAACGATCAGCAGGTGCTGGAGATCGGCACGGAGCTGCTCATGGTGGCGGCCTTCTTCCAGATCTTCGACGCCGTGGCCATGACCGCCACCGGCGCCCTCAACGGCGCCGGGGACACGCGCTTTACCATGGTCGCCTCGGTCATGGCCTCGTGGTTTGTCCTGGTCCCGGCGGCCTACACCTTTGGCGTGGTGCTCGAAATGGGCGCCACTGGGGCCTGGCTGGGCATGACCTTTGAGATCATCGCCCTGGCCGCCGTCATGACCTGGCGCTTCCACACCGGCGCCTGGAAAGACAAGGCCACCGCCGTGGCCCACAAGCCCGCCGCCGCGGCCGCGTAAAACCTCCCAACGCGCCGGGCGCGTGTCTGCCACTCCCACCCACTGGTGGCAGATCGCGCCCGGCCTCCCCCCTCCATCCGCAAAAGCCAAGACAAGCCGCGTGTTGTCATGGTAATCTTGGTTTTGTCGGGATAGTTCAACCACACAAAAGACCGGAGACAAACACGATGCGTTGGTGGATGAAGGCCGCAATGGTCTTGTCGCTGTCGATTGGCATCTCTGGGGCCGTCATGCCCCAGGATCTGGCCGCACAGCCTGGCAAGGAGCGCCGTGAGAAGCGCAAAGACAAGCGCAAAGACCGCAAAGAGAAGCTCAAAGAGGCCCGCAAAGACCGCAAAGAGGCCAAAAAGGATCTGAAGGAAGCGCGCAAAGAAGAGCGCGCCGAGCGCAAAGAAGAGCGCAAAGAGAAGCTCAAGGAGCTTAAAGAGAAGGAAGAGCGCGGCGAGCTGACCGAAGAAGAGAAAGCCGAGCTCCAAGAGCGCCGCGCCAAGCGCAAAGAGCGCAAAGACAAGCGCAAGGACAAGCGCAAAGAGCGCAAAGAAAAGCGCAAAGAGGCCCGCAAGGCCATCAAGGACAACTGCAAGGACAGCGGCAAAGCCAAAGCCGCCAAGCGCCGCCTTGAAAACGAGCGCCGCAAGCACTTTGAGAACATCGCCAAGATCGACCGCCTCGAAGAGCTCGCCCTCGACAAAGACGACAAAGAGCTGCTGGATAAGTCCAAAGACCTGCGCAAGAAGGAAGTCTCGCGCCACGCCCGCAAGCTTGGCCGCATCGGCAAAGCCTGCGCCAACAACCCAGCCGAAGACGCCCCGACAGAGAACCAATGATCACGCGCAATGGACCATGAAACACCGGCGCGGCGCCCAACAACGCGCGCCGTCTCCATGGCCACCGCTCACACGAGGACCGCAACGATGAACACCGTGTTGCAACGCGCCGCGATGGTGCTGGCGCTGCTGATGACGCTCTCGGTCGCCGCCTGCGGCGGAGAAAAGAAACCGGCTGAGGGCGACAAAAAGCCCGCCGCCGAGTCCAACAAAGACAAAAAAGAGGACAAAGCGCTCAAAGACGAGGGCAAAGGCGACAAAAAAGACGCCAAGGCCGACAAAGAAGAGGACGAAGGCCCCTCGGATGAAGCGCTCGAAGAGGAGTACACCAAAAAGGCCGACAAAGAGATCAACGCCGACAACGCCAAAGCGGTCGCGGATCAACTGGCCAAAGAGATCGAGGCCGACCTGGCCGCCGAATGACGGCCATCGCCTCAAAGGGGCGCTGAACCAAGCCCCGGCAAGACAGCGATTACGCCGCCTGAGCCTGCCGCGTCAGCGGCACCAGGCGGTCGGCCCACGCCAGCGGTGGATCGCCGCCCGCGTGCCGGTCAATGACCCACTGCCCCTCCATCAACACCCAAATCCCCAACCGCGCGTGACGCTGCAACCTCAAGCCATCACGGATCCTGCGGTAACCACCGCACATCCCATCGATCACGTTCAGATCGATCTCCCACTCCGGGGGCTCGGCCTTTCTTCTGTGGTGCGCCATCCTCTGGTTGCCTCTTGGTTTGATACAAAGCCGCCTGCGTCATCCTGACCCCAGACCCTGCGCTTCGTATGAAAGTTGATGTGGTGCTACATCATACGACATGTAGGTTGGAATGTGACACACACCGCACAATGGTCAAAAAATCAGTGGCAAGAGGCTTCAAAGGACCCAAAACGGCCAGGAAAAGACGCGCGCGCAGATCATAAAGCGCTGAAAAACCGCAGGCAGTGTGGGATAGTGTCGCGGCGATCCCCATTGAACGGTGCAACACTGCGTCAGACCCAACGGCCCTGGCACAAAGCATCGAATTCAGACACTGGACCGGCATCAAATTCAAAACTCAGGTTTTGTGTGACCGCACCGCCTCGACCAAAGTGCACAAACGGCGTCGGCACGGGACACTCACCCCGCGCAAAGCACGCCGCCGAGCACAGCGGTCCTCTCCAACTCGCTGGAGCGATACACAACGCCTTATAGACCACGAGGGTTCTCTCAACATGACCACGCACAAGGTCGCTTTCCTGACCGCAGGGGGCCTGGCCCCTTGCCTCTCGGCCTCCATCGGCGCGCTCATCGAGCGCTACACCGCCCTGGACCCCAAGATTGAATTGATCGCCTACCGGGCGGGCTACAAAGGCCTGCTCCTTGGCGACTCCATCGCCATCACCGACGCCGTGCGCCAAAACGCCGCCGCGCTTTACAAACACGGCGGCAGCCCCATCGGCAACAGCCGCGTCAAGCTGACCAACATCGCCGACTGCATCAAGCGCGGTTATGTCCAAGAGGGTGAAGATCCGCTGGAAGTGGCTGCCCGACAACTGACCGCCGACGGCGTCACCGTCCTGCACACCATCGGCGGCGACGACACCAACACCAGGGCGGCGGCCCTGGCCGCCCACCTGGCCGAAAACAACTACGACCTGACCGTCGTCGGCATGCCCAAGACCATCGACAATGACGTCTTCCCCATCAGCCAGACGCTGGGGGCCAGCACCGCCGCGGACCAGGGGGCGCTCTTTTTTGCCAACGTCGTCAACGAGTTCAGCGCCAACCCTCGGATGCTCATCATCCACGAGGTCATGGGGCGTCACTGCGGCTGGCTGACCGCCGCCACCGCCGCCCGCTACCACGACCACCTCCAAACGCTGAACTTTGTCCCCGAACTTGGCCTCGACGCGCGCCGCAAAGACGTCCACGCCGTCTTCATCCCCGAGCGCAACATCGACATCGACGCCGAAGCCGAGCGCCTCAAAGCCGTCATGGACGAGATCGACTGCGTCAACATCTTCCTGAGCGAGGGGGCCGGCGTGGACAGCATCGTGGCCCAGATGGAGGCCCAGGGCCAGGAGGTCGTCCGCGACGCCTTTGGCCACGTCAAGCTCGACTCCGTCAACCCCGGCAAGTGGTTCGGCAAGCAGTTTGCCCAGAAGATCGGCGCCCAGAAGGTTCTGGTCCAAAAAAGCGGCTACTTTGCCCGCTCGGCGGCCTCCAACCAGGAGGACCTCGACCTCATCAAGGCCAGCGCCGATGTGGCCGTCCAAGCCGCCATGGCAGGTACCCCCGGCGTGGTCGGGCGCGATGAAGACCAGGGCGATGTGCTGCGCGCCATCGAGTTTGACCGCATCAAAGGCGGCAAACCCTTTGACACCCAGCAGGACTGGTTCCAAAAGCTCCTCAAAGACATCGGCCAACCCTGAACCACTGTCCGGCAACCCATCCAGCGCACTCAACGGCAGCCGTTCACGAGCCGACCGAGGTGTAGTGGCGCTCTCCAAAACGCCACAGCCGCAGCGCCCCCGCCAAAAAGAGCACGCCCATCACCGGCGACACCCACTGGAACCACAGCGGCGACCCCAGCGGGTCATCCCGGCCAATGACCGCCACCACTGGAAAGTATGACACGCACGCCAGCGGCACCACAAAGGTGAAAAACCGCCGAAACCACCGCTGGTAGATCGCCATCGGATACTGGGCCGTCTCCACACCGCCGTAGGTGATGGTGTTCATCAACTCCAACGACTCGGTGGTCCAAAACGTAATGGTGGCCTGCACCACGATGATCCCATAAAAGAGGCAGACCGTGCCCACCAGCGCCCAGAGCATCAGCGCCGCCGCCGCCAGATCCGCGCCCAGCCCCAGCGACCACCATCCCCAGGCGATGACCACCAATCCTTGCAACAACCGGCCAACGCGCTTGACCGTCAACTCGCTGCCCGCGATCTGCAAGACCGTCGAGCGCGGCCGCAACAAGATCCGATCAAAGTCCCCCATGCGGATCTTCTGGGCAAAGGTGTCAAAGCCGCGCGCGGTGGCGTCGGCCACCGAAAACCCCACGTTGACCAACCCATAAAAGAGCGCCGCCTGGGCCAGGGTCCAGCCCTCCAGGCCCCCAAAACGCTCAAAGAGCGCCCAAAGGCCCAAAAACTCAACCCCGGTCACCAGCAGGTGCCCCACCGACTGCATCCACACCGCCGCCCGATACTGCAACTGGCTGCGGACCGAGACGCTCACGTAACGGCCATACAAAGCCCATGCGTTCATCGCCCTACCCTCCCTGCAACACAAGCTGCCGCGCACCGCGCGCCACAAAGAACCGACCCAATCCCACAAAGATGGCCGCCCACACCGCCTGACGCGCCAACACACCCCAGGCCTCGGCGCCCTGAATGTGGCCCATGTAAATCCGCGATGGCAGGTCAAAGAGCCCCGCAAAGGGCAACCACTCAATCACCAACGCCACCGCGTCGGGCAAAAGCGGCAAGGGCACCACCATCCCCGAAAAAATCACCACGATCGCCGGCGCCAGGTGCGTGGCCCCCTCCCCTGAGATCGTCCACATCATCGACACGCTCCACAAGACCGTCATCGCCACGCCGAGCACCAGCGCCACCAACAACGACAGCAGCCACAGCCCCAGCGCCTGGGCCGACTCCGGCGGCATCATCGCCCACCGCTGCTGGCCCATCAGCGCCATCGCCACCCCCGCAAAGAGGAAGATCGGCCCCGAGCGCATCAAAGTCGGCGCCGTGCGCAGCGCCAACGTCCGCATAAACCAGTGCCCGTAGAGGTCCATGGGCCGCAAAAGATCAAAAGCCACATCGCCCTTGCGAATCTTCTCGGCCAGCTCTCGGTCCACATTCCAGGGCAACATCGCCAAGAGCGCCTGCCCCAACCACACGTAGGTCACCACCTGCGCCAACGTCATCGGCTGCGTGCCGCTGGCCCCTCGGTAAAAAGCATCCAGGACCATGATCTTGATGAAACCCCAGAAGACCTGCGTCCCCACACCCGCCAGCGCCGCCGCTCGATACTGCAACAGCTCCCGAAAGCGCGCGCTGGCGATCGCTCGATACGCCCTCATGTCGGCACCTCTTCAAGCTCGTAGAGCCGCGCGATGATTTCATCGATGGGCTGGTCTTCCACAAAGAGGTCGCGCACCGGACAGGCCGCCGCCACCGCCGCGATCAACTCCGCCGCAGGCCAGCGTTGGGGCTCAAAACCAAGCACCACCCGACCACCTTCTCGCGACAGCACCTCCACGCCCTCAAACGCCGGCACCTGCGCATCCGCCCGGCCCAGATCGAGCCTCAAGCGCCGCCGGTCACCGACCCTGCGCCGCAGCGACTCCAAAGATCCGTCGCAGAGCAACCTCCCTTTGCCGATCACCAACACGCGCTCACACAGCGCCTCAATGTCGTCCATGTCGTGCGTGGTGAGCATCACCGTCACGCCGCGCTCTTTGCCAAGGCGCCGGACAAAGTCCCGCACCGCCAGCTTGGACACCGCGTCCAGGCCGATGGTCGGCTCATCCAAAAAGAGCAGCGGCGGACTGTGAAGAAGCGCCGCCGCCAGGTCGCACCGCATCCGCTGACCCAGGCTCAACTGCCGCACCGGCACATCCAGCAGCGCCCCAAGGTTCAAAAGCGCCACCAACTCATCCAGCCGGGTCCGATAATCCCCCCGCTCCACGCGGTAGATGTCCCGCAGCAGCTCAAAAGACTCCACCACCGGCAGATCCCACCAAAGCTGTGTGCGCTGACCAAAGACCACCCCGATGCGCGACACGTGCGCCGCGCGCGCCTTCCAGGGCACCCTCCCCTCGATCTCGCACCGGCCCGAGTCCGGCACCAGAATCCCCGACAGTATCTTCACCGTCGTGCTCTTGCCCGCGCCGTTGGGCCCGATGTAACCCACCGTCTGCCCCCGCTCGACCTCAAAAGAGATGTGGTCGAGCGCCTGAACCGTTCGATGGCGGCGCTTCCACAACCCCCTCAAAGCGCCCCGCAAGCCCGGTTGGCGCTCCGCGATGGTGTAGGACTTCGCCAGCCCCTCCACAACAATCTGTGCAGCCATAAAACCCTCCACAGGTGCCTCACCCCCGCACCAGAAGCGCGCAACAACGCACCCCGACGCAGGGCCAGCCCAAGATCGCAGGCGGTCACACCACGGCGGCATCGAAACCACAGCCGCCCCGCCGCGCCAACACGCGCAGACTTCAGCCATGGTCTCAAAACGCAACCGTCGCAGGTGACCGGCGAGACACAAAAACCAAGATGTATGGTTGAGAGATCACCCAGGAACGAGCGGCCCAGCACCACCCCTTAAAACCGCACATTGGAACCCACAGGCCAGCGAGCCCTTTGCCGGTGGACCAGCCGTGGCCAAGCTCATTTTTGACAGCCCCCATGCCAACGACACGCTCGGGGGCGTCAAAGACAAACTCGTCACGCTCTTGTCACCACCAGCTTTGGTTCGCCTTGGTCCGCGCGACCAACAAGCCATCCCAAACGGGTGTGGGTGTCGATTGTTCGAATGATCCCTGCTTTGAGACGACCCTGAACCCAGTCGATGCGAGGCGGACGCAGCCGGGCAGCGCGTCACTTCCAGCGAGGCTCTGTGTGACAATGTTCACACGGCCTGGCCTCACATCTCCCAGAACCCATCGTTGCTCGTCTCAAAGCAAACCATTCATTTGGACTTTGGCATCGTCATATAGGCCGATGGTCCAGGAGAAATGAAAAGGTCGCGCAACGTAACCCACAAGCACGGCGTCCGTCAAGGGCTCACCAGAACCCGCGCCAAATGTCCCAAGAAGCCCGCAAAGACCGCAGCCCATCCATTTCCAGCGCAAAGCCAGGAAAGACGCGGGCAGCGGCGAGGCTTCACCGGGTGACCGTCGAACGCAGGCCAGCCTGCCAGGTCTTGTGCTCGTCGGTGTAGTAGAGGTAGGCGCTGCTGGCCGGGGCCTCGTAGGAACCCGGAACGGTGGCGACCAGGTCCAGCGGGATGGTCTTGACCTCGGAGGGCTTCATGTCGCGCAGGTAGAGGATGACCTCGCGGGGCTTGGTCTCAAAGAAGCCAATGAGGCCTTTGTCCTTAAGCTCCTTAAGCTGCCACAACTGAAAGCGGAAACCCCCAGGCAGACCCACGCGGGCCAACGTCATCGGTTGGCCTTTGTCGGTCGTGTTGCGCACGGTGGCCTCAAGGCGCACCACCTCACCCATCGCCGCCTCCTGGCGCTCCATCTTGGTCTCAAGGTCGATGACGGCCTCTTTGCTGGTCGCGGGGGTCCGAGAGCGATAGGTCACCAACACGCTAAAGGGCATCTCTTCTTTGCTCTCGTGAATGACCTCAATGGTGTTGGCGCCGGGCTTGAGAACGTCACCGAGACCCTCAAGGATGATGGTGTCCTGGTGGCCTTCCTTATAAGCCATTTCGCGGGCCACCTGGCCGTTGATGATGATGGTGATGGAGCCCGCGTTGCGGGTCTTGCGCGTGGCGGCGGCGTAGCTGGTCATGGCTTGGAGGGAGAGGACAGTGGCCTGGGTGGCGCCCCACTGACCAAAGCCGCTGCGGTTGTCGTTGAGCCACTGCACACCGCGCCGCACCGCGCCGCTGTGCTCGCCCGTCTTCAACAGCGCCATGATGGTCAGCGCGGTGGTCTCAATGGCGAGGTTGACGCCGCCGCTGCGGGTGATGCTGTGGTCGGCGCCGCTCCAGGAGCCGTCTTTGCTCTGCATCCTGGCCAGACGCGCGGCCGCTTTTTTCCCGGCGCCCTGCTTGCCCGGTGCGTTGAGGGCGACGTTGGTGGCCAACGCCAGGAGGTAGGGATCTTTGACCTGACCGGCGGCCTTGACCTGAGCGTCGATCTCGACCTTGAAGTCCTTAAAGAAGCCGCCTTCGGTCAACGCGTAGGTGATGTAGGCGTCGGTGACCTCTTTGGAGGCCCGACCAAAGGAATCCAGCGCCCGATCGTTGCGCAGAAAACCACCTTTGCCATCGCGACGCGTCTTGAGCCAGGCGGCGGTGCGCTCGATCATGGCGCCGTCCACGCCGTTCCAGACGTCCTTCATGGCCACAAACTCCATCAAACCATAGGCGGTCAGCGCCTCGTGGCCGGGGTTGGAGCCAAACCACTCGTAACCCTTGGAAGGGCTCTCATAACCGGTCAACAGACGGTAACCCTGGTCCATGAGCTTGCCCGAGCGCTGCCACAGGTCGGGTTTCTTGATGTTGTGCTCACGCAGGTAGCGCATGACCATGAGGTTGGGGTAGTTGGTGCTGCTGGCCTGCTCAAAACAGCCGCCGGGCTGACGCAACATGCCCTCCAAGCCCGCCACCATGGTCGCCACCGGCGACGGATAGAACTTAACGGTGGCCTCCACGCTGCCCGGCAGCGCCTCGCCCAGGTCCACCTCATAGGTCTCTTTGCCTTCAAGCTGACCCGCTTTGCTAAAGACCTGGGGGAAACCGGGCGAAACAACGCGCAGGGTGCGGACAAACTCATCGCCCAGACTGCCGGCCTGAGCGGTGAAGCGCACTTGCGGGTCCGCTCGGTCGGCACCGACCTCCACAGGGAAGATCAGGCTGCGGCGGCTGCCCGCGGGGATCTTGATCGAAATGGAGGGCTCGCCTTTGAAGGCCAGCGGCTGGGCAAAGTCGCCTTTGACGGAGACTTCGATCTCCTGGTCTCGCTCGTTGGTGAGCGTCAGGGGCAAGCGCAGGCGATCGCCGGCGCTGACCTCAAGCGGGAGCTTGACGACCATGCTGAAAGGCAAGCTCGACTTCAAAACCTCTTCTTTACGACCCGCCTGACCACCGCCAACGCCTTCGGCAAAGACGCGGAACGAGGTCACAGCGTCGGACATGGGGAACGAAACGGTGGCCAGCCCCTCTTTGTCGGTTTCGACGTTGGGAGCCCAAAAAATCGTATCGCGGAAGTCGCTGCGAGGTCCGTCATAGTCGGGCTTGTGATCGGGCACGGGGAAGACGCGCACGCGCGCCCATCCCGCAATGTCCTTTTTGCCCCCGACGGCCTGCCAATCGTCGTCCACAATCTTTTCTCCCGCCATGATGTTGCCCGCGACCACAGGCTCATCGGCCAGATCATCTCTGTCTCCAAGATCATCGCCGGCCAGATCTCTGGCCAACTCTTTTTGGTCCGCCACCAGGATGTCTTCTTCAACCGGCATGGGCTCTTCGACTTCCATGGCGATCCCGTCTTTGGGGGCATCCTGGGCGACCTCCGGCTGAGGCACGGGCTCAGGTTCGGGCTCGGGCCGCGGCACGGGTTTGGCAGGCGCGGGTCGAGGCACAGGGCGGCGGTTGGGGGCACCTTTGGCGCGCTTTCTAACCGGTCTTCTGTTGAAACGACGCCTATCCTCACGGCGCCAACGCTCCGCTTCGGCCTTGCTGAAATTGGGCGCGGGCGGCGGCATGAACACGGGCTTCCAGGCAAAACGGCGCCAGCCTTTGGTCCCCATCAAGAGGTCCAGACCGCGCCCGGACATGGGCTCGGTGAGATCAAAGTAGAACTTGGGCTCTTCGATCTTGGTGCCCAGCGCCTGCTCCAGAAAAAGGCGGCTGAGCATGTGGCCAGTCTTGTCATCGGCAAAGCTGACCACGGTGTCGTCCACCACCGAGAGCGCCACGGCGGCCGGCACCGGGGCGCCCTGGTCGTCGGTGGTCTTGATCTTCAACGACACGGTATCTCGGGGGCCATACTGCTGGGCGTCGGGTTCGATGTCGATGTTGAGGCCGTTGCGGCGGTTGCGGTAGACGAGCCGCTCGGCCAGGGGCTGGCGAGTCTGGTTCCAGACGGTCACGCGAGCGACCCCCTGGGCGCGGTCGAGCGCCTCATCTTTGGACTTGAGGTAGACGACCGCTTCCCCGCCTCTGGGCACCTTGACCTGGGCGGCGTCCAGGAGCGAGTTGCGCTGCATGGCGGTCACCAGCACGTCCTGGGCCTTGGTGCAGCGCACCGAGACGCGCAGCGCCTCGGCCTGCCCGTCGTCGTCATCAAAGTGGCGCAGCACACAGCCCTTGGTCGCGATCTGGTCGATCTTGACGGGGCCCTCAATGCCCACCGGCGAGCTGATCTTGAAGGTGTATTTCTGCCCCTTCTTGGGGGTCAAATCAAAGCGACCCATGCCATCGCGGTCGCTCTTGAAGGTGGTCACCACGGTCCCCTTGCTGTCCAGGACCTGGCCTTTGACGTCGGCGGGCTTGCCCATGGTGTTGGTGACCGCAAAGTACACGCGCCCCGGCAACCCCTGGACCAGCTCGCCGCCCTCGGGGAAGAGCTTGACGTTGACCTTGCTCAGGACGATGGGCACGCGGCGGCTGATGGACTCGGTGATCCCGCCGTCATCGACCATAATGGTCAGCAGACCGTCGCCCTGCTCGATCCTTTTGGGCAACGCAAAGCGCACCACGGCGCCGCCGTGCTCGTTGGTGGAAAAACGCACCGGCTCAAGCGCCTGCCCGTCCACGCGGATGGTGGCCTCAAGGGTCTTGTTCGCCAGCGGCTCGCCGGTGGGGCGCTTGACCTCCAACGTGGCCGAGACCTCGTCTCCAGGGCCGTAGGCCTTGTGCACAAACTCCAGCTTCTTCTTGATTTGGGGCGCTTCAAAGGCGCTGACCATCACGGGCCGAACTTCGGTCGCGCCGGTGGAGTGATCGATGGCCTTGAGCCGGTATTCGCCCCCGGGCACCTCGGCGGGCAGCTCAAAGTCGTTGGTGACCACGCCACCGACCGACTGCACCATCTTCTGCATGACCACGGCCCCTTTGGGGCTGATGAGCTGATAGTCCACGCGGTAGGTCCCGCTGACCCCCAAACCGCGATGCATCACATGCCAGGAGCGCAGCCAAATGGTCTCGCCGGGTCTGTAGAGGGGTTTGTCGGTCTGGATGTAGATCTGCGTGTGGTTTTTTGAGGCAAAGTGGTTCTCAATCAACGGCACAAGCATGTTCCAGGCCTTGCCACCCACGCTGGCCCTGGCGGACGCCGAGGGCGCCTCTTGGGGTTCAACGGGTTCGAGCACCTCCCTGGCGCCCACACTGGTGTCATCCTCGTTGATGTCCACCAGCGGACTCTGCGCCGACTCCTCCAACACCTCCACACCCGACGCCACCGCCACCCGGTCTCCATCTGGCAGCTGGCCGTCCTTATTGCCCTGGCCGTCGGCGCACGACGCCAACGCCACCACCGCGATCAACCCACAGGTCATTTGCCTCATCGTCTCTCAGCCTCCCAGGGCGAGCACCGCTCGCCTTTGCACTTCTACAGGCACCTTCTTTGGTTCTGGGCTGAGATCAACGCAGCAACCCGCAAAACGATTTTTTTATTGTGCAACAACGCTCACCACAGCCCACCAATGAAAAAATCACAGCATTTCTGAACATTGCGGTTGACAAACATAAAACAAACCACAAAAAGTAAATAAAATTTACAAAAACACCAGCACATCCATCAACCACCCAAGAGACCATCTTCATATGAAGCACAACTGCCACAACCACCCCGCCTCATGCTCAACCCACACCCATTACGGCCCTCACCGTCCTGGCAGCACGCTTTTGCTGACCGCGCTCTGGTTCGCTTTGATCGCGGTGGGATGCACACCGGCGCCCACGCCGGAGTTGGAGATTTCTCAGCGCGACGGTCTGGTCGAGTTGGAAGTGTTCATCAACAATGCAGATCCCAGCGTTGAGTACAAAGAAATCTCTATGGGCCCCTACAAGGCCCCCTTTGGAACCGTCTCACCCAGCGCCACCATCGTGGTGCCCGGCTCACATTTTGGAATGGGGAGGCATGACGTCGAAGTGACCATCAAGAGCAGCGCGGGCTCCTCTGTGGTCAAGGGCGCTGTATCGATTGCAGACAAACCCGACCCGGCCCTCTTTCTGGTCCAAGGCTGTCACCAGGACAACAGCGAAACCAACAAGAGCATCGAGTTGACCGACCACACCGGGGGGTTGTTGCATTGCACCATACAAGGCGAGGACAAGCCTCACTTGATGCTGCAACTGCTGACCGACCCAACCAACAAGGTCACCGTCGGTGACCAGACCCTCAAAGATGGCCGGAAACTGGAGTTCAGCCACAAGTTGGCGCTGGGCAAGCTCCAGGGCTCCATCGAGCTCGAGTCGCTCTTTAACGACACTCTGGGCCAGTACGTTGTGACGGTCCCGGTGGAGGTCACCAGCAAAAGCGGGGAGCGCAAAGTCTACCCTCTTAAGCTAAAGTCCAGCAATGAGCCGCAGGTCAACCGGTCGCTGGGGCAAGTGGCCGACGTGCTCAAAGCCGCTCAAGGCCACAACGCGCTGGCGTTCAACGACGGCAAAGCCGACGGCAAGACCCTGCTCTTTGAGGGCACCACCCCGATCGTGTTGGGCGCCCAGGGCACGCTGGCTCAGGTTGATTTTGTGGCCTATGTGGACAAGAGGAAAACTCGCCGTGGCAAGAACTGCGGCGCCTACGCCATGAGAGATTTCCTCACGGGCGTCAAGACCGACAAGACCGAAGGTGTGCTTCAATCCATCCAAGACTGGGAGGTGGTCATCCAAGACGCCGCCACGGGCAAAGAAGTCGCCCGCCAGACCTTTCCCAGCGCCAAACAGGGCTGCCCGGAGGACGACCCCAAAGACCGCTGGGGCACCCACGCGCTGGCCCTCAAAGACGCCAACCCTCACGTGGTTGATGGCCCCGACCGTGGCAAGCTCAAGGCGTGGCTGGAAGGCCACCTGAAATAGACCAGCGGCGAGCCTCTTGTTCTGTATCCGCCCACTTGTTTGTTGAGGTCAGATTGGGGTTGCGGCGGCCGAAGGTCATCACTACCCTCCTGCGGTATGACTCCGAACAAGGCCTGAACACAGGAACAGAGCATGAAGACAAAGGGTTGGGGGCTGGCGCTGACATTGACGCTTGCACTTGCAGTGGCCTCCACATCGATGGCGTCGGCATCAAAGAAGCAACTGGCGCATCAGTTCAACGCCTGGGATCTGGCCACGGACGACACCCGAGTTTACCTGCTCGACGAGGATTTTCAGCACGTCCGCGCCGTGGATCCAACCACGGGCAAGACCCTCTGGCGGCAAAAATTTCAGAACAAAGAACCCAGAGGCACCCACTCGCTCCAACTCAAAAAAGGGCGCCTCTTTGTTCACGCCGGGCCGCTGCTTGTTGAACTCAACCCACAGAGCGGCGCCAAGCTCGGCAGCCTGGAAACGGTCTGGAATCAGCCGCGCTGTCGTTTCGAGCTGCGCCACGGAAACCTGGCCGAGGTGGAGTGCGAACAGGCATCTTGGGTCTTGGACTTGAAGCGCTGGAAAGAAATCGCCCAAAACAGCCAGTCCAGATACCACCTCTACCCCGACCTGGGTCAGCCCCCCGACACCGCCTGGGCCAACATCAAGCTGGGCGTCATCGGGCGGCAGGGCAGGATTGCGGTCGCTGTCACAGAAGACAAACGCAAAGGCCAGCGCAAAGGCATGTTCGGGGAAAAAACGCTCGTGGTCGGCCTGGACGCTCGCACCGGCAAAGAGGTCTGGCACAACGACCAGCTCATTAGGGGCTCGGATTGGGACGCCGGCGTGGTGGAAAAGACCGGCAAAGCGTGGTTCAGCGACCACTCAAACCGCACTGTGGGCGCCTTTGATCTGGCCACGGGCAAGATCGTCTGGAAACGCACCCTCCCCAGCCCCGCCGACCCCTACAAAAACACGCGCTTTGTGACCTGGTACAGCCAGGGCGGGCTCATTGTGGCCGACCACAACACCGTCCAGCACTTTGACCCCGTCACCGGAAAGGTCGGCTGGAGCTCCGCCGCGCCGCCCCAACACGATCTGGTGCACATCATCGGCACGCCCATCGATCGGTGGCCCTACTTCCCCTACCCACAGCCGACTCACCGGCACATCCACTTTGTGGACCCGATCCACGGACAAGCCGTGGCCAAGATCAAACAAACCCCCACCGAGCGCGTCATCCCCGCCGAGGGCGGCTTTGCGCTCAGCGACCCGGCCCAGGACCACGCGCGCCGCTTTGACACGCGCGGCAAGCTGGTTGAGACCGTCGCCAACCTGCCCAAAGGGCGGCACCTGGATCACATCTCAGACCACCACCTCACCTTCGATCACCACCCCAAAGAGGCCTTCAGCGTCTTTGAGCGCGCCGCCATGACCCCCGTGGCCGAGATGACGCTGACGCGCTTTGCCTTCAACACACTTCGACAAGACTTTCACGTGGTCTGGGACCACGCCGACCAGACCAAACCGGGCTCGGTGTTCATCATCAACCTGCCCAAACCTAATCCAGCACCGTAAGCCAACCCACCCTCGCGGAGAGACCATGAGCCAACCCCCTCAGACCCAGCCTGACCCCATCTACAACGCCGCTCTGGGCGCTTTCCTTGGGGCTTGCGTGGGCGACGCCGCTGGCGCTGTGCTGGAGTTCTACCCCGGCCAAATCGGCACCGATGATGTGCGCAAAGCCATGGACATGCCCGGCGGCGGCATCTGGCGTGTCGCCCCAGGTCAAATCACCGACGACAGCGAGTTGGCCATGTGCCTGGCCCACGGTCTGGCCCAGGGTTCGAGCTTCAGCGCCGAGCACATCGCTCGCCAGTACCTGCGCTGGTACCAATCGCGCCCCTTTGACATCGGCAACACCACACGCAACGCCGTGAGCGCACCGCTGACCCCCAGCGGAGAGCAGTGGGTTCAGACGCGCGGGGTCGCCCACGCCATGCTGGTCAGCGCCCAGGACCGAAACATGGGCTCCAAGGCCAACGGCAGCCTGATGCGCTGCACGCCGCTTGCGGTCTGGGGCCATCGACTTGACGATCACGATCTGGCACAGCACGCCATGGTCGACAGCCGCCTGACCCACCCCAACGAGAGCTGCCAACATGCAGTGGCCTGCTACGTCATCGCCTGCGCCCACCTCATCAGCGGCCGCAGCGACCGAAAGGGCGCCTTTGAAGCCGCCTCGGCCTGGGCCGACCAATGTGCCAATGAAGAGGTCCGCACCTGGCTCCAGGATGCCCGACAGGGCGTCGAGGTCCCCTTTGAACACCTGATGGGCTTTGTCCGCATCGCCTTCACCCACGCCTTTCGCCACCTGTGGCTGGGCACCTCCTACACCGACGCCATCGAGCACACCCTCAACGGCGGCGGCGACACCGACACCAACGCAGCCATCGTGGGCGGCCTCCTCGGCGCGGCCGAAGGCGCCAGCGCCATCCCCGCCCCCATGAAAACCGCCGTCCTGCAGTGCAATACCCTCGAAGGACGCCCCAGACCCGACTTCCTGCACCCCCAACACGTCCCCGCGCTGGTCACTCGCCTGCTGGAGCTGGCCCCTGGCTCAAAAGAAAGCTCGCCGCCGCCGCCAGCTTCTCAAAGCGCGTCACAGCCCCACCTCCCAGGCCTGGACCCCAATCCGCAATGAGGGTGTCCAGCAGCGCGTTGGACACCGACAGGACCAAACGCGCGCGCACCTCCCCTGGCAGATGCTTCGCCTCCAAAAGCGCCCGCAAACCGCGGTCGCCCAACGACGGATTGAGCGACACGTCCAAACTCCGAATGGCTCCCATGTGCGATGCGGCGGCCAACGCCTCGGCGTCATCGTCGTTCATCCCTGTGGCCCCCAACTCCAACACCTCCAGCGACGGCGCAAACCTGGCCCGGATCAAGTGCCTCACAGCACCGCTTCCCAGCGGGTTATGCCGCAGCGAAAGGCACCGAACGCGCTCCAAATGGCTCCCCAACACAGCGGCGGCGTCTGCATCAAGGCGGTTGTAGGACAGATCCAGGGTCTCGACGCTCACCTGTGCCAAAGCGCCCACAAGCTCGCGCACCCCCGCTGTGCTCAGACCGCACCGAGACAACTCCAGGGCCCTCAAACGGCGAGTGAGGCCCGCGCGACCCAACACCGCCGCGCCCTTGTCTCCCAGCGGATTGCGCCTCAACCCAAGCCACGCCAGTTCGCCGCCGCCAAGCGCCTTGAGCAAGACCTCCAGCCCACCGGGCGTCATGTGGTTGTCCGAGACATTCAACCGCTCCAAACCCCCTATAAAAGGCGCCTCGGCCAACGCCCGCAAACCCTCGTCGGCAAGATTGCACCCATCGAGGTTGAGCGTCCGCACTGCGCTTAGTGACGGCGCACTGGCCAGCACCGCGCCGGCCTGAGAACCAATCCGCACGCTCTCCAGCCCCAACCGCTCCAGGCGCCAATCCCCCCTGGCCAAGACCTCCAGGCTGCGCACCAACGGCGCCAGCGGATTGGGCCCCAACCACAAAGACGTCACGCCCTTCATCCAGGGCGCCTTGGAGAGCGTCTCCCAGAGCGCGCCGCCGATGCCGTTGCCCGCAATGTTCAATGTCTTGAGCCCTTCAAGGTGCGCGGCGCCAATCAACGCCTCCACGCCCTCGACCCCCAAACGGGAAAACCCCAGATTGAGGCTTCGCAAGTTGGTGAGATGCTCGGCCTGCGCCAGCGCCTGACCACCCTGCTCCTGAAGGTTGTTGAAGGACAGGTCCAACGACTCCAACGCGGCGCTCTGGGGCGCTTCGAACATCGCCCCGACATCGCCCCCCGAAAGATCGTTGCTGCTGACGTTGAGCGAGCGCAGTCCCCCGACAGCGCACACCAACCGATGAAGTTGATGACCGGCCAGCGCGTTGTCCCCCAGATCCAAGTGGACCAGGCCCCGGACCAACGCCGAACCAATGAGCGCCTCCACATCGTCGTCGTCACACAACTGGTGGTCGCGCAGCGTCAGGTGGGTCATCGGCCCCATCCGCGGGTGGCAAACAAAGCCGGGCTCAGAGGCCAACGGCAAAAGCCTGGGGGCGTCGTTTCCGTGGATTTTCAGGTGCCGGGCCAGAGACCATATCGGGTGGTGGGGCGCCATGTACGGATTGGCGATGCAGCGCAGCAGCGGAGGCCAGCGCGCATCGAGGCGCTCGGCGGCGTAGGCCACAGCCACATCCAACCCTTCTGCCGCGGGCCAATCATCAAAGAGCCTCACCAGCGCCGACCAAATTCGGGCGCTGGCAGGCTCATAGAGCAAAAACCTCAGCCGCCCCAGCCTGTCTATCTCATCATCAGAACCGTTCATGGGCAACGCTCCAGCCTTTCGATCCAATACCGGAGCGTCTCGATCCCCTTGGAGTCCTCGGTGGCGGCCCCAAGCGGGGGCATGCGCAGCTCGGGCGCGGCCCCCAAACGGGCCAACAAGACGCTGCGCGCAGGATCACCCGGAGCCACAACGCGGGGGTTTTGCAGATCCAAACCGCCGCGCTTGGGCTCCAGACACAAGCCCGTGTTCGCCAAAGGCGTCTGGCGGCGCAAATCCAAACCCACACCGCTGCTGGAGCCGGGCTGGTGACACGGCGCACAGTTGACGTCCAAATATCCACGGGCGTGGTCGGTGCTGTCATCGTCGCTGTCGAGTTCATCGGGCAAGGACTCCAACTCGACCAACGCCTGCGCCGGCTTGTCCAACAAGCCTCGCTCCACCCACTGCTGAAGTTGATCGCCCCCCGCCACAAAGGTGTTGGTCTGGGCCGTGCGCAGCGCCAGCAACCCACCCGCCGCCTCCGAATGGCAACTGCGGCACTGATTGCTCGAAGGGAAAATCCACTCAAAGCCCTCGCCAGCGGCGCGCTCCACCGCTCGGCTCGCCCCTGAAAGCTGCAAAATTGCATCGGAACCATCCGCTTCCCAGCGGTATGTGGCCCCAGCGACCAACCCATCGTCTCCCACGACCAGCACGCGTGTCTCCAAGCGCTGGTGCTGGCCTCCGGGCCCCTCAAGCTCAAAGTGCTTCACAGCCCAGGTGCCTTTGGGCACCACCATCTTGCCCTCGGCGTCGATCCGCAGCGTTTGACCTTCGGGGAGCCTGAAGAACCGAGACTTCCTGGCGCCGTCTGACCAAAACGGATACATGACCTCAAAGGGCTCGACCCCCTGCGCAGGGGTCAGCGTCTGAAGATCGGCAAACAACCCCGTTTGAGACAGGCGCTCAGGCAAGTCTGGCCCAGCAGGCTCGGCGGTGGCCACAAACCGCCACAACGACCCCCCATACCCCACCATATACAGCTCACCACCCTCATCCTCGCCAAAGCTCGCCGGCGGCGACGGGGCATCAAGGAGCTTGCGCACCTCGGAGCCCTCTTGCCCCAACTGGTGCACAAAGACGGCGCTGGCCTCAAAGTCGGCGTAGACGTAGGCCCCATAAAGGCTGGGGACGCGCTGGCCCCGGTAGACCTGACCTCCGGTGATGGAACGCCCCGTGGTGTGCGGGTACTGAAGCAAGGGCTGTTTGAGGCCCTGCGTGTCGCAACTGTCGGACTGAAAGCAGGTGCTTCCTTCCTGGATCTTCCACCCGAGGTTGCTCCCGGACTCGGCGACGCTGATCTCTTCCACAGCGTTTTGCCCCACATCGCCCACGTAGAGCGCGCCGGTGGCGGCGTCAAAAGAAAAACGCCAGGGGTTTCTCAAGCCCCAGGCCCAGATCTCACCCCGGGCCCCATCGCCACGGCCCACCAACGGGTTGTCGGCGGGGATGGTGTGGAACGGGGCTTCGTCAGCGCCCAGGTTGACGTCCAGACGCAGGATCGACCCCAGGAGCGTCTGGAGGTTTTGACCATGCCCGTGGGGATCATTGCGCGAGCCGCCGTCCCCCAACCCTATGTAGAGCATCCCATCGGGCCCAAAGGCCAGGTGACCGCCGTTGTGGTTTCCGTAGGGCTGACGAACCTCCAACAAAATACGCTCGCTTTGAGGATCCACGCGCCCGTCCTGCATCTGCCAGCGCGAAACGACGCTGCGAAAGGGGCCGCCGGTGGTATAGGAGACAAAAAGCTGGCCGTTGCGCGCAAAATCCGGGTGGAAAGCCAGCCCCAACAATCCGCCCTCACCTGTGGTCCCCGCGACGCGCCCGCTAAGATCCAAGACCACCTCGGCCTGGGTCACCGCATCATCGGCGCCGTCAAAGGCCTTGATCCGGCCGGTCTGCTCCACCACAAAGAGCCGCCCGGAGCCGTCGCCCGCGTGGGTCAGCAGCACCGGTTTTTCCAGACTCAACCCCCCAAAGGCGCGCTCCACGCCCACAAACGAGGCCACGGTCGAGCGCGGTGGCGCCTGACACTGGCCCTTGCCCAGAGGACACGGCTGCGAACAACTCAGCGCCGCCCCACACGCCACAATCAACAGGCACGCTCTGGCCAACCCACCACCCATGACAAACCTCCGCAAAACCACTGTCCTATAAACTATAGATCTGAGAAGCGCCCTGCAAAACCCTCACAACTCAAAATTCCAACATCATTAAGTAATATAGCAAGCGTGGCAGGGCGGGGTTCAAAAAAAGGGCGAGCATGTCAAACGGGTGCAAAAACCCAGGCTCGGTGTGCATCTGGACGCATTGAAGGTCCATCCTTTGACACGATCGGCCCAAAAGTCTTGTGCAACGACTTTGGGGTTGGACAAGCGCATCTGAACGTGAAACAAGTTTGGCCCGAGTGGCGCTCCTGGGGGAGCGATGGGTTCATGGTGGCCGCTGACACAAGGCGGCGCACAAGACAACACAGCGACATATGATCGACGATTACAACCTCTCTCACCTCAAGCAGCTGGAGGCCGAGAGCATCCACATCATCCGCGAGGTGGTGGCGGAGTTTGAAAACCCCGTGATGCTCTACTCGATCGGCAAAGACAGCTCGGTCATGGTGCATCTGGCGCGCAAGGCCTTTTACCCGGCCCCGCTGCCCTTTCCGTTGCTGCACATCGACACGACGTACAAGTTTCGTCAGATGATCGAGTTTCGTGACAGCTTCGCCGCCAAGCACGGCATGGAACTGCACGTCCACACCAACCAGGACGCCGTCGCCGCTGGCATCAACCCCTTTACGCACGGCAGCAACAAGTACACCCACGAATACAAGACGGTGGCCCTCAAGCAGGCGCTGACCGCCGGGGGTTACGACGCGGCCTTTGGTGGGGCGCGGCGCGACGAGGAGAAATCGCGGGCCAAAGAGCGCGTGTACTCCTTCCGCGACAAGTTCCACCAGTGGGACCCCAAAAACCAGCGCCCCGAGCTGTGGGACCTCTACAACGGCCAGATCAACCGCGACAAGAGCGAGTCCATCCGCGTCTTTCCGCTGTCGAACTGGACCGAGCTGGACATCTGGCTCTACATCTACCTCGAAAACATCGAGATCGTCCCCCTCTACCTCTCCGCCCCTCGCCCCGTGGTCGAACGCCACGGCACGCTCATCATGGTCGACGATGACCGGATGCCGCTTGAGCCTGGCGAAGAGCCCGAGATGAGGATGGTGCGCTTCAGGACGCTGGGGTGCTACCCGCTGACTGGGGCTGTGGCCTCCGAGGCGACCACTTTGCCCGACGTCATCCGCGAGATGCTCCTGGCGCGCACCTCCGAGCGTCAGGGCCGCGTGATCGACTACGACGAAGAGGGTTCGATGGAGCAGAAGAAGCGCGAAGGGTACTTCTGAGCCCCTCGCCGACCCAATCCAGCAATACAGCGCGCTTCGCCGCCGCCCGGGCCACAGGCACTGCCTGATGAAGCCCCAGCAGTGGCCAAACGCCGGGAAGCACACAAGGCGCCCCTGGTCGCAATCGATCCCCAGGCGCTTGAAAATACAGACGAGGAACTCCCATGGAAGTCCCCCCCCAGGATCGCGAACTGATCGCGAAGGACATTCTGGCCTACCTGAAGCAGCACGAAGACAAGGATCTGCTGCGCTTTTTGACCGCAGGCAGCGTCGATGACGGCAAGAGCACGCTCATCGGACGCCTGCTCTACGACTCAAAGTCCATCTACGAAGACCAGCTTGAGGCCGTCGAGCGCGACAGTGTCCGTCAGGGCACCGTCGAGGGCGCCGCGGACCTGGCGCTGCTGACCGACGGCCTGCGCGCCGAGCGTGAGCAGGGCATCACCATCGACGTGGCCTACCGCTTCTTCTCCACCACACGGCGCAAGTTCATCATCGCCGACACCCCCGGCCACGAACAGTACACCCGCAACATGGCCACCGGCGGCTCCACCGCCGACCTGGCCATCATCCTCATCGACGCGCGCCACGGCATCCTGGCCCAGACCAAGCGCCACAGCTTCATCGCCACGCTCCTGGGCATCAAGCACGTCCTGGTGGCCGTCAACAAGATGGACCTGGTGGACTTCAGCCAGGAGCGCTTTGAGGAGATCCGCGAGGAGTACACCCGCTTTGCCACCCGGCTGGAGATCGCCGACCTGCGCTTTGTGCCCATCTCGGCCTTGGAGGGCGACAACGTCGTCCACCGCTCCGAGCGCACCCCCTGGTACCAGGGCAGTCCACTGCTGGAGATCCTGGAGACGGTCCACATCGGCTCGGACCGCAACATGATCGACTTCCGCTTCCCCGTGCAGCTTGTCCTGCGCCCCAACCTCGACTACCGCGGCTTTGCCGGCACGGTGGCCTCGGGCGTGGTGCGGGTCGGTGATGAGGTCATGGCGCTGCCCTCGGGCAAGCGCAGCAAAGTTGAGCGGATCGTCACCTTTGACGGCGACCTGGAGCAGGCCTTTGCCCCCCAGGCCGTCACGCTGACGCTCGAAGACGAGATCGACATCAGCCGCGGCGACATGCTGGTGCGGCTCAACAACGTCTGCCGCCACGAGAGCCTCTTTGAGGCCATGGTCGTGTGGATGAACGACGAGGGGCTGCGCGAAGGCCGCCCCTACATCATCAAGCGCGGCAACCAGCTTGTCGAAGCCGAGCCCGTCCAGGTCCGCTACCGCTTTGACGTCAACACGCTCAAAAAGCTCGACCCCAGCGACATCGGCGGTGCCCCCGGCCTGGCGCTCAACGAGGTCGGCCGCGTGCTCTTTGAGTCCGTGCGCCCCATCCTCTTTGACCCCTACAGCCGCAACCGCGCCACCGGCAGCTTCATCATCGTCGACCGGATGACCAACGTCACCGTCGGCGCGGGCACCATCCTGGACCAACGCCCCAACCCGCTGGTCCGTCACGAGCGCGAGCAAAGCACCAGCCTCCTGGACGAGCTTCAGTCGGTCAACAGCCAGATCGACGCCGGCAGCCGCCGCGAGCGCTTTGGCCATGCCGCTGGCACCGTCTGGCTCACCGGCCTGCCCCGCGCTGGCAAGACCACCATCGCCTACGCCCTGGAGAAGCGCCTCTGGGAGCAGGGCTGCGCCGTGTCGGTCCTCGACGGGGTCAACATGCGCAAAGGCCTCAGCCGCGACCTGGGCTTCACCGCCGATGAGCGCTCCGAGGCCAGCCGCCGCGCCGCCGAAGCCGCCCGCATCCTCAACCAGGCCGGCGCCCTGACCATCGCCGCCTTCGTGTCGCCCTACGCCCACGATCGCCAGCGCGCTAGCGCCACCATCGGCCCCGACCAGTTCGCCCAGATCTGGCTCAAAGCCCCGGTCGAGGTCTGCGAAGCCCGCGACGCCGCCCTCTTGTCCGACGAAAAAGGCCTCTACGCCCGCGCCCGTCGCGGCGAACTGAAGCACTTCACCGGGGTCACCGCCCCCTACGAAGACGCCAACGAGGCCGATCTGGTCCTGGAGACCGACAAACTCAGCGTGGATGAGTGCGTCGATGCCATCGTGGCCCTGCTGACCGAAAAAGGCTGGCTGGCCTAAGCCACCTGCGCACCCAGCCCTGAATGCGACCATGTTTCATGGGCGCGTTTGGGGCGCGGACGAACCTCTCCCATCCTCCCATCAGGGCTCCCTTTACATCGCCATCAAAGGACGATGAAGCCCCTGCCTCACCTGTATATCACTGGACAACGAGACCTCGGACCGCAACACTGTTGTGTGACGATGTGGATTTGTTTTAACAGCACAGCATCGCGCGGCATAGCCTCCCTGGTAGACCAGTGTCGCGCAACACAGAGATACCTCTAAAGCGAGAGACCGATACTCATGCAAAAGGCACTGACAGCGCTCTTGATGTTTTGCGCCCTGGGCACGTTGATTGTCTGTGGAGACGACAACGACAACACCAACGACATTGGCAACCTCTTGTGCACCCCCGGCCAGACCCAGGCGTGCGTGTGCACCAATGGAGACGACGGCGCCCAACTTTGCAACGAAGAGGGCTCTCGCTTTGAGCCCTGCATCTGCAATGACGGCAACGACGACCCCAACAACGCTGGCAACAATGACGTCAACAATGACCAAAACAATGACGTCAACAACGGCCTGGAGTGCGATCCACCTTGCGGCGCGGGCACGACCTGCATCGCGGGTCAGTGTGTGGACGACGACCCCGACGATGGGATCTGCAACCCCGCTTGCGCAGAAAATGAAGCCTGCCAAGACGGCCAGTGCGTCCCCACAGACAACTGCGAGCCAGAATGCGGACCCAACGAGACCTGCCGCAACGGCCGTTGTACCAGGGGTGGCATGATGGACCAGTGCGACCCCGTCTGCACAATGGACGAAGTTTGCCGCGATGGTCAGTGTGTCCTGAGGAGCCTGGTCGATGATGAATGCGACCCTGCTTGTGGCATGGGCGAGGTCTGCCGAGACGGCCAGTGCGTCATGCGCAACGGCGGAAACTGCGACCCCGCGTGTGAAGAAGGTGAGGTCTGCCGTGACAACCAGTGCGTCATGAGAGATGGCGGCGGCAACTGTGACCCGGCCTGTGAAATGGGCGAGGTCTGCCGCGATGGCCAATGCATCATGCGCAACGGCGGTGGCGATGATTGTGACCCGGCCTGTGGCATGGGCGAAGTCTGCCAGAACGGCCAATGTGTCATGGACAATGGCGGTGACGACTGTGATCCGGCCTGCGGCATGGGCGAAGTCTGCCAAAATGGCCAATGTGTCATGGATGACAACATGAACAACGGTCCCGAGTCCTGCACCCAGGAGTCCGACTGCCAAGGCGCGTGCCCGGAAGGCTCCGCAGGCTGCACCTGCCACACCAACCCCCGAAACGAGATGATCTGCGTTCCGACCTGCACCCAGGACTCAGATTGTCCCGAGACCATGCAAAACCTCTTCTGCGACACAGGACAAGGCATCTGCCGACGACAAAGATGAACAAACAACCCAACATCCATACAAACCGCAGCCTGTGGGCGCTGGCAGCGGTGTTTGTCCTGAGCCTGACGGCTTGCAACGAGCCGGCCCCTTCGCCCATCACCGGCCCCACCACCATCGACTACACGCTGCGATGGGACACGGGCCAACGGGTCGAAGCTCAGGACACAGGAGGTTGGGCAGTCACCAACGACCAGGGATACCGGGTCGAGGTCCACAAAGCCTTTTTGATCAACTACAGCGCAGAGCTGGTCGAGTGCCTGCCAGAAAGCACCACGCAGACCACACGGTGGTGGCGTTGGCTGTGGCCCGAGCAGGTCGCCTGGGCCGGTCACGGCGACGAAGAAGACAACCCCAGCGCCGTCTCAATTTCGACCGTCGAGCGCTTGGACAGCCTCCAGCCGGTGGCCTTTGGTCAGGCCAAGGTCGAACCGCTGCGCTATTGCAACGCCCATTACCTGGTGGCGCGCTCGGACACGGGCACTCAGGGCCTCCCCACCGACATCGACCTTGAGGGCATCAGCCTCCACATCGAAGGCACCTTCGCCGCCGATGGCGCCGCCCCCTCCCCCTTCACCATCCACACTGGGCTGGCCACAGCGGTCCTCCAGGACATCTACGCCCAGGGTCATATGGGCGACGCCGCCCACACCGTGGCGCTCGACAGTGGCCAGGGCAACACCCAGGTGGACATCCATCGCAGCGCCGAGACACTCTTTGACGGCGTGGACTTTGCCACCGCCGACGACCGCACCCTGGCCCGCTCGGTGCTGCGCAACCTCCACCAGAACACCCAGATCCACATCACACAACCCGAAC
>CAKZKQ010000320.1 GCA_937123825.1 uncultured Pseudomonadota bacterium
ATCCCGACGAGATCGCGCAGATGCGCGAGATCGTCCTCGAGGCGATGCAGGCCGGCGCCGTCGGCTTCTCCACCGGCCGCACCGACAACCACCGCTCCATCGAGGGTGCCGCCACCCCCGCCTCGGAAGCCACCATTCAGGAGCTTCAGGACATCGCCAGCGGCTTTGTGGGCCTTGACCACGGGGTGCTTCAGGCGGTGTCGGACTTTGACATGGCCGAGAGCCGCCGCTGCTTTGATGGCGAGTTTGATGTCCTGCAAAAAATGGCCGAGGCCGCCCCGGGTCACCGCACCAGCATGTCCTTGATTGAGCGCATGCGGGACACCACCCAGTGGCGCCGCATCATGGAGCGCGCCAGCGCCTCCACCGAAGCGGGCACGCCCATCTTCCTCCAGGTCGCCGCGCGCGGCATCGGGGTCTTGCTGGGGTTGGAGGCCACCTTCCACCCCTTCATGGGCTTCCCCAGCTACAAAGAGATCGCCCACCTCTCCCTTGAGGAGCGCGTGGAGATCATGTCGGACCCCGCCTTCAAGGCCAAGATGCTCTCGGAGACTTCGGACAAGGTCTCTGGCGATGGCAGCCCCATTCCGCCGCTGGCCGACGAGTTCCTGGCCAACCTGGACTTTGTGGCCATGCGCCTCTACCGCCTGGGCGACGACTTTGACTACGAGCCGCCCCCCGAAAAGTCCATCCTGGCCGAGGCCTACAACAAGGGCGTCTCCCCGCTGGAGATCATCTACGACAGCATGCTCCAGGATGGCGGCAAAGAGCTGCTCTACTTCCCCATCTACAACTACCTGGGTCAGAACCTGGACAACATCCACGAGATGCTCACCCACCCCCAGGCCCTGCCGGGCTTGAGTGACGGCGGCGCCCACGTGGGCACCATCTGCGATGCCAGCTTCCCCACCTACATGATCTGCCACTGGGCCCGCGACCGCAGCCGCGGCGACAAGCTCCAACTGGAGAAGGTCATCCACATGATGACCCAGGCCACCAGCGAGTTCATCGGTTTCCACGACCGTGGCACCCTGGCGGTGGGCAAGAAAGCCGACGTCAACGTCATCAACTTTGATGAGCTGCGCATCAAGCGCCCCCGCATGGTCAAAGACCTCCCCGCCGGGGGTCAACGCCTGCTCCAGGACGCCGTCGGCTACCGCGCCACCATCGTCAGCGGCGAAATCATCCTCGAAAACGACACCCTCACCGGTGCTCGCCCCGGTCGCCTTGTCCGCGGCGGCCAAACCCCTGCCCCCAACTGACGCGTGACCCCTGGTGGTTCATGGCAACGCCGCCTGAACCATCAAAAATCGTCGAGCAGGTGATGCAAATCCTCGATTTGCAGCGCTTCAATGGCAGCAGACGTCACCTCTCCCAGAGCCGTCGGCGCGCGATCCCCAAAATCCAACGCGCTGACGCTGACCTTCCCGCCGCTTTTGGCCTCCAGAATCACCATCGTGGGCAAAAACCCGGGCTCATTGTCTCTGAGCAAGAGCTTTCTCCCCACGACATCCTGCCGCCAGGGCATCCTCCAGGCCTTCAAACGGTCTCCAACATAGAGGCTCCACATCTCGACCCCGCCAGGACGCCGCCACATGGCCAGGATTTCCCCCTTGGCGTCGATGGCAAAGTCCACCAGACGCACCGTCGGCCCCCCTTTGGCTCGCCAGCGGGCGTAATCGGGCAGGCGCGAGAGCACAGGATGAAAGAGAATGCGTCCCACAGGGACATCTGAAGGACGAAAGAGGACAATCCGCTCGGCATGTTCGGGGTCGATAAAGAGCCTTTGCACCCCGTCGTCGTACACCACGACCGGCTCAACAGGGCCCGAGGGGCGCGCCCCCTCCCCTCCAAAAGCCTTGACGATGTCGGGGCGCAACGTGTCGAGCAGAATTTCCTGCCCATCCCACCGCAAACCCAGGCTCCGCAGCGCTTCAAGCGCCCTGGGATGGCCCCAACGGACGCTTTGATGGGCCGCAGAGAGCGTTTGAGCGTCGATGAAGGCCGGTTGACGGCCCCATTGCGAGGAGATGCACAGCGCTCCCCGTGGATCGGGGACCAACCAGGCCATGCCCTCAAAGGTTTTGGGGTAGAGCGGGTGGCCTGATTCAATGATTTGCCCCCCTGGGGCGACCCTGCCAGGCAGCGGGCGCTCGTCGAGCAGCTCAATCTCTGCGTCATCAAAGACTTCAAGGAGGAAAAACCGCCCTTCGGGTTCCAAAGAAGCGCTCTTGTGCTGATTTGGCCCCTGGTAATGGACCGCAATGCGCTGCGCATCGACCCATTGCAAGTGCGACACGGGCCAAAAAGCATTGGCGTGGCCGGAGAAGAAGCCTTTGGGACCGCCAATGGGCAGTTTGATGTGCGCTGGACGGAGGGTGAAGGCGGGGCAAGCGGCCACATTCTCCAACAAGAGCGCGGGTCCAAGCGCGTCGGTCTGCTCGCAAGGGTCATTTTGGGGGTCTTCAAAGACCTGCAAGAGCCCATCGGCGCCCAAAATGGCCACGCGATCCCCGTTGGGGCTGGCCGCTGCGCCGATGATCCGCCTGGGAGGGTCCAAATGGACGCTCAAACGGCCATTGCTCAGCAGCGCGCCGCCCGGATGGATGTCAAACACCACCCACGAACGACGCCCATGGCCGCTGAGCCACACCCCTTGCACCGCACCCGAGCCGCCAGACCAGCGCGGCACAAAGCGCTCCACGTGTTCAAGCCGCGTGGGAGCGCTGGCGAGCCCTTCTTGTTGACCATAAGCCCACAACCAGGGCAGCCCGTCGTCTCCCACCCAGGCCAGCATGGGCCGCTGCGCCGAGCCGCCGTGGGCCAAAACCGGCCCGACCCCTTGCCCCAGGGCGATCTGGGCGGTGGCCAGCGGCGCGTTGTCTCCAAGCGCCCCAACGCGAAGGTGTCCATCCGCATCGCAGGTGGCCAGATGAGGAACTCGGGGATGAAGCGCGTGAACCCGCGCCAACTCCAACTCAGGCTTTGATGCCATGGAAAGCCTCCAGGACTTCATCGGTCCAGGCGTCGAGCACACCCAACTCAAAGGCGAGGTGGAGGATGGTGTAGCGGCCCCGAATGTCTTTGCACCAGGCAGTGGCACGGCGAGCGCGCTCATCGGTGACGCCGATCTGGGCGAAGGTGACCGGGCAACCGGCGTCGGCCAGCTCGTCGCGGATGGCGGCGGCGGGCTTGAGGCTGCCGTTGACGTCTTCGATGATCGAGGCCCAGTTGTCTTTGAGGAAGGTCAGGCGCTGGCGCAGCACCTCGGGGGTCGGGTAGAGCTTGCGCATGTGACCGACCACAGCGTCGGCCAACTCTCCAAAGCGCTCGCGGACCATGGCCTCGTAGGTCTCCACCGGCTCAAGCTGGGCCACGCGCGCCTCGACATCAATCTCAATCGCTTCAAGCCGGGCAAACCATGCATTGTAGAGCTTCGCATCCTGCGCCTTCAAACGTTCTGCAACGGTGCTCCAGAGCGGCACATGGCTTATGATAGGCTCAGACCCACCATGCAATGGTACAACGTTGCTAGGCACTTCGTCAGCAGGTTCAGGAGCCCCAGCGACCCTCGCAGCGAAATCAGGCCCCACAGCGTCCCAAAGCGGAGCTGTGGCGCGCAGGACGGTAGCGAAGTCGATCTTGTAGCTGGCCACCCTGCCCCGACCCTAGCCCGCGAGCTG
>CAKZKQ010000321.1 GCA_937123825.1 uncultured Pseudomonadota bacterium
GAAATGCCCAACTCGTACCGGCGAAGCCAAGAACCCACCCATCACAAATGCCAAAAGGGAGCGCAGCGACCGAACCAAAAGCCTGCGCAGCAGGCGAACCACAAGCAAGCCAAGCGAAGCGACGGCGCCGCGCACCGAAAGCGCAGCGCCAGCAAGCGAACCACAAGCTCAGCTCACGCTGAGCTTGTTCCGCGAGATGCTGTTGAGGGTTTCGACGGCGGCGAGCCAGCCGCCTTCTTCGGCGAGGCTGCGGGCGCGGGTGAGGGCGACGCGTGCGGAGACGGTGTCTTCGGTGGCTTGGTGGACTTGGCCAAGGATGCGCCAGAGGACGACTTGTTGGGGGAGATTGGGGGGGCTGGGGGGGTTGGCCAGGAGGCTTTTGCACAGCCGCTCGAGGTCTTTATAGCGGCGCTGGCCCATCAGGAGCGAGGCCAGGTGGCTGAGGCAGGCAAAGATCCCCTCCATGTCGCGCATGAGGCGCGCCTCTTTCATGGCGTCGCGCAGGAAGCGTTCGGCCTCCTGGGGGTTGTTTTGTTGGGCGTAGATGGACGAGATCAGGATCAGGGAGTTCCAACGCACCGCTTCGACGTCGGCGGGCAGCAATCCGATGGATTGTTGGAAGAGTTCGCGGCCTTTGGCGATGATCTCAAGGGCTTTGTTGAGCTTGTTGCGGCGTTGGTAGACGTCGCCCATGTGGACCAGCAGGACCCCGGCGAGCGCGGGGATGTCGAGGGACTGCTCCAGGGCTGCGCGGCCGTGTTCCTGGGCGGCCTTGAGGCGGCCGAGCGACTTGAGGATTTCGAACTTCATCAGCGCGGCGCGGGCGCGTTGGCCGACGTCTTCAAATTCGCACCGCTCAAGCAGTTGGAGCGCTTTTTGGTCTTGTTCGCTGTGGCGCAGGGCCATGGCGGCCTTGAGGGTGAGCATTTCGCGCTCGTGGCCCCGCGTGCCGAGGGTGACCTGGGCTTTGAGGGCAATCAGGAACCAGCGCGCGGCCCCTTCGGGGGCACGAGAGAGCATCCAGCGATCGCCCTGGTCGACGGCCAACTTCAGGGCGTCGTGCCAGAGTTCGCCGCGGAAGGCGTGGGTGGCCAGCGCCGCCTGCTGGGTGTCGTTGGTGGGGCGGTTGGCCATCAGGTCGTAGACGCGGCGGTGCAGCTCGCGGCGATTTTTGCTCGACAGGTGCCGGTAGAGGACGCGGCGCAGCCGGGGGTGGACAAAGCGCCACCAGCCGGGTTTGTCGGGCAGCAACTCGAACCATTGGAGTGGGCCTTGGCACAGGGCCTCACAGGCTTTGCTTTGCAGCGTGCCGATGAGTTCTTTAAGCAGCGCCGAGTCAAAGCTCGGACCCAGCACGCAGGCCATCGTCAGCACGCGGCGCTCTTCGACGGGGAGCTGCTTGAGTTGTTCGATGATGAGCGCGGGCAGCGTGCCGGCGTCGAGCCCCGGGGTGCCCAGCCAGCGGCGCATGTAGAGCGGCAGGCCTTTGGAGGCCTGGGCGACCTCTCGCAGCGGCAGCTGGCTTTGATGACGGGTGGCGACACACATCGCTTCCCAGCAGGCGCCCAGCGCTGCGCCAGCCAGCGGCTCCACCTTGTGGAGTTCAAAGTGCCTGAGGACCTCCAGATCGGCGTGTGACGCGGTGGTGGCCAGAAAGAGCGGGTGGTCGCTGGCCAGCGCGCACAGCCCTTCGAGCGCGGCCAGCGACATGGCGTCGGCCTCCTGGAGGTCTTCGAGCACCACCACGACTTTGCGCCGAGCCAAGATGGCCACCATCAGGCGGCGCACGGCGGCCGTCAGCTCCATGCGACGGCTGCGGGGCGACTTGGAGTGCAGCAGCCGGTGGAGTTGGGTGTGAGAGAGGCCAGAAGCGCGGTCGGTTTGGCCAAGGCCTTCGTCTCCTTGGCCCGACACCCACTGCCCCACCAACACATCGGTGTCCACGGCGCTCAGACCGAGCTTGACCGCGCCCTCAAGCAGGAGCTTCATCTCCAGGGAGGCCGGCGAGGTGGAGCGGCCAGCGTCGGTGGAGACGCCGGGGACCTGGGCCAGGAGTTGGAAGACCAGGTCCATCAGCGGGCGAAAGGGTTTGTCGATGACGGAGACGCGCGTGCGCACGACAAGGACGCCGTCTGAGGCCAGCTGCCGGGTCATGGCCGCCAGGGCGTAGCGGCGCCCTGTGCCGGGTTCGCCGATCAGCGCCAGCGGGCGCACGCTGTGCCCCTGGCGCAGCCGCCCCAGCGTGTATTCCAGGCGTTTTTGCAGCCTGGGGCGTCCGGGGACCTCAATGGAGGGAGGGGCACTGAGGAGATTGTCGGTTTTGCGGCTCAGGGGGCGTATGGCGTCGCTCTGAACGCCGGGGCGCCTGGGAGCGCGGATGACAAAGGCCTCTTCGCGGGGTTGGAGGTGGAACCCTTCGGCGAGCAGGACCTTGGCCTGGGCAGAGACCATGATGTCATTTTCTGTCGCCCCGGACAGGAGCGTGCGCGCCATCAGCGCGGCCTTGCCACGCAGGCGCCGGGTCTTGCCGGGCAGCCAGGCCAGCTCGCCGTGGGCCACGCCAACGGCGAGGCAGGCAAACCCAAAGTGCCGCGACACCTTGTCCTGGAGCTTAAGGGCGCTGCGCGCGGCGAGCCCCAGGGTGCTGTGGGCGTCGCCCTCGAAGCACGCCACGGCCATGCCGCCGTCGGTGCGGCTCATCTGGCCGCCCACCGAGTCCACAAAGCGCTCGATGTAGTCCCAGACGATCAAGACGCGCTCGGCGCTGGTCTGCTCGCTGCCGACAAACCCGCCGGCCCCGGCGCTGACCCCGGGGCGCAGCACCAGCGCGGTGCCTTCAAAGCGCTTGGCTCCGGCGCCGGGCAGCGGTCCGGTGCGGATGACCTCGCTGCCGGGCGGAAACGGGGTGTGGCGCGGGGGCGCGGTGACCGAGCGGTGCTGAACGCTGAGGTCTCGCAGGAGGTTC